>DASRDS010000377.1:0-26376 GCA_035652495.1 Gemmatimonadaceae bacterium
ACGATGAGCTCTTCCTCATCGCGCGCGGGCACGACGACTGCGACGCGCTTTCCCTCGAGCATCAGGCCGCGCGGCGGCGGAACCTGCCCTCGCCCGCGACGGCGAGGATCGCCCCGACGATCAGTCCGATCAACGCTCCGACCACGAGCGAGCTCGAGCGCGAATGCGCCGAGGCCTTGACAGCCGCCGCCTTTTCCACGACGACCGCGGCTTCGACCTTCCGCGCGAAGGCGAGCTGCTGTTGCAGCGTCTCTTCCTGCGCGATCAGGTTCCCCTGCCGCGTCTCCGCGTTGTTCTGCTGCGCCACGATCAGGAGCTGCTGGAACGGATCGAGGTTCTTCTTCGCAGCCGCGCGGAGCGCCTCGTTGATCGTGTTCAGCTGCGAAGTGATCCCGTTCAACTGCGTGTCGACGTTCTGCAGCGTCTTGTTGAACGTCTTGATCTTGGTCGTCACGTACGAGGCCGTCGTGTGGTCGACGACGATCTGCGCGAGCGTGTTCGCGGCCACAGCGACGTTCTTCCCGTGCGTGCCCGTGACGGTGAGCGAGATGAGGGGTGTCGTGCGCGTCGCGCCCGCGCCCGCGGAGCCGACCGTTCCCACCGAGACGTGCCCGCGCAGAGCGCCCGGGCGCATGTCGGCCGCGTCGGCGGCAGCACGCTGGTAGGCCGCACCGCTCACGATCTGCGACACCGCCCGCGGGTTCGTGCCGTAGCTCGGAACGAGCGCGCCTCCGGGCGACGTCGGCTGGCCCAGCGAAATCAGCGCCGTCGCCTTGTAGTTCGTCCCGCCCCGGAACGAGTAGAGAACGCCGACGATCGCGCCGATGATGAGCCCCGCCACGGGCAGCCACCAGAGTGCGACGACTGCGCGGCGCCAGCGTGCGAGATCGACCTCGCGCTCCGCGTCCAGTTGGGGGGCCGTCATGCGGTGCCGACCCTAGCCGAACACCAGCGCCAATGCTCGGCGAGCCCGGCGTGAAGCGGCGTCGTGGCACGCCAGTCGAGCTCGTGCTCGATGCGCGAGGTGTCCGCCTTCGTGCGCCTCATGTCGCCGACCTGCGGCGCGCCCTCGGACACGGCGAGCCTCCGGCCGGCGATGTCCTCGAGGAGGGCGATCGCCTCGTGCATCGTCGCCTCCTCGCCCCCACCGACGTTGTAGACGTCGGGTGCCGCTCCAAGCGCGGCGATCGTCGCGTCGACGACGTCCGCCACGTAGGTGAACGACCGCGAAGTGTTCGCGTAGAGCTCGAACGACCCGCCTGACGCGAGAGCCTCGACGATGCGCGCGAACGCCATGTCGGGCCGTTGCCGCGGCCCGTAGACGGTGAAGTAGCGGAGCGCAACCGCCTCGAGGCCGAAGCTGCGAGCGTATGCGTCATGCAGCAACTCGCAGCTGAGCTTCGTGATCCCGTACGGATTGTTCGGGCGGGGCGTCGCATCCTCGCGCGTCGGATACTGCTCCGCGTCGCCGTAGATCGACGACGAGCTCGCCCACACGACCTTCACATTCGCGGCGACGGCCGCCTCGAAGACGCGCTGCGTGGCGAGGACGTTGCGCCGCAGGTAGAGCGGGAACACGTCTCCGAAGCTGCGCGCTCCCGGCTGGCCCGCGAGGTGGAAGACGCCGTCGAGCCCGGAGAAGTCGAGCTCGTCCTCGGCGAGATCGACGCGCTGCACGTCGAGCTCGCGCGCGTTCTCCTCCTTGCGCGCGACGTCGTAGTAGTCGGTGAAGCAGTCGATGCCGACGACGGAGTGGCCGCGCTCGAGGAGCGTCTCCGCAAGGTGTGAGCCGATGAAGCCGGCGGCGCCCGTGACGAGATAACGCAGGGCTAGACCTCCTCGCCCACCGAGTCCGGCGCCGGCTCGAGGCCGCCGTCCGTCTCCTCCAGGATCACCTGCGAGAAGAAGCGGGTCATCACGACGCCCTCGCGAAACTCTCCGAAGCGCGGCTCTAGCCGCTCACCGTTCGCGACCGCGATCGCGAGCTCGGGATAGCGCGACCCGGCGGCGGTCGGCAGCGGAAAGCCGCCGCCGAACCGAGGGTTGACGTCGGTCACCTGCAGCTCTCCATCCGGCTCACGGAAGCACTGCACGTTCGCGGGGCCGACAGTGCGCAGCGCTTCCGCGACGACGCGGCCGAACTCGATCAGCTCCGGGTCCTTGATCGTCATCCCCTTGATCGACTCGCCACCCTTCGACTCGATCATGGTCCGCGGCACTGCCGCGACGCAGCGGCCGTCGAGATCGGAGAAGACGTCGATCGAGAACTCGACGCCGCGGCACACCGATTGCACCATCGAGTCGGCGGCCGTGTAGCGCAGGAAGAAGTCGAGCTCGGCACCGTTCGCGGCGCGGTAGATGTGCCGCGAGCCGAATCCGTGCCGCGCCTTCACGAGCACCGGGAACGCGAGATCGTCGGGCAATTCGGTCGGCAGCCACGTCGGCGGCGAGCCGATTCCGTGTTCGAGGAAGAACTGATGGGCGCGGTACTTGTCGGCGCAGCGCGCGGATGTGTCCTCGTCGGGCACGAGCACGATCGCCGGTGCGAGCTCACCGCGGCCCTGCGCGAGGATCACATGGTCGAGGTCGGTGAGCGGCACGACGAGCCGTACGTCGTGCAGGTCGACAAGGTCGCGCAGCGCACGGACGTAGCCGAAGTCGCTCACGGGCGGAGCGAGCGCGTGGTGATCGGCGTGGTAGAGGGCAGGGGCCAGCCTGTTCAGGTCGGTGGCGATCGTCGTGGCGCCGGCGTCGCGGAAGGCGGTGACGATGTCGACACGCTGCCCCGCGCACGTGAATAAGACGGCGGTCAAGTCGTGGAGAGGGTAGCCGGGTCGGCAGCAGGGTCAGCACGCAGACGGCCCCACGCGAGCGGCACGAGGAATGCCCAGGCGAGCAACGGCCCTGTGATCACGCGTCGAGCCGATGTCTCCAGGTGATAGTGGAGCTGGAACTGCGAGGTCCAGTAGGCGAGAACGAGCGTGGCGAGACTGAGGAGTACGAACCCGGCCACGAGGACCGCGTCCCCACGACTGCGGCGAGCGAGCAAACACGTGAGCACCGCAAGCAGCGGAACGAGGACGAGCCACGCACGCGGGTCGAGCAGACGCGCAGCGAGATACGCTGCCGCGATCGGCGGCCGCTCGAGCCGGTGCGCCAGCAGCGAGAGGTCCGTTACGCGTCCGATCGACGCCTGTTGCGGAATGTGGTGGGCGTCGACCCACTCGCGCCACGCGCCGAGGGCGGCGAGCACCGCAAGCGCGGCAGTGCCGACAAGCGCAAGTGCGGCACGAGGCCGCCGCCGCGCGTCGGCCACGGCGAAGACGAGGGCGAGCGCGACCACGAAGCCGAGCCCCTCGGCCTTGGTCGCAGCGGTGCCCGCGCAGAAGAGCCCGAAGAGCAAAAGCGACGAGCGGTCGCCCTCCACATGCCAGAGGTACGCGAAGGCTGCGGCGCAGGCGAAGAACGCCGCCAGCGGGATGTCGGCTTCCGCGGCGGCCAGTTGATCGGCGATCGACGGCGAGACGACGATCAGAGTCGGGAGCGCAACGGCCCACCGAGGCGCGCGCGCGACCACGAGCTCTGCGAACGCACCGAGCAATGCCACGACGAACAGCCACGACTGGAGATCGAGCAGCCCCGTCTCGTACCCCGTGAAGCGAAAGCCCGCCGCCTCGACCGACGGCAAGAGCAGCGGGTAGTCGCGATTCAGCAACTCGGGCTGCGCGAACCAAGCCGGCTGCAGACCGAGAGCCGCGAGCGCGTGCGCCTTCGGCGTCCAGAATGTCCATGCGTCATACGCCCAGAGCGGCTGGTACCAAAGGTCGACGGCGAGCACGACCAGGAGCACGACGACGGCTACAACGGCGGTCCCGGGAACCCCGATCCGCAGTCGCCGGAGGGACGGCCGTTGCCGAGCCAGCCCGAGCGCGAGCACGAGGCAGACGACGACGATCTCGACGCGGGTCATGCGTACACCGAGCACGAACAGCGTCTGCGCGATCACACCGTACGCCGCCACTCCCGCGAGATACGAGACGCCGAGCCTGCGGTGGAGCTCGCGGCGGAGCCCGGCCGCGCTCGTGACGCCGAGCCCGCCGAGCAGGAACAGGGCGTTGACGACGAGGAGCCAGAGGGCGTCCTGCGTCACGGCCGCACAGTCTTGGCGACGACGACGGCGGGCAATGGTCCTTGCCGTGGATGGACGACCCGTGCGTCTTTCACCCTGGCCACTCGCCCTGGCGGAGCCCCCCAGCCGACGATCCACCCGGCTTCGTGTGGTGGGGCAGACGGCCGGGGGAAGAGCGTGATCAACACGAGCGCCGGGAACGCCTTCTGCGCGATCGGGTTCGCGGACGAGGCGCCGACCGCAGTTGCCCACGTTGCGCTGCGCGGGATCACCTTTGCGGCGTCACTCGCGAGATAGCCGGGGAGGTACGCCTGGATCGGCCCAGCGCTCTGCGCCGAGTAGCTGTCGAGCTTCGTCGTGTACGAGAGATCCTCGGCGAACCGCCAGCCGATCCACGGCAGCGCGACGACCGCCACGCCCACCGCACAGAAAACGAGCCATTCCTCGTTCCCCGACGGCCGGAAGAAGCGGCGGGCAGGGACGATGAGTGCCGATGCGAGCAGGAGGCCGCAGAGCACGAGGAGAGCCGTCGTCGCGGCGGAGGCGGCCGGAACCCCGAGCATCCGGCGAGTCTAGGCTCGCCACCCGCCGGTGGATCCCTTGTACGTCCCGCCGAAGAGCGCGAGCGGCGTTCGCAGCATGATCAGCAGATCCGTCTTCCAGTCCCGGTGGCGGACGTACCAGAGGTCGAGCTCGATCCGCTCGGCCCACGGCAGCGATGCGCGCCCGTGGATCTGCGCCCAACCGGTGATACCAGGCTTCACGTCGAGCCGGTGCAGCTGACGCTCGTCGTAGCGTTCGACCTGATAGCGGAGCGTCGGGCGCGGCCCGATCACCGACATGTCGCCGCGCACGACGTTCCAGAGCTGTGGCAGCTCATCGAGGCTGAGCCGGCGAAGCACGCGTCCGACACGCGTGATGCGCGCATCGCCCCTGTCGACGGCGAAGCCGGCGCCCTTGTGCTCGGCGCCCACGACCATTGTCCGGAGCTTCAGCAACTCGAAGTCGATGCCGTTCTTGCCGACACGAGTTTGGCGGTAGAGGACCGGCCCGCCGTCCTCGACCTTCACCGCAAGTGCGCCGACTGCCAGGAGCGGGCTCGTGACGACGAGCCCGGCTCCGGCGATCGCGACGTCGAGGGCGCGGTTCACGACCAGAACGTAACCTGCCCGCACTACGATCGAGGCCGGTGCGCGTCTCTCTTCCGGTAGCGCTCGGCGCGTTCGCGATCGGGTGGTGCGTGCTGATGAGCATTCACCTCGCCACGAATGCGACGGATGTGCCGCGGTATCAGCTGTACGGAACGGAGATGCGTCACGGTCTGGTGCCGTACCGCGACTTCGCCGTCGAGTACCCCCCGGCAGCGCTCGTCCCCTTCGAGCTCCCGGCACTCGTGTCGACCGGGACCCGCGGCTACCGCATCGCCTTCGAGGTTCTGATGGGGCTGTGCGGCGCCGGTGCGCTCGCCTGCTCGGCCGTGATCCTTCGCCACCTCGGCGGGTCCGTGCTGCCGGGGCTCGCGTTCGTCGCCGCCGCCACGCTCGCACTCGGCCCGCTTGCGCTCGGGCACTTCGACCTCTGGCCCGCGCTCCTCGTCTCGGCGTCGCTTGCCGCGCTCGCGCACGACCGGCGAGTCGTGTCCGGCGCGCTCGTCGGCGTCGCCGCGGCCGCGAAGGTCTACCCGGCGGTGCTGGTGCCGATCGCCGTTGCGTGGCTCTGGAGAACGCACGGCTCGCGTGACGCGGCGCGCTACCTCGCCGCCGCGGTTGCGGCCGCGCTCGCGTGCTTCGTGCCGTTCTTCGTCCTCGCGCCGCACGGTGTGGTTTCGAGCCTCACGAGTCAGGCCGACCGTCCGCTTCAGCTCGAGAGCTCGGCGGCGGCCGCGCTTCTCGCCACACACCAGCTGCTCGGCCGCCCGCTCGCGGTCTCGTTCTCGCACGCGTCGGTGAATCTCGGCGGGAAGCCGGCCGCCGCCGGCGGAGCGGGGACGACCGTCCTCGAGATCGTCGCGCTGCTCGCGATCTGGATCGCGTTTGCGCGCCGTCGCCGCGATGCACGCGGTCTTGCGATCGCGGCGACCGCGGCCGTGCTCGCGTTCGTATCGCTCGGGAAGGTCTTCTCGCCCCAGTTCCTGATCTGGCTGATCCCCCTCGCACCGCTCCTCGGTGGCGTTCTCGGCCTATCGGCATGCACCGCCGTCGCAGCCGCAGTCGTCTTGACGCGCGCCTACTTTCCCGGCCGTTGGAGTGCACTGATCCGGTTCGAAGCCCTCCCGACGTGGCTCCTCGTCGCGCGCGACGGCGTATTGCTCGCTCTGCTCGGCACGCTGATCGTCGTCGTCATGAAACCCACTGCCAGGTGGCCCAGCCTGCAACGGATACGCCGAGCAACAACGAGCTGACGACCACGACGAAGTCGTGCGCGCGGCTGTCGTCGGTGATAGTCGCAAGCGCGAAGAACACCGGGAACATCGCAAGCGCGAGTCGTGGCAGTGAGAGCAGCGGGTAGAGATCCGAAGGCGCGCTGAGCGGGATCAGGAGGCTCGCCGCGACGTACACGCCGTAGGCGGCGCCGATGCGGCGCCACGCGAGAAAGCAGAGCCACACCAGAACCACCAGGTAGCCGAGGTACTCGAGGTTCAGCACGGCGGTGCGCGCCGGGTTGACGGGCGTCCAGTACCAGTGCGTCGCGGACCCGACCGTCAGCTGCAAGACGCCCGCCCATGCCGCGTGCAGCGCGCGCCAGATGCCGGAGAGCGGGCCGAGCGGCGAGACATGTCGATGCCAGAAGCGCTCGGCGTGCAGAAAGGCCGTGGCGTCGCCCAGCTGCTCGTGGAGCACGATCGGATACGCGGCGAAGATCGCAGCCGCAAGCGGGAGCGGCGCGAGCGCTCGTCTTCGCGCAGGATCGCGCAGCGCGAGGATCAGAAGCGGCGGCACGAGCGCGATCCCGGCCGGACGCGTTATGAGCGCCAGCCCGACACAGGCCCACGCGACCGTCCAGCGCCGATGCTCGGCCGCTAGGAATGCCGCGAGGACGAGCAGCAGGAACAGCGACTCCGCGTAGACAGCCTGCAGGAACAGCGTGGCCGGGAACACGGCGAGGTAGACGAGCGCCCGCCCGGCAGCCGCCCGGTCGAGATGACGTCGTGCAAGGCGATCGAAGAGAACGAACGCGGCGAGGGTGAAGGCGAGCGACAGGAGGACGCCGGCGAGGACGTAGTGACCGCCGAGGACCCAGCCGAGCCCACCCATCAGCCACGGGTAGAGCGGGTAGAACGCCGGGCTGCCCTTGACGCCGCCGTAACCGTGCTCCGCGATTTGGAGATACGGGACGCTGTCCCATCGCGCCCAGACGTCCGTGACCGCGCCGAGATCGTGCGTCAGCCGGGGAACGTCCAGGCGACCGGCATAGACACTGCGGTTCGGGTCGAACTCGAAGAAAGCGAAGAGTGCGAAGAGCCAAATCGCGAGTCGGCTCGCCAGGAACACGCGGGTCGGCGAGGCGAGCCGGTAAGCGCCGCGCGCGAGCATCGTCACGGGCCCGAATGCTACGGGGAGGCTCGGCGCTAGTCTCCGCGCGTGACGAACGCGGAGGCCGGCGGCAAATTCTTCAGCCGGCAGATGTGGATCTGGCTCGCGCTCTACGCGCTCTTCGCGCTCACGTTTGTCCACTTCCAGGTCTACGGCGACGCGCTGGTCTACTTCAACCTGCTGCGGCGGTTCGCGGGTGAGCACCCGGATTTCGCGTTCGCCTACCAGTTCGGCAGCGACGTCTGGAATGCACCGTTTTTCGCCGTCGGGCGGGTCCTGAGCGCGATCTTCAGCCCGGAGCCGAAGATCTTCCATGTGTCGATCGAGGAGATCTCGATCACCGTCGCGTGCCAGGTCGCGTTTCTCGTCACGCTGTATCTCGGGTGGAAGCTGCTGCGCGGCTTGCGACTTCCTGCGTCGGCGAGCGTCCTCTTCGTGACCGTGCTCGGCTCGCAGCTCTTCTACTACGTGATGTTCGAGCCGGCGATGAAACACGCAGTCGACACGCTCTACATCACCGCCGCCGTCGTGTTGCTGCTGCGGATCCAGACGAGGAGCTTCAGCGACCGCCACGTGGTCGCGCTCGGTGCGCTTGCCGGCGTGTCGGTGAACACGCGCTACGTGAATGCCGCGTTCTTCTTCGCAATCGCGGTCGCGTTCGCGCTGACGAACAAGCGAGCGCTCATACTTGCGGGAAGCGTCGCCGTTCTCGTGGGCGGGCTTCTCTTCGCCCTGCCGGCGCTGCGTGGGATCTCGTACTTCGAGCCGAGTTACTTCCCGCGTTCGGCGATCGCGCATCTGGCGTCAGGCGGCTCGACCGGGCCGGTCGCGAGCACGACCAATCCGTTCAACGGGTTCGACCCGTTGATCCCGCTGAAGATGCTGTTCACGGATCACCGTGGCATGTTCGTGTGGACGCCGTTGACAGCCTTCGGCGCGGTTGGATACGCGCTGGCGCTTCGCAGGGAGCACGAGGCAGGGCGACGCCGGTTTCTCTGGACGCTCCTCGGCGCCTCGGTCGCGCTACTCGTCGGACACACGTTCTGGGCGGAGTGGGACGGGGCGTACTCCTACTCGTCCCGGTTCCTGACAGCGGAGTTTCCGCTCGTGCTGATCGGCATCGCCGAGCTACGCCGCCGGTTCGGCCGGTCGCTCTATGTGCCGCTCGCAGCGTGCATCGGGTGGTCGTTCATCCTCATGTTCGTGCACGTCGTCGGCTACGACGGCATCACGGCAGGCGACTCTGCGACTGACGAGATACACCACTTCGTCGCGACACCGAGCCAGTTCGTGGTGAAGGTGCGCAAGCTCGGCACGAAGCGGTGGGTCTATATCGGCGGTCTGATGCACGGCACCGATCCGGATCACGTTCACGGCCCCTAGGGATGTCTACCGCGTGCCCTCGGCGGCTTCCCAGGTCGCGGGCACGCCCCGACGAACGTAGTTGCACAGTGCGATGAGCGTCGCCCACGAGACGAGGACGTAGTAGCGCGCGATGCCGACCCCGAGGAGCGCCGCACCGAGTAGCCCGAGCTGCGCACCAAGAACGACGTCGTAGAACCAACCGTGGGCTATCAGCGCGAACGACGTCGCAAGCAGAACGACGTGCAATACGCCGGACGCATAACGAAGATGTCGATGCGAGACGATCTCGAGCCCGTACAGAGGGCCGAGGCCGCGCAGCATCTTCCCGCGTAGCACGATCAGCCAACAGTGCTCGAACATGCGCACCTTGCGGCGGAACTCTGCTTCGTTCGTGGGCGTCGGCTTCTCGAACGCGTGGGCCGCGGGCTCGTAGACCGCGCGCCGCCCGCGCTGGACCATCAGGTACGGAAGCGAGAGGTCGTGGCCGAAGCGCGGATCGACCTCGACGTAGTCGGATCGACGAACGGCATAGATCGACCCGTTGCCGCCGGTGACCGATCCGAGCTCTGACTCCGCCGTACGGACACCCATCTCGTACCGCCAGTACAGGCCCTCTTTGTTGCCACCGTCGGCGGCGAGGATGCCGAGCTGGCCGCAGACATAGGCGACGTCGGGGTCGTCGAATGCCCGCACGAGCGTACTAAGCGCATCCGGCGACCAGGTGCAGTTCGCATCGGAGAACGCGACGATCTCGCCGGAGGTCTGCCGCACGGCGCGATCCTGCGCCGCGACCTTGCCGCCGCGCGGGTTCGAGATCACGCGCACGTCGGGGAACTGGAGCGCGATCTCCTCGGTGCGATCGGAAGAGGCGTCCGATGACACGACGATCTCGAGGAGGTCGCGCGGGTAGTCGAGCGCGAGCAGGTTCTCGAGGCGGCGTGCGATGACAGTCTCTTCGTTGTAGGCGGCGACGATGACCGAAACGGCGGGCAGCACGTCCCCTTTGCGGACACGCCGGGGCGCGACCCGCGCAGCCGCTGTCGCGGCGAGCGGATACGCAGCGTGCGTCCAGATCAGGCCGGCGAGCGACGCCCAGAAGAAAACCTCGACGACGATCATCCGCGGGATGGTACGGAGCGGCGCGCCCGCGGTGCACCCTATGCTCCCGCAGCATGAAGGTGACGTTCATCGTCCCCGCCTACAACGAGGCCGCGTCGATCGGCGAGGTGCTCCGCCGGATCGAGGCACTCGATCTCGAACGCCAGGTGATCGTCGTCGACGACGGCTCGACGGACGGAACCGGCGACGTCGCCGACGGCTTTCCCGACGTGCACGTCATCAGACAGGCGAACCGTGGCAAGGGCGCGGCGATCCGGGCAGCGATCCCGCACATCGAGGGTGAAATCGCGGTGATCCAGGACGCCGACATGGAGTATGACCCGGTCGAGGTCCCGGGACTGATCGAGCCGATCGTCCGCGGCGTCGCCGACGTCGTCTACGGCTCGCGGCTCTCCGGGGGACGGCCGCAGCGCGCCTATCTCTTCTGGCATCTCGTCGGCAACCGCTTTCTGAGCCTGGTCACGGGGCTTCTGTTCAACACGACGCTCTCCGACATGGAGACCGGCTACAAGGCATTCCGTGCCGACGTCCTGCGCTCGCTCGACCTGCGCGAGGACGACTTCGCGATCGAGCCGGAGATCACGGGACGGATCTGCAAGCAGAACCTCCGCATCTACGAGTTGCCGATCTCGTATTACGGGCGCACGTACGCGGAGGGCAAGAAGATCACCTGGCGCGACGGCTTCAAGGCGCTCTGGGTGCTCATGCGCGTGCGGCTGTCGTAGCGCGCCCGCCGTGCCTCGCGTCCTCTTCGTCCATCATCGGCCGCAGGCGAGCGGAGCAGCGCGCAGCCTCGCGCTGCTGATCGGAGCGCTCGGCCCGGAGTGGGATGCGCACGTCATCGTTCCCGACGGCGCGGCTGCGGAGCTCTTCGAACGCTCGGGCGCGACGGTGCACCGCGGCCCCGTGCCCGCGTTCGCGCACACGTGGGACGTGCAGTATCACGGGCTTCGGTGGCTCGTTGCGGTGCGCGAGGCGCTGTGGATCCCGGGTCACGTGCGTCACTTGCGGCGCACGTTGCACCGGCTGCGCCCGGACATCGTGCACGTCAACGACGTCGTGATGCTCGTCTCGGGAGTCGTCGCCGCGCGCTCGGGAGTGCCGGTCGTGTGGCATCTGCGCTCGTCGCTCCCGAACGGCGGGCGAGACCGCCGCTCGCGCTGGATTGGGCGTGTCATCGGCCGGCACGCGTCCGCTGTGATCGCCATCGATGAGGACGTTGCATCGACCTACTCGATCGCGAATATCGAGGTGATCCACAACCCGGTCGAAGTGGGTCGTTCTCCAGCAGCGCAGCTGCCCGTCCCGTCGGGGCGAGTCACGGTTGGTTTCTTCGGCTACTTGCGCCGACAAAAGGGCTGGCCCCAGCTCGTCGACGCGGTTGCCCTCCTCGCTCGCCGAGAAGCGCCCGTCCACATCGTCGTCGTCGGCGGAAGTGTGCGCACTCGCGACATGCTGAACGGGATTCGCGGCGCTTTTTTTCGGGCCGCCGGTGTCACCGACGAGGAGGCCGAGATGCGCCTCAGTGTCCGCAACGCCGGAGTGGGAGACCGATTTACGTTCATGCCGTTCACCGACGATCCGGGGCCGCTCTATGAAGCTCTCGACATCGTCGTCTTCCCAAATCGTGGCGTAGGCCTAGGTCGCCCTGTGCTCGAGGCGGCGGCGTACGGCAAGCCCGCAGTCGCCGCAGGATCGCCTGCAGGCGGAGGCGTCCTCGTGCCGAATCAGACCGGCATCCTCCTGCCCGATGCGAGTCCGAGCGCCATTGCGAATGCACTCGAACGGCTTGCGCGTGACAAAGAGCAACGCGCGCGGCTCGGTGAGGCCGCTGCAGTGTTGGCGATGTCATGGGCACCGCCGCTGACGGCGGCGGCGGTACTTGCGGTCTACGGCCGTCTTTTCGCTACGCGACCGCCTGGAGATCCAAGCGATGCTGCTCCACGCAGCGATCGACCAACTCCAGATTCTGACGCGTCCATTCGATCGTCTGCATGAGGCCGTCCTCGAGGTTGACCTGCGCTCGAAAGCCAATCTCGCGCTCTGCCTTTTCGGTGCTGCCAAAGCGATGGCCGGAGCGGTCCCATTCCCTGGCCGGTGCCACCGTCAGCTGGGAGTCGGAGCCCGAGATACGAAGGATCGACTCGGCTAGCTCGCGGATCTGAGTCTCCGCGCCGCTCGCCAAGTTGTAGACGGCACCCGGCTCGCCGCGCTCCGCGCATGCGATTAGACCTTCGACGATGTCGCCCACATAGATGAAGTCGCGGCTCGCGATTCCGCCGTTGTCCAGGTGCAGCGGCAGCCCCTTGAGCGCTCGGTAGATGAACGTTGGCGCGACGTTGCGCCATACGGTCGCCGGGGTCCCTCGCCACCGGCCCGCGCCGAGGATCTCGCGCGGCCCGTACACGTTCTGGAAGCGGGCGCGAACGGTCGGCAAGCCGGTCATGCGCTCGTAGTAGACCGAGTAAAATTCGCCGACGACTTTTGAAATCTGATACGGGCTGTCGAGGTCGAGCGGCACTGGGCCGTCCTCTTGCGTCGCACTTGCTTCGCCATACGTGTGCTCAGCGAGCGTGCACCCCGAGGCGGCATAGACGAGCTTCTGCAACTTCGTCCAGCTCTTGGCGTGCTCGTAAAGCTTGAGCGTCGTGATGAGATTGTTGTCGTGATCTTCGAGAGGATTCGCGATCGAACTTTGGTTGCCGTGGTAGGTCGCGAGGTGGAACGCAACGTCGAAGCGGTCATCCAACCGCTCGAGCACTTCGTCGTCGGCGATCGAACCCTCGACAAACGTCACGCGCGGATCCTCGGGTACGTTGACTCGCTCCGACGACATCAGGTTGTCGACGATGACTACCTCCGATGCACTCCTTCGGAGCAACTCGACAACCAGGTTGCTGCCGACAAAGCCGGCGCCGCCGACTACAAGGACGGCAGTCGCCGTCACGAACCGATCTTCTCTTCGATCTGCTCTTGCGTGGAGCCCAGGGGTTTGAGATGAGTGAACGTCTCTTCGATCCCGTACTCGCGGTAATAGTCGATCGCTCGGCTCACGCCGTCTTCGAGCGAAGTCGAAATCTGCCAGTCGAATTCGCGCTCGGTTTCCGACGGATCGAGGAGGATCGTCGCAGCGTCGTCCTCACTCCGCGGCCGCACTTCGACGTCGGACTTCTCCGGCATGTCCAGAGCTTTGATGGTGCAGTCGTAAAGCTCCTTGATCGAGTAGTCCGAGCCGGATGAAATGTGATACGGACCACTCTTGCCCACGCCGTCGACGGCCTTCATGACGCAGTCCACGAGGTCGTCGACGAAGATGAAGTCGCGGCGTGTGTCCATGACGAAGACGCTCTTCTCTTGCGTCAGGCGTGCGTAGAACGTCGGCAGCGGACCAGAAAGGTTCCGCGGCCCGTACGCGTTGGCGAGCCGAAAGGAAATCCAGTCCAGCGAGCTGAGCGCGATGTACTGCTCCCCAGCCGTCTTCGAGATCGCGTAGCTCGAGCCCTCCGGACGCACAGGGTGTGCGAGCGTAATCGGCTGCTCGAGCGGCTTGAGGCCGTAGCAGAGGGCCGTTTGGAAGTAGATGAGGCGGCCGACGCCGTCCGCTTCGGCCGCCCGCACAACGTTCGCGGACCCGAGAACGTTCGAGCTCGCGTCCTCGGCCCACGCCTCCGGATCCTTGTAGGCCGCCGCGGCATGGATCACCACGTCCGGGGCGCCGTTCGCCGCGAATGCCTCGGCCACCTTGTCCTCATCCGCGATCGATCCCTCGACGACCGCGAGCTTTGCGTTCGGCGTGAGATTGTCCCGTCGGCCGGTGGCGTAGTTGTCGATGACGACGACCTCGTCGCCGCGCTCGAGGAGCCGGTCCGCGAGCGTCGAGCCGATGAAGCCAGCACCGCCGGTTATGAGGACTTTCATACAGGCACACCTTCCTTGTCCTTGAGCAGTTTCTGAAATTCCGCCGCACGGTCGTGGAACGCACGCTGCCACAGTTCGAGGCAGAGGAATCCCCATACACGACGCCCGTACAACGGTTCGGCGTCCATTCCGGCGACAACCGCACGATTGTCGACGAGCGCGCGTCCACGAGCAACATCATCGGTGAGGATCTGCGTGACGAAGTCGCGGACTGCACTGCGCTGGGCGACAACCCATTCTTGAAGCGGGACGGGGAACCCCATCTTGTCCTTGCGCTCGACGACAGATTTGGGGAGCTCGTCTCCGAGAGCCTGTCGCAGAATGTGCTTCATCGAGCCATTGCGGAACTTGACATCGGCCGGGATGGTGGCTGCCAACTCGACCAGCGGCCTGTCGAGGAGCGGCACTCGAGACTCGACACCGTGGGCCATTGACATCCGGTCTTCGACATGGAGCAGCGCCGGTAGCAGCGTCTTGAAGTCGAAGTGAGTCATGGAGTCGAAGTACGACTCCTTGGCGACGTTGCTGCCGTGGAAGACGTCGCGAAAGCTCTCGTACGGCGAGTAGTCGCCCAGGTTGTCCCAGTTGACCTCGCGTCTGAGATCAGGGCTGCGATTGATGAGTCTGAAGTACCGGGCATCGATCTCGTCGAACAGACCGTCGCGGAAGAACTCTTTCAAGAGCGGCTTGTAACTCGCCAGCGCTGTGAGATTCGGAATGATTGACTCGTAGGTGACGACAAAACGTCCAGCGTTCATCGTCCCGTCGATAGCGCCTTTAATGCACTGCTCGAAGTAGGCGATCAGGTACCGGGTGTAGCCGCCGAAGACTTCATCGCCGCCTTGTCCTCCCAATAGCACCTTGCGATGACTCGCGGCGAGACGCGAGACGACGTACTGCGGGAACGACCCGGGCCCGGCTACCGGGTAGTCGAGGTGGTAGACGACGTCCTCGATCGTCTCGACGAAGTCTTGCGCACTGATGGCGACCTCCTGCATGGGGAACCCGGCGCGATCGGCAACCGCTCGCGCAAACTCGCTCTCGTCATACGCGGCACGCTCGGGAAACTTTCCGGTGAATCCCATGAGCTCGTGGGGATGGATCTTTGCCGCAAGCGATGCGATGACGCTCGAGTCGAACCCTCCGCTGACATATGAGCCCACGGGAACGTCGGCACGAAGGTGAAGGGCTACCGACTCGCGCACGAGGGAGCGAACCGCCTCCTCGAAGTACTTCTCCGTATGGGTGAAGTCAGGCTCGTAGTAGATCTCCCAGTAACGCTGCGTCGAAATGCCTCCAGTCGCGTCGACCCGAAGAAAGTGACCGGGCGGGAGCTCGTGTACACCTTTGAACATCGTCCTCCCGCGCAGACAAAACTGGAATGCCAAATAATCCTTGAATGCCTCAGGATCGGTCTCGATGCTCTTGAGGAAGGGCAGCAGCGCCTTGACCTCTGATGCGAAATAGAAGATGTCGTCTACAACCGTCCAGTACATCGGCTTGATCCCGAACGGATCGCGTGCGAGCACGAGGGCCTGCTCAGCTTCATCCCAGAGGGCGAATGCGAACATCCCTCGCAGGCGCGTCAATACGTCAGCTCCCCACTCCCGATAACCGTGCAAAATCGTCTCGGTGTCCGAGTGTGTCCTGAATCGATGATCGTCGAGCTCTCGCCGAAGCTCCCGGTAGTTGTAGATCTCCCCGTTGTAGGTCAGCCAGTTGTCATGGCCATCCGTCATCGGCTGGTCACCGGTGTCCAAATCGATGACCGTCAGTCTTCGGTGCGCAAGAGCTAGGTGGCCCCTGGGGTGCACCCAGGACCCTTCGCCGTCAGGGCCTCGGTGGGCGAGTAGATCGTTCATCACCGCAACAGCAGCCCTTCCATGCTCGAGTGGCCGCCGGCGTCTGTCGATGATCCCCCCTATACCGCACATCGCTAGCGAAGGATAGAGCCCGCTCTCCGCACCCGACGCCGAAGTGCCGAGCCCGCCCGCCGCCCGCGAGCTCCAAGACCCAAAGCAACTGTCATTGAGCGCGACCAGGCCGGCACGATGCCGACACGAGGAGGCAACTCGCGGCGAACTAGTTCTGTCAGATGCTCATAGCCATATTCGCCGCTTTCCACGACATCGACGAACGCCTGATCGGCTAGCCGACGTCCAACCTCCGGATGGAGAGCCTCTTCGAGGGCATCACCCAGGTCGGACAGGTCTCTCGACACCGGAACGTAGTGCTTTCCTGGAAGCAGAACTCCGCTGTATTCGCCCTCGACGAGAACCTGTGGGGTGCGCGTCAGAACCGCTTCGAGATGCCGCGGCGAGAGCGCGGAGTACATCCGGCTGTCCCAGCCGGCAGGCATTCGCCTGTCGACTTCCTCGAACGCTGCGTCCGGGCTCTCGCTGAGGATCTCTTCGATCCTGCGTCGCACGTTTCCGCGGCCGTCGAAAACGCTCGAGCCTCCCTCACAGCCGACAACTACCCGACCGGAGCTCAAATGTCGGTACCAGTCACTCCCATAGATGACGTCCGTTGTCGATATGTCTGCCGAGAGCCCACGCGAGGCCGCCTCGGCCAGCGCGACCCTCGCAACCGAGCTCTTCATCTGCCCGAACGAGCCAAACCAGTAGGGAAGAGATGACGCGCGGTACACGACGTCGTGGGGGCGATCGGCAAGCGGTAGGGCGGGAGCGACGGCGGCGCGAGATCGGTCGACGTAGCCGGTCAGGATTCGAACCATTCTCGCCTGCTTCCGAGCCTTCGAATAGAAGTCACCATGCTCTGCAAACGGGCTCAACACAGCAGTAGCGCCCATCTCGACAAGCCACTCATCGAGGACATCGGCGTGGTCATAGTCGTCTTGGGGAAGTGCAATCACATCGACACCGCACTTTCCTATCCACTCGGTCTGCTGCCGGGTGCGCTCGAAATTCGATGCCCAGCGCATCCCAAGGAACGTCGTGTGCAGGACGACGGCCGAAGGCCGCACTGTGCTCAGAAACTGAGGCGCGCCGAGAAGAGCGGTGTTGACAGCCAGAACCGAGCCGGTGGGCACAGCCGCGCGCACCGCACGCAGATGGCTTGCGACAGCCTCTCGTAGACGCCGGTAGGGGTTCCAATACAGGAGGAGAACTGGACCCGCCGGGCCCGCGTGAACGGATCTAGCAGACAGGAAGCGGACTGCCTTCCGTCTAACCTGTCCGGTCGTGGAGGTCACTACGCCCGCTGGACATGTCAGGAAGCTACAGAGCCTTCGACTTGGCTCGTCCAGGTATCTGCTGACGCACACACGGCTCCTCCTACGAAGTACACGCAACGACATCGCTGGGCGTTTCGCGGGATCCATGTTGGGGATCGGCTGGGTCTTCGCGGCGCCGACTCTCATCCTGGCCGTCTACGGACTCGTGTACGTCGCGATCTACCGAATCAAGGCCCCGGGGATGTCGTCCACCGTATACGTGCTTTACGTGTTTGCGGGGCTCGTCCCGTTTTTGATGACGTCAGAGGCCCTGACGACGGGCACGAGTTCGGTGATCTCCAACAAAGCCGTGTTGAGCAACACCGTCTTCCCGATCGATCTGGCGCCCGTCAAGTCCGTGCTCGCGAGCATGGCAACCATGGTGGTCGGCTCAGTCGTCATCATCTGCGGCGTCACGTTCACGGGGAACCTGCATTGGCCGATCGTCCTCTTCCCCATCGTCCTCGTTCTGCACCTGTTCTGGCTGATCGGGCTCGTTTGGATCCTGTCGCTCTTGAACGTGCTCTTTCGTGACATTCAGAACCTCCTCACGGCGCTGTTGATGATGCTGCTCGTCCTCTCGCCAATCGCCTATGTGCCAACGCAGGTTCCGGAGTCGCTCAAACCGCTCTTGGCGCTAAACCCGTTCGCGTACTTCATTGTGGCTTACCAGCGCCTGATGATTCTCGGGGCAGTTCCGAGCACGAAGCATTTCATCGGCCTCATCGTGCTGTCCGGCGGCACGTTCGCCCTAGGAAGCTGGTTCTTTTCGAGAGCGAAACAGGTCGTAATCGACTATGTCTAGGCCTGTCATCGAACTGGACAACGTCGGGAAGATGTACAAGATCTTCTCGTCACGTTCCGGCCGGCTGATTGATGCGCTCGGCCTGCCTGGGAAAGCCCGCGCCTCCTACCGAGAGTTCTGGGCGCTGCGCGGGATCGACTTCACGCTGGACCGTGGGGAGCGCATTGGCATTATCGGCCGCAACGGAGCGGGTAAGTCGACGCTCCTCCGTCTCATCACGCAGAACATCGAACCCACCGAAGGAACTCTGCGCGTCGGAGGCGACGTACAGGCGCTGCTCGAGACAGGCGGCGGGCTTCACCCCGAGTTCACGGGCTACGAGAACATTCGCGCTTCGCTCTCCTTCCTCGGCCTCCGGCCGAAGGAGATCACCGAGGCAGAGCGTGGAATCGCCGAATTCACAGAGCTTGGCCGGTTCCTAGACCAGCCATTCAAGACCTACTCCACCGGCATGCAGGCGCGCCTCGCCTTCGCGATCGCGACAACTATCCGACCCGAGATCCTCATCGTTGACGAAGTCCTCGGAGCGGGAGACGCGTACTTCTTCGCCAAGTCGAGCGCCAGGATGCGCGAATTGCTCGACAGTGGCGCTGCGGTCCTACTCGTGTCGCACGCCCTCGACCAGGTCGTGCGCTTCTGTACAGAGGCTATTTGGATCGATCGCGGCCGGATCGTCGACCGGGGACCGAGCACGGAAATTGTGAAGTCATACGAGAAGTTCGTTCGTCAGCTTGAAGACCGGCGTCTCCGCGCACGGAACGAGAAGTCTCTTTCGAGCCGTTACGACGCGTTCGAGCGTGAGAGTTACACCGATCACATCTTGGTCACCTTCGAAGGTGCCTTCATCGTCTGGGCCGTCGAACTGACTCGCGACGGGCAGACCGAAGATTCCGTGGATGTCGGAGGACCGCAGGACGCAGACCCAGCACAGAGCGCGAGCGTGGTACTCGACAGCTCGACTTGGTCGGCACCTTCAACCGAGGCAGGAGACCTATGCCGACGCGTAGAGACGAGCGGATCGGTTCTCTTCCATCTCTGGCTGCTTCACGGCTCGTCTGCATATGCAGTGCGAGTCCGAGCATGCGGACGAGGAACGCTGACAGGAAGGCACGGCACAACCATTCTCTGTTCTGAAGAGTTCGAAAGCGACGGGCCGGCGTGGTTCTCGATGGCGCTGGACACGCGGCGTGGGCAGGGCTCAACCGGACTCAGCACTTCCGATACGCGTGTCAGCCGATGGCCGGGCGAGCAATCGCTGTTGATCGAGCGAGTGCATCTCGAGAGCGACGGAACAGAGAGGGCTGTCTTTGCACCGGGTGAATCAATGTCTCTCTATATCGAGGCACGCTCGCACGCCACCGGCCAACTACCGGTCACTCCTGCCGCAACGATCTACCGAAGCGACGGAATACTGGCGACCAACTTCGTGGGCCAACGGTTTGACGTGGACGTTCGCCCGGACCAGCTCCTGGTTTTTCGGTTGGGGCTCGAGAGTCTGAACCTCGGCGACGGCTTGTACCTGGCTTCGGTCGCCCTCTACAGACGACTAGCCGCCGACGCGCCTCAAGTGTACGACCTTCTCGACCGCAGCTACGAATTCGAGGTCCGCGGAAACGAGGTCTTCGACAACGGAGTGTTCCGCCATGACGCGGAGTGGACAGTGAAGCACTCCTCACCTGTCGGCTCGAGCGCCGATCTCGAATGACTCACACGGGCGCCAGCGGCGCCGACGCGCTGAACGCCAGCTACTGGGACACGCTCTGCGGCTGGCTCATGGCGCAGACGATCGAACCCAGCGGCGATCCCGACGAAGATCTGCGGCGATTCGACTCGGCGTATCTTGATTATTACCCGTATCTACTCGACTACGTTGATCCCCGAGCGCTGAGTGGACGGGATGTTCTAGAGATCGGATTGGGCTACGGGACACTCGGCCAACTTCTCGTCAAGAGCGGGGCGCGCTACACCGGGGTGGATGTTGCGCAGGCCCCGGTCGCGTTGATGAACACGCGGATAGCCGGTGCGGGGGCGGCCAGCCGGGCGCGAGCAGAAGTGGCATCCGCACTGGAATTGCCTTTCGAAGATTCAAGCTTCGATTGGGTCTACTCGATCGGCTGCCTGCACCACACCGGGGATCTTCAGCGCGCCGTAAATGAAGTGCACCGAGTCCTGCGACCAGGGGGGCGAGCCGTGGTGATGGTCTATTACCGCTACTCGCTTCGGCGCCTCATCCAGCTCGCACGGCGCGCCTTCCATCGCGATGCTCAGTCGTTTGACGAGCAGCTCCGGGGTTTGTATGACCAAGATTCCCGCGGTGCAGCCCCACCGCACACCGAATACGCGAGCGCGACAGACGTAAAGGATCTCTTTTCGCGCTTCTCGTCGGTGGTGGTTGACATCCAGAACTTCCCAGACATCTCCCTCGGCAGGCTCGTTATCAAGAGAGATCGGTTCCTGTACTCGCTCGCCCGGAAGGTGGGACTCGACATCTACGTTAGAGCCGTTTCATGAGGGCGACGTCGCCACGCTCGGTACTGCTGCTCTGCGATGACGATCCCTCTCTAGCTGGGAACGTCCACGATCATCTTCAGGCGTTCCAGAAATCGCATCACGCGGTGTCCCTCATGAACCCCCGCGGTCTAGCAAGGGCTCGCGAGCTCGATCTTGACGAGTTCGACGTCGTCGTCATCCATTACACGATCGTCGTGAGCTACAACACATACCTTCCCGCAGAGCTCGCGGAAAAGATCGCGGACTTTAACGGGCTCAAGATCCAATTCATCCAGGACGAGTACCGGTGGGTTGACGAAATCACAGACACGATCCGGCGGCTCGGCATCGATGTGCTGTACACCCTTGTTCCAGAGGATGCTCTCGCGGCGGTCTATGGCTCCAGGCTACCCGACACACAGCTGATAACGACACTCGCAGGGTTCGTTCCTGATGAGCTTCCCCAACGCGTAGGGAAGCCTGCCTCAAAGAGGCCAATCGACGTTGGGTACAGAGGTCGCCACGTCCCCTATTGGCTCGGGAGCCTCGGCCAAGACAAGATCGAGATCGGGCATCGGTTCCTGGAGCATCCCAAGACCCAGTCGTTGAAGCTGGATATCTCTTGGACCGAAAGCGACCGAATGTATGGCGAAGCGTGGATTGACTTCCTGATGCGCTGCCGCACGACGCTCGGGACCGAGAGCGGTGCGTCCATTGTCGATTTTACTGGTGAGATCGAGAACACGGTGACCGCTTACATGGCGGCGCACCCGGCAGCTACGTTCGACGAAGTCCACGCAAAGCTCCTCGCACCCCATGAGGGCAACGCTGTTATCAACGTTGTCTCCCCTCGCATCTTCGAAGCTGCGGCGCTAAGAACGGGGCTGGTGCTGTTCCCGGGCGAATACTCGGGTGTCGTAGCACCGTGGGAGCACTATGTTCCGTTGGCGAGGGATCTCTCGAATATCGATGAGGTCGTTGCGGCGATCCGGGACGATGACTTCGTGGATGCAATGGTGGACCGTGCGTTCACTGCGTTGGTGGAGACTGGTGACTACTCCCTTTCGCGCTTCATCCAGTCATTCGATCTTCTGGTCGACGAGCGCGCGCCATTGCGAGCGGAAAGACCGAAGACCACTTTCTTGCAAGTCTCACAGCGTCGCCGCCGAGAAGCCACAGGTCTTACGATTTCCAGGCGTCTGCGTGCGAGAGCTAAGCACCTCGCGGGCGAGTACGCTGTCCTTCGAAGTAAGGAGACTCGCCGCCTTCGGGGCGCGTACCGGCGCTCACCTCAAGCAAGGGCCCTGGTGTCGGAGCGGCGCTTCAATGAAGACCTGCGAAAGCTGGCGATGCTTGCCGGTCTACAGCAGAACAGGCTGAAATCTCGCCTTCCACTGGTGATTGATCCGATCGTCTCTGGTGATCGTCTCGTTCTCGCAGCTCGCGAGCGAACCACCCAAAGCGTCAGTGACGCCCGCGCTCACGCCCAGGAGGCGCTCCAGCTTTTGCGTGAAGGCTCCGTTCACGAGGTGAGCTGGCACCACATGAGCCTGGGATCATCGGTGGTCTTGAATCTCGCGCGCGGCGCGCTGGCAGTGCCCATGGAGGTTGGCTACTACGGCCTGAACGGGGTTCACCGCTTTACTGGTCTGGAACGCCTGGAGCGAAGTCTTCGGTCGCATGTGATCACGGCCTACCAAGCGGCGATGGCTCCAGCGGCCGACCTGTCCGGACGCGAGTTCCGCCGAAAGGCTCCCCCGCTCCCCGGAGTGATCGGCGCTGCTTTTACACTCATGGCGCGAGATCCCGGGAGGTATGCACGTCAGACGAGCGTTGCTCTTAAGTTCGCGGCACACAACCCACCCGTCCGCGCGTTGCTACGCGCTTACGGAAGGCGCAGAGAAATTCGGGCAGCTATCAACCCACTTGAGTTGCTCGATGACATCCTCAAGCTAGCGATGCTGGAGCGTGTCGCGAACGACACGTCATCGCAAACACTCGCGCGACGGGCTGGTCTTGAAATTCTTCGAGATGGCCACAGCTTAAGAATCAGAACCGTTCCAACTGGGGCGCCCCACTTGAGGATTCCCGAAGATGGGCCACGGGTGACGGAGATGGTCTGGGATCACTCGGCTTTCGGCGGGACGCTCATGGTCGATCCGCACACGTCAACTACCTTCGATGACCCTGGCGGGACTCACAACTTCCGTGCACTGGCCGCGGCATGCACGTACGTTGGCTCCGACCTCGGGCAGGTGTTGCGTGCCGTGCTGCTTGCCGACTCCGCGAACGGGAGCTCCCGGTAACACAGGATTGTCGGCAGAAATCGTCATGCTCACCGTTGGCCCGGCTTCGCTTGACCCGCGCGCCAGGCGAGCTGCAGCGGCAGCGGATCCCACTGGTACGACCGTCAAGTCAATCACCGCCGCTCGGCCGCGAACTCCAAAAGGGGCCGAGACAGCTTCCAGAAGCGAACTAGCTGCGTCCAGGTCGTCAGAAAGCCACAAGCATCAAAAGCTCCGGCGGATCCGTGCCTTGCGTCACGCAAGAGGCTCAGCGCGTCTTCTTCGCAGCGCCCAGCGGTCGGCACGGATCTTGTCCTCGTCAGGTCGAGTCAGTGAAGGAAATGTCATCCATGCGCATGACCTGGACACGCTTCCAGCCGGGTGGCTGATCGCACGCCGGTGCAACGCACGCCTCGTGTACGACGCGCACGAGCTCTATACAGGCTTCGACCGCGACCCTCCGCGGGTCTGGCTCTGGGCGATCTCGCGGCTCGAGGGCGCGCTCGCGCGGCGGGCCGACGCGGTTGTCACCGTCTCCGAGCCGATTGCCGAGGAGCTTCAGCGTCGCCATCACCTTCCTCGGAAGCCGTTCGTCGTGCTCAACGCGCCTCCGCTCGAGGAGATCCAGCTCGAGCCGCACCAAGGTCCGCTGCGCGCCGTCTACCAGGCCGCCGCGGGGCCCGGCCGACATCTCGAGGACCTGCCGGACGTGCCCGGCGTCGATGTCTTCGCGCGCGTCCTCGGCGCGACAGCCGCGCCGGCACACGTCACGCTGCTCGATCCGGTCCCGCCCGATGAGCTCGTCCGGAGTCTCGTTCCGTTCGACATCGGTCTCGTGATCGACCGGCCCGAAACCGAGAACGCGCGGCTCGCGCTGCCGAACAAGCTCTTCGAGTACCTGATGGCAGGGCTCGCCGTCGTCGTCCCCGACGTTCCGGCGATGCGCGCACTCGTCGAGCGCGAGCGCGTCGGGGTGACGTACGCACCCGGGGAACTCGGCGACACCCTCACCGCACTCGCGCAGGATCGCCCTGCAGTCGAGAAGATGCGAGTGCGCGCACGCGCGGCTGCCGCCGAACGCTACAACGCCGAGGCGCAGCGGCCCGCCCTCTACGCAGCATGGGGAATCTAGATGTGCGGCATCTGCGGGGTCGTGCGGCTCGGCCGCCCGCCCGAGACCGAAACGGCACGCGCAATGCTCGCGTTGCTCCGTCATCGCGGGCCCGACGGCGACGGCGAGTTCTCCGATCCCGCCGGAGTCGCGCTCGCGCACGCGCGCCTCGCGATCATCGACCTCGGTGACGGCGGCCGGCAACCGTTTGCGAGCGCCGACGGTCGGCTTCAGCTGCTGCACAACGGCGAGATCTTCAACTACCTCGAGTTGCGCGAGGAGCTCGCGCGGCTCGGACGCCGGTTCCACACACAGACGGACACCGAGGTGCTGCTCGCCGCCTACGAGCAGTGGGGCGACGACTGCGTCCACCGCTTCAACGGCATGTGGGCGTTCGCACTGTGGGACGGGAACCGGCAGCGCTTGCTCTGCTCTCGCGATCGCTTCGGCATCAAGCCGTTCGCATACCGCTGGGACGGCAGCCGGCTCGTGTTCGCAAGCGAGCCGCAGGCGCTCCGCGGCGACCCGCACACGAGCATCGCGCCGAATCTCGCCGCTGTGCGCGACTTCATCGAACAGTCGTACTCCGATCATCTCACCGGCACCTTCTTCGCCGGCATCGAGCAGCTGCCGCCGGGACACTCGCTCGTCCTCGACGAACGCGGGCTGCAGACCGCGCGGTGGTGGATGCTCGAGCCGGCACCGCCTCCCACCCATCCCGCCGGCGCCTTTCGGGAGCTCTTCGTCGACGCCGTACGCCTTCGCCTCCGTAGCGACGTCCCGCTCGGCACCGCACTCTCGGGCGGCCTCGACTCATCGTCCGTCGCGGTCGTCATCGACCACCTGCTACGCACCGAAGCCGCCTCGGCACGGCCGGTCGGCGACCGGCAGCAGACGTTCACGGTGTGGTTCCCGGACCCCGGTCACGACGAGCGCGAGTACGCGGACGCGGTCGCCGGGCAGATCGTTTCCCGTCCGCATCTGCTCACCTTCGACGACCGGCAGGCCGTGTCACTCCTTCCGAAGGTGGTTCGCGCGCAGGGCGAGCCGTTCGCCTCGACGAGCATCGTCGCGCAATGGTTCGTGATGCGGGCCGCCGCCGAGAGCGGGCTCAAAGTGATGCTCGACGGACAGGGCGGCGACGAGATCCTCGCGGGCTATCCGACGACCACGCATGCCTACCGCTTCGCCGATCTCGCGCGCCGCGGGCACCTCGCCGAACTCGCTCGCGAGGTGCGCGCCGCTCGCCTGTCCCGCGCCGCGCTCGCGCAAGCGCTTCTCACCCCGGCGCTTCCCGAGCGCGCCCGCTGGTGGCTGCGCGCGCGGCGGGACCGCAGCGACCGCGTCGTCCACCGACGATTGCGCGCCGTCGGCGAGCGCCCGGCGAGCCCGGACGGAGCACTCGGCCTCCCCGACCGGCTCCGCCGCCAGTACCACGTGGTGCTCGCGCAGCGCGGCCTGCCCGAGCTCCTGCGCTACGAGGACCGCAACACGATGGCGCACTCGCTCGAGGGCCGAGTCCCGTTCCTCGACCATCGCCTCGTCGAGCTCACCTACGGGCTTCCCGCGGCTGAGCTCTATGCGAGCGGCAGCACCAAACGCGTCTTGCGCCGTGCCCTCGGAGACCTGCTGCCGCCGGCGGTGCGCGACCGGCGCGACAAGCTCGGGTTCGTGACGCCGGAGAGCGGCTTTCTCGCCGGAACGCTCGGCCGCCACGCCGAGGAGGTGCTCGACTCGCGGACAACCCGGGAGCGCGGCTTCATCGACGTGGACGAGACGCTGGCGCGTCTTCGCGCAGGCAAATCGCCCCGCGCAGTCTGGCGCGCGCTTTCGGTCGAGCTGTGGGCCCGAGCGTTTCTCGACTGAGGTTAACCTTGGCCGATTGCCCGGGTCGCCGCGGAAGCCGAAGCTGCTCGTCCTCAACCAGTACTACGAACCCGGCCTCGAGGCGACGGCTCAGCTCCTCACGCAGCTGTGCGAGTCGCTCGCACCCGACTGGGACGTGACCGTCGTCACGGGCCGGCTCCGCCACCACGAGTCACAACCCGACTACGAGCGCCGCAACGGTGTCGAGATCATTCGCGTGCACTCGACGTCGTACGAACGTGTCCAGCTCCACCGCCGCGCGATGAACTACTTCACCTACCTCGCGCGCGCGCTTCGCCGCGCGCTGCTCCTCGAACGACCCGACGCTGTCCTGTGCATGACCGACCCGCCGCTCGTCGGGAACGTCGCGACGATCGTTGCGCGGCGGTTTCGCCGCCCGCTCGTTCTCGTCAGCCAGGATGTCTTCCCCGAGATCGCCGTCGCGCTCGGGCGCCTGAAGAGCCCGTTTGCGATCACGCTTCTCCGGGCCGCGATCAAGCATGCGCTCAAACACGCAGAC
>DASRDS010000378.1:0-4038 GCA_035652495.1 Gemmatimonadaceae bacterium
AACGGATTCAGAGATCGAGCAGTCGACGGCATTATATTAGGGAATGCGCTTCCACACGTATCAGAAGTTCAGTCCGGAGTCGGCGGACGCGATCGACCTGCAAGCGCTGCTGGATAAGTTAGCAGACTTTCTTCTGCAGTCGGGATTCGCGGGTGGGCGGCAATCGAGTCCGTACTGGGGCGACTTCGGCGAAGACGCCGACCGGTCGCTCGACGCGCTCAAGGAAGCGATCCTGGACGCGCTGGTCGAGAGCGGCCAATTCACGCCAGAGATGCTGGAAGCTCTGCGCGGCGATGGCGACGAGGAATCGCAGGCCAAGCTCGCGCAGCTGCTCGATCAGCTGGTGCAGCGATTGGCAGCCGAGGGCTACCTGCGGATCGACGCGCCGCCCCAGATGCCCGGCACGCAACAGCCGGTCACGGGAAAAGGCGGCCTCGCCCACGCGGCGAGCAAAGACGTGCAGTTCAATCTCACCGAGAAAGGCATCGACTTCCTCGGCTACAAGACGTTACGGGGCATTTTGGGCTCGTTGGGCAAATCGAGCTTCGGCAGCCACGAGACCCCGTATCTGGCCACCGGCATCGAAGCCGACGGCTTCAGCAAGCAGTACGAGTTCGGCGACGTCCTGAACCTCGATGTCAACGAGACGTTGAAGCGTTCGCTGGCCCGCACCGGTCGCATTGAGGTCCCCATGGACCTCGACTACGGCGACCTGATGGTGCGGCAGGCCGAGTATCGGTCGTCGTGCGCGACGGTGCTGATGCTCGATACGTCGCACTCGATGATCCTCTACGGTGAGGATCGGTTCACGCCGGCCAAGAAAGTCGCGCTCGCGCTGACGCACCTGATTCGCACGCAATTCCCCGGCGACACCATCCGCGTCATTCTCTTCCACGACTCGGCCGAGGAAATCCCGCTGGCGCGACTGGCGCATGCGCAGGTCGGCCCATACCACACGAATACCGCCGAGGGATTCAAGCTCGCCCGACGCCTCTTGATGGCGCAAAAAAAGGACATGCGCCAGATCGTCATGATCACCGATGGCAAGCCCAGCGCGCTGACGATGCCGAATGGCCAGATCTACAAGAACTCGATGGGCCTCGATGCGACGGTCATTCAGCACACGCTGAAGGAAGTCGCGATCTGCCGAAAGGCCGGCATCATGATCAACACCTTCATGCTGGCCCGCGATCGCGCCCTCGTGGAATTCGTCAAGCGCGTGTCCGAGATCTCACGAGGAAAGGCCTACTTCACCAACACGATGACCCTCGGGCAGTTCATCCTGATGGATTTCCTGCGGAAGAAGACCCGCAAGGTCTCCTGAGTAGAGCGTGGTGGTGAGATAACGCGCGCCGGAGTCCGGCGCGATGCAGGCGACACGGGCGCGGGGGCCAAGCTCCCGCGCCACTTGCATCGCCGCCCAGACGATCGCGCCGGACGACATTCCCACAAAGACCCCTTCATCGCGCGCGAGACGACGCGCGATCGGGAAGGCGTCTTCCTCCAACGCTGGCATCACCCGATCCACCACCGACCGGTCGAAGTTCGGCGGAATGAATCCCGGGCCCATGCCCTGGAATTGATGGGGGCCGCGCTGACCGCCCGAGAGCACTGGCGACCGCGCGGGTTCGACCGCGATGACGTGAATCGAGCGGCGACGCTCCTTCAGGAACCGGCCCACGCCGCTGATCGTACCGCCGGTGCCCGAGCCGTAAACGAACGCATCGACGCGTTGATCCATCTGCTGCCAGATCTCGGGGCCCGTGGTCGTGTAGTGGATGCGCGGGTTCGCGGGATTCGCGAACTGGTTCGGCATCCACGCGCCCGTCGTATCCCGAATACGCTCGGCCTCCTCGATCGCCGCGAGCATGCGGCGCTCCGGATCAGTGAGCACGAGCTCGGCGCCGTAGGCGCGCAGCGTCCGCAGTCGCTCCTCGCTCATCGAGGACGGAATCGTAAGCGTCAACTGATACCCGCGCGCGGCGGCGACCTGCGCGAGGCCGATACCCGTGTTGCCCGACGTCGGCTCGACAATGCGCCCGCCCGGGAGCAAACGGCCACACTCCTCGGCGTCCAAGATCATGCCGAGCGCGGTGCGATCCTTGATCGATCCGCCCGGATTCATTCCCTCGAGCTTCACCCATACTTCGGCCATGTCCGAGTCGATGACCCGCTCGAGGCGGACCATCGGGGTGCGACCTATCGATGCATCAATGCGGGGCATTAGGTGAAACGTAACGCCCGAGATGCGCGATGAGCCCGCCGGTGGGGGTGGTCTTTGAGAATCCGGCCACCAACTGCTGGCTGTAGTGGGGCAAGTTCACATCGAACGTACCGTGCGATTCCGTACTTTGGATCAGGAGATCGGTGGCGGTCATGGACAACCGGCCGAATCGCAGGCGGCCACCGCGAAAGTGCAAGTAGCCGCCCTGGGTTGTGTCAATCGCCGGTGTCGAGTCACCCGCGAACCGTTCTACGAGCTCATTGCCGTCGACGTGCACATCCACGAGACGTCCATCGACCGTGGGCGGCGGCAGCAGCGACAAGGCGTCCATGATGATGTCGTCCTTGTCGATGGCGAGACCGCGGGCGTGTTTGACGTCAACCAGGTCGCTCATATGCAACCCAAGGGTATGCAACAACTTTTGGTCGGTCATGTGCGTCGGGTGCACGCGAATACGGCCATCCGGCGTCAGGCTGACGTTGGCGCGCATGCGGAAATTGATATCGATCACTTTGTGCAGCGTGCCGGTTTGAATCACCGAGCCGCTGTCGATCGTGACATGCAAGTTGTGAATCGGCGAGCCGGGATACGCGAAGACGTTGGCATTCAGGAAGGCGCCTAGATCGTCGCCCGTCATGGCAATCGTGCCGGACGTCACTTTGATGCGGAACGATCGGGCATCATCCAGTGTGGCGGGGGTGGCCGGGCTCGTCCGGAGGACCTCGCCGCGCAGATCTTTGACGCGCAGCAACACCGCCTCGCTCGTGTGCAGATTGACGTTACGTATTGCTACCGTCTGCACTTGCGTCTGTACCTGCAGCACGAACAAAAAAAGAATCACACAGGGCCCTTGCGCAATGAACGGGCCGGTGATTAACATGGGGTCACAACTGACACTCGTGGCGAGTTGCGGCCTATTGCAGCCACGTTAAACAATTTGCTAAAAAGCCCCCGCGTTCCGCGGCCTTTTTGGCTCCGGGACGTTTGTGTTACCGGGGCGGGAGAACACGAAGTATGACAGCGGCAGTAACGTTTCCGTCCCTGGAAGCGGCAGCGGCTTCGCTCAAAGCCCTGCCTCAAGCGTGCGCCAACTGCGGCGCGACGTTCGAGCCGGCGCCCGTCGCCATCTGTGAGCTGTGTTTGGGACCGCTCGAACCGGTCTACGGCGAGCGCATCATTCCCGACCGCGCGATCATCGGCGCGCGCGAGCCATCGTTGTGGCGCTATCGCGAATGGCTTCCCTTCACCGGTCAGCCGACACGCTCACTCGACTGCGGATGGACGCCGCTCGTCGCGGCGCCCGTGCTCGCGCGCGCGCTCAACGTCGATCGGGCGTGGATCAAGAACGATTCCGTGTCGCATCCGACCTTGTCCTTCAAGGACCGCGTGGTCGCGAGCGCCATCAACGCCGCGGCCGCGTTTGGTTTGGAGACAATCGGGTGCGCCTCGACGGGGAATCTCGCCAACGCCGTTGCGGCGCACGCCGCGCGCGCCGGGCTGACGACGTGGATCTTCGTCCCCGAGGATCTCGAGCTCGGCAAGATCGTCGGCACGCTCGTGTACGGACCGCGCCTCGTGCGCGTGAAGGGCACGTATGACGACGTGAACCGTCTGTGCGCCCAGGTCGCCGACAAGTTTGGTTGGGGCATCGTGAACGTCAACCTGCGCGGGTACTACGGCGAAGGCTCGAAGACCATGGCCTTCGAGATCGCCGAGCAACTCGGCTGGCGCACACCCACGGCCGTCGTCGCGCCAATGGCCGGGGGCTCGCTCGTCACGAAGCTGCGCAAAGGGTTCCGTGAGTTCGCGGCGGC
>DASRDS010000379.1:0-5487 GCA_035652495.1 Gemmatimonadaceae bacterium
CTTCGGCCGCCTCATCGCCGAGGCCCTGGCCGGCAGAAATTTTCGCGTCTTCGCGACGATGCGGGGTGTGAACGGAAAGAACGCGGCTGCCGCACGAGAGCTCCGTGGCATCGCCGATGTGGTCGAGCTCGACGTCACTGATGACGCGTCGGTCGAGCGCGCCGTCGCCGAGGTGATCGCGGCCGCGGGACGCATCGACGTCGTCGTGAACAACGCCGGACGCGTGCTGTCGGGCGTGAGCGAAGCCGTCACGCTCGCGCAGGCGCAAGCGCTCATGGACACGAACTTCTTCAGCGTCGTGCGCGTCAACCGCGCGGTGTTGCCGCACATGCGCCGGCAGCGCAGCGGATTGCTCCTGCACGTGTCCAGCGGCGCCGGGCGCATCGTGCTGCCGGCCATGGCGTACTACTGCGCCAGCAAATGGGCGATGGAAGCGTTAGCGGAGTCCTACCGCTACGAGCTCGCGGCGCAGCACATCGACTCGGTGATCATCGAGCCGGGATCGTACAAGACCGCGATCGCCGGCAATGTGGAGTCGGCGGCCGATACGGAGCGCACCGCGACCTACGGTCCCGTGAACGGCGTGGCCGATACGATCATGCACACGCTCGATCAGATCGCCGGCGACCCGACCGAGATCGTCGACGCCGTGGTCCAGATCATCGAGACGCCCTTCGGTCAGCGACAGCTGCGCTATCGGGTTGGCGGCGGCGCGGGCGGCGTCCAACAACTCAACGCGATGTCAGCCGAGTTGCAGCAACAGATCCTGACATCGTTCGGCATCGCCGCGCTTACGGCCCCTTAGCCGGGTGCGGCGGCTGGACGCCCGCGTCGCGCAGGAAATGGCGCATCTGCTGGACCTGTTCGTCGTCGAGCGTCTTGTGATACGTGTGGTGGAAGACGACCGTCTTGCCGTTCACCGTGGCACGCAGGCCATCGTGGCCGGCGTCGACAGTCGTGCCGATCGCGTCCAGCATGCGGATCGCATCGCGCCACTCGATGTTGTGCGACGTCGGATGCTCGAAGACCATCCCGAGAGTACGTTCGTGCGAGCTCATGCCCCCAATCTATCGGGTTAGCCTCCGAACTGAAGCGCACGGGTGGGCTGGATGCGCGTCACGCGGCGCGCGGGCACGAGGATCGCCGCGACGGCGACGCCACCCAGTATCAGCCCCACGACACCGAACGTGAGCGGATCCCACGCCGTGACGCCGTAGAGCGCGCTGCGCAACAGTCGCGCGCTGAGCAGTGACGCCACGGTACCCAGGCTCAAGCCAAGGAGCACCGGTTCCAGGCCCTGACGCGTCATCAGCCACAAGACATCGTTCGACGTCGCGCCCAGCGCACGGCGCACGCCGATCTCGTGCGTGCGAAGCGCGACGAAATACGCGATAACGCCGAAGATGCCCGCCGCCGACAACATGAGCCCGATTCCGGCCAATGCGCCGAGCAGCAGGGCGTTGAAGCGAGCCGGCGCGAGCGCCGTGCGAAACGCTTGGTCCGTGGTCTGGATGTTGGAGACCGGAAGCGTCGGATCGAGTCCGCGCACCGCCGCACGCATCGCGCTACTGGCCGTACTCGCCGACGGGCCACGGACGATCATGGTCATGGATTGCCCGATCCACTTCCACGCCTCATCAGGCGTTTGATCGATCGGCAGATAGAACTCGGGATCGATCTGTCCCGCGGGACCGCTCGACCGGACGTCGCCCGCGACGCCGACCACCGTCTTCCACATTGGATCCGTCGGACTGCCTTCACAGCATACGAAGCGACGGCCCACCGGGTCCTGGCCAGGCCACGCGAGGTCGGCGAAGCGTTGGCTGACGATAGCGACGCGATTGGCGCCGCGCACGTCCTGTGCGGTAAAGGCCCGGCCACGAGGGATGGGAATCCGCATCGTCGCGAAGTAGTCGGGGGAGACGATGCGCATGCTGGACTGGATCGCGCTCTCCAACCGTATCGGTCGGCCTTCGGGAATCAGGCCATTGTTGCTGCCCGCACCGGCCAGCGGTCCGCGCGAGACGAGCGTGACCTGCTGGGCGATCTGCTCGAACGCGTGGCGAACGGACGTGGGATCCCGATACGTCGTGGGGGGCAGCGTGACGGTGGCGGCGGAAAGGCCCGCCATGTCGAACCCCTCCGGGACGCGCTGCAGCTCCAAGGCGCTTCTGACGAGCAGGCCCGATCCGACCAGGAGCATGAGCGCGAGCGTCACCTCGATCGTGACGAGCGCGCTCCGGAGCCGCTCGCGCGACCGGCCCGCGCCGATGCCGCGGCCTTCGCCCCGGAGGGTCTCGTGAGGATCCTGCCGGGCGAGTCTCAGTGCCGGAACGAGACCGCTGGTGATCGTCGCGATGGCGGCCACCGCGAGCGCGAACCCGAGCACGTCCACGTTGATATGCGTTTGCTCGAGACGCGGAATGACGCCGGCCGGCGCGGCCGCGACCAAAACGCGAATGAGGACGGCGGCGAGCGCCACGCCCAGGGCCGAGGCCAGCAGCGACATGACCGCGCCTTCGGTGAGCATCTGACGGACGAGTCGGCCGCGGCCGGCGCCGATCGCGGCGCGAATCGCGATCTCCCGCGCGCGGACAGACGAACGCGCGAGCAGGAGGTTCGCGACGTTCACGCACGCAATGAGAAAAACGAGAGAGACGGCGCCGAGGACGAACCAGAGCTGGTCGCGCCAATTGCCTATGAGAAATTGGCTGAGCGGATACACCGTCGCCGATCGCTGCGCGTCATCCTGGGGATAACGAGCGGCCAGCACGGCGGCGGCCTGCCGGATGTCGCGACCGGCGGCGTCGACGGTCGTGGTCGGCGCGAGCAGTCCCACGACCGTGAGGAAGTGCTCGTCATGTTGGGCACGCTCGGCCGGCGTGAACGCGGCCGGGATCCAGAGTGCCTCTCCCGACAGCGTCGGGTCGAATCCGGCCGGCATCACGCCGACCACGGTGTATGGTGTGACGTTGATCGTGATGGAATGCCCGAGGATCGCGCTGTCGCCGGCGAATCGCGATCGCCAGAGACCTTCACTCAGCACCACTTCATGGTCATTCCCGGGCGTGTCCTCGTCGGGACGAAACGTTCGCCCGAGCAGCGGACGTTGACCGAAGACCGTGAAGAAATTGTGCGTGACGCGGCCGCCGCTCACGCGCTCGGGCGCGGGCGCCGCGTCCAACGTGAGGCCGACGAAGGCTTCGGCGGCGATTTGGGTGAATGAAGACGTCAGCGTGCTCCAGTCGGCGTAGTTGCCGATGGAGACGCTGCCGTTCGTGTTTTGCCAGCGTTCGAACAAAATGACGGTGCGCTTGGGGTGCGCCCATGGGAAGGGCTGCAAGACCACCGCGCGGACCGCGCTGAAGATCGCGGTCGTGCCGCCTATGCCGACGGCCAGCGTGCCGATCGCGATCGCGGCGAAGGCCGGTGCCGCGAGCATCTGGCGGAAGGCAAAGCGGACGTCTTGCCAGCATTCTGAGAGCACTTCGCGGCGGTGCGTGGATCTGCCGATCGCGACGAGACGATCTTTGAGCATATGCGCATCGCCGAGGCGTTCGGTTGCCTGGCGACGGGCGTGCGCCTCCGTGAGTCCCTGCGCCATCAGCTCTCTCGTGCGCATCTCGATGTGAAATGCGAGCTCCTGATCCACCTCATTGGGGCGCATCAGGCGGTCTCCAACACGCGCGTGACAAAGGCAGCAAAGACCGCCCACTCGCGGGTCTCGACCGCGAGCTGAGCCCGACCCTGCCGCGTCAGCCGATAGAACCGCGCCCGGCGGCCGAGCTCACTCATCCCCCAGTCAGCCTCGATCCAGCCACGGCGCTCCAGTCGATAGAGGGCCGGATACAGCGAGCCATCTTCTATCGTGAGCGCCCCCTCGGCCGCCTGCTCCAACCACCGGGCGACCGCATAGCCGTGGCGCGGGCCGAGCTTCAGCGCTTTCAGAATGAGCGCGTCCAACGTGCCGTACAGGCGGTCCTGTCTCAGTATCGCCATACTCGACGATACCTAGACAGTCTGGGTTACGCAAGACGAAACCCTTCTCGCGCTTCGCCCCACTCAGACACGCCACTGTCAACCCTCGATATGTTTAGGTATGCGCTCTACCGCCGGACCGCAGCTGATTACGCACCTGCCGATCGACCGCAAATCGCGCGAGCCGCTGTATCAGCAAATCTACGAAGGCTATCGCCGCGCGATACTCGCGGGACACCTTCGGCCCGGCCAGCGCATCCCGTCCACCCGCGCGCTCGCCGCGGAGTTGGGCGTATCCCGACTGCCGGTGTTGGCCGCGTACGAACAATTGCTCAATGAAGGGTACTTCGACGGCCGGCGCGGCTCGGGAACGTACGTCAACGCGGATTTCGTCGGTGGACGGAAGGGCGCGCTTCAGAAAGTCCCGACGGACCGCCTCGATCAGGGGTTACGGCCGTTCCGAGTGAGCGCGCCCGCGCTCGATCAGTTTCCGCGCGGCGCCTGGGCCCGCATCATCGCTCGGCAAGCGCACGCGATGCCGGCGGAGCTCATGGGATACGGCGATCCGGCGGGGTACCTGCCGTTGCGCGAGCAGATCGCCGAGTACCTGCGCACCGCGCGCGCCGTGCGGTGCGAGGCGAGTCACGTTCTGGTGGTGTCCAGCTCTCAGTCCGCGCTCCAGATCTGCGCGGCCACGCTGGTGCCGCCGGGAAGCGCGGTCGGCATCGAGGAACCGGGATATCCCGGCGCTCGCGCGGCGCTGACCGTGCGCGGGGCGAGTATGGCGCACATTCCGGTCGATGACGAGGGAATCGACGTTGGCGCACTCGCCGCGACTTCCGTTCGTGCCGTCTACGTGACGCCGTCGCATCAATACCCGCTCGGCGTCTCCATGACCGCCGCGCGACGCGTGGCGCTCTTGGCGTGGGCCGCACAGACCGACGGCTGGGTCATCGAGGACGACTACGACAGCGAGTATCGCTACGTGAGCCGACCACTCGGCGCGCTCCAGGGCATGGACGCGCACGAGCGCGTCGTGTACATCGGCACATTCAGCAAGGTGTTGTTCCCCGCCCTGCGCGTGGGATACATGGTCGTGCCGCCACGACTGTGGGACACGTTCGTCCATGCGCGCGATGCGCTCGACATCTTTTCGCCGACGCTGATGCAGCTGGCGCTGACTGACTTTTTAGCGGAAGGCCGATTCGCGCGGCACATCCGGCGTATGCGGGACATCTACCGCCGCCGGCGTGACGCGCTGCTCGCGGGGCTGGCGCGACATTGTGACGGCCGGCTTACCGTGCATAATGCCGACGCCGGACTGCACGTGCCCGTGTGGCTGCCGGACGGCGTGCCGGATCTCGACGTCGTCCGGCAGCTGGAACGCCGCGGACTGGCGCCGGCAGCCTTGTCGACGTGCTACGGTGGGCCGTCGCCACGACAAGGACTCTTGCTCGGATTCGGCGGCGCCGACGAACGGACGCTCGATCGTGCCACACGGACGCTCGG
>DASRDS010000380.1:0-31496 GCA_035652495.1 Gemmatimonadaceae bacterium
AGGCGGGGGAGCCGTTCTTTAAGTGTGTTCTTCACGCCGTTGGCCTCGGATTCGTGGCTGTGCGCGTCGCCCAGGTGATCCTTCATGGTCGTCGCCATTATTCCTCCCATTTTCGCCATTTTCGCTCAGTCCTAACGCCGCGGTTCCCGCACGAACGCCGTGCGCGACAGCCGCGACCGAGACTACCGCATCCTCCAGGCCGTCACGGAGAACCCCTGCTACCGCGCCGAGCTCGGCCAAATGGGCGTCCAAACGCTGCCCATGCAGCCGCACCTCTGCGTCGATATCGGTCACGAGACGGTGCACTACTTTGGCGTCCGATCGGACGTCGACGGCCATCCCCTTTAGCTCGCCAAGCAGATCGACTGCCTGTTGCAGCAAGGGCCCGGCATTGGCGGCGGCCTTACTGACCTCTTCGCCGGTTTTCTGTATCTGGCGGCGGATGACGAAAACGGCCGGGATCGCGCCGAGGACGAGGATCGCGAGGGCCACCATCACGATCATGGTTGCCACCTGCGTGACGATCTGAATCCAGACCGGCACCATGCTCGTCTCCTCGGGACTAGAGTGAATTGATGGCCCCGAACATTGCAAGCCGAGGGCCAACCCCCGCAACTTCAGTTTCAATGAGTGTTCAATTTATGGTGGAAGGCGGCCGGAAGCTGTCAGGGACAGTCCGGCCGTCGGGCAATAAGAACGCGGCGCTCCCTATAGTCGCCGCGGCGCTCCTGACCGATCAGCCGGTCGAGCTCTCGAATGTCCCCCGTATCAATGACATCGAAACCCTGGTCGATCTCCTCCGGTCGGTTGGGGCATCCGTCGAGTGGTCCGGCCCGCACGAGCTCAAGATCCACGCGCGGGAGATCCGGGCGGCCTCGCTCGACCCGCGGCTCTGCGCGCGGATCCGCGCATCGATCCTGCTAGCCGGGCCGTTGCTCGCCCGCTGTAAATCCCTCGAATTGCCCCCGCCGGGCGGCGACGTGATCGGGCGCCGGCGCGTCGATACGCATTTTCTGGCGCTCGAACAGCTGGGTGCGACTTTTACGCTCAATGGCAAGTTCGAGATCAGCGCCCCGCGGCTCGTGGGCGCGGATGTGTTTCTCGATGAGCCGAGTGTGACTGCGACCGAGAACGCGTTAATGGCGGCGGTCGCCGCGACCGGCACCACGATCCTTCGGAATGCCGCGAGCGAACCCCACGTCCAAGACCTCGCGCATTTTCTCGAAGCCATGGGTGCGCAGATCGAGGGGATCGGCACGAACACGCTCACGATCCATGGTGGACGTGCGCTCCGAGGGACCCGCTATAGCATTGGGCCGGATCACATCGAAGTGGGTTCTTTTATAGGTCTGGCCGCTGTAACCAAGTCGGAGCTGCGGATCGCGGATGCAGGCGTAGAGCACCTTCGAGCCGTACGCATGGGCTTCGCGCGCCTAGGTGTGGAGTGCGTCGTGGATGGGCCGGATCTCATAGTCCCGGCGGATCAGAGCCGGGAGATTCGGAGCGACTTGGGAGGGCATGTCCCCAAACTCGAGGATCAACCTTGGCCGGCATTCCCAGCCGACCTCATGTCGATCGCCATTGTCACCGCGACGCAGTGCCAGGGTCTCATATTGATGCACGAGAAGATGTTCGAGTCCCGCATGTTTTTCGTCGACAAGCTCGTCGGCATGGGCGCGCGGATCGTTCTTTGCGATCCTCACCGAGTGTTGGTCGCGGGGCCGTCCGAGTTGCGGGCGTCCACCGTGGAGTCACCGGACATTCGCGCTGGGATGGCCATATTGCTTGCGGCGCTGTGTGCCAGAGGGACGAGCACGATCAACAACGTGGGCCAAATCGACCGCGGCTATGAACGGATCGACGATCGGCTCAACGCCCTTGGCGCCCGTATCGAACGGGTGGTACACACGCGATATTTAACGCCAACGCGATGACCACTCTCACCTCACGGCGATGACCGCCGCCGCCACCGTCCAGCCAGTCGAATCGATCGACGTGTTCGCGTCGTTCGGTGTCCGCGCGTACGTCACGACCCGTTCGTTCGGCTCGGTCGGTGTGCAGAGCGACGAGTCCGTCTCTCAGGTTCTTGGACGCTGGGACACCTTGCGCAATGATGTCCTGCGCGCGCGTCGGCTGGCGACCGCGCACCAGGTACACGGAACGCGCGTCGTCACGCACGATGGGTCGTGGACCGGATGGCTCCGTGCCGACCAGGCCGACGGTCACTACGCGCCGGACCACGGCACTGCCCTGGCGGTGACAGTCGCTGACTGCGTCCCCGTGCTGATCGCGCATCCGTCCGGCGCGATCGCCGCGATTCATGCGGGATGGCGCGGAACCGCCGCGGGGATCTTAAGGCGAGCGCTCACGATCATCGGCGAAGATGGTCTCTCGATCAGCGAGCTCAGGGTTCACCTGGGCCCCGCCATCTGCGGTCGATGCTACGAAGTGAGCCCGGATGTCTACACCCAGCTCACCGGGAAGACTGTCGATCGCCCGACCACTGTAGATCTGCGGGGGCTCCTCGCGGGCCAGGCATGTGCCGCCGGTGTGCGCGCCGTGACGATGAGCGACGACTGCACTCGGTGCGACACGGACCGCTTTTTTTCGCATCGCGGCGGCGATGCCGGGCGTCAAGCGGCGGCGATTATCGCGGACTGACGCGGTTTCGAGTGCCAGTTAGTCCAACGACTGCTTTAGCGAGCTGCGCCAGGCGACCGGTAGGCACCGTGCAGTGCGAGATGTTCCCAGAGAGCTTGACCGCCGTTTGAGTGCCGTTATCTTTCCATGTCTGGCAATGTGGGGGAGGTTCCCCACATTTTTTTATTCTTATCAGTTGTGAAATCAGAACTGGAAAGCGTTGTCGAGTCGGGACTTGACGCGTTGGGGTTCGATTTGGTCGACCTGCGCCGGCATGGGAGCCGGGCTCGGCCGATAGTCGAGATTCGTATCGACCGTCGGGATGGGGAGCAGGTGACGGTCGATGACTGCGCGCGAGTGTCGCGAGCGATAGAGCCACTCGTTGGTGAGCTGACTGAGCTGCAGGTCTCGTCCCCCGGGGCGGATCGGCCGCTCAAGAAAGAGTCGGACTGGCGTCGCTTTCTGGGGCGTCGGGCGGTGGTCAAAAGCGCGGCGTTGAATGGTCGCAAAGAAGTCGAGATCGTGGCGGTCGACGACGGGGTCGTGACGCTGCGAGACGGTGCGACAGAGTATCGGGTGGCGTTATCGACAATTGATGAAGCACGACTGGTGTTCCATTGGGACAGGGGTGTGACGGATGGTCGGCTCCGCTGAAATTCTGACGGCAATTCGCGAGTTATCGAACTCGAAGAGCTTGGGACGTGGCGAGCTCCACGAGCTGCTCAAGGACGGCATCATGGCCGCCCTCGCGAAGAAGCATGGCCCGAACGTCCAGGCCGAGGTCGTGATCGACGACGACCGCGGCACGCTTGGCATCACGCTGCTTAAAAATGTCGTGGACACCGTCGAGGACGGCAGCAAAGAAGTGTCCCTGGAAGACGCGCGGTTCGAGGATCCGGAGTTCCAGGTCGGCGACGTCATGGAGATTCCGGTGGATTTCGCGGAGTTCGGCCGCACGGCCGTGCAAGCCGCGAAGCAACGGATCATTCAGCGCGTGCGCGAAGGCGAGCGGTCAAAGATCCGCGACGAGTTCACGGGGCGCGTCGGTGAGTTGCTCTCCGGCGAGATTCAGCAGATCGAGCGCGGAAAGCTCGTGGTCATGCTGAACAAATTCCGCGAGGCGGAGGCGATCATTCCGTATCGCGAGCAGAATCATCGCGAGCACTTTCATCAAGGCGAGCCGATTCGCGCGGTTCTCAAGCGCGTGGAAGAGACGCCAAAGGGTCCGCGTCTGATTTTGAGCCGTGCCGACGCGTTGTTCGTAAAAGCGCTGTTCAAACTGGAAGTCCCGGAAATTCAGCAAAACATCGTGGACATCCGGGCCTCGGCACGCGAAGTGGGAAGTCGGACCAAAATTGCTGTGTTCTCGCGCGATGACTCCATAGATCCCGTCGGCGCCTGTGTGGGGCTCAAGGGAAGCCGAGTGCAGGCGGTTGTAAACGAGCTCGGTGGCGAGCGCATTGACATCGTCCCCTGGTCCTCGGACCCGGAGCGCTTCGCGAAACTGGCGTTGGCGCCGGCGAGAGTCGCGCGCGTGTTCTCGGACCCATCGACGAAGACCATTCAGGCCGTCGTTGACGAGGATCAGCTGTCGCTGGCCATCGGACGCAACGGGCAGAATGTGAGACTGGCGTCCGAGCTCACGGAGTGGAAAATCGATCTGTACTCGAGCCGCGAGTGGCTGGAGCGCGCTGGCGAGGCGCCGCTGTTCGCGCCGCTGCCGGAAGAGAGAACCGAAGACGCGGGCGATGTGAAGCTGTCGGAGATTCAGGGCTTGGAGCCCGCCACGGTGGCGGTGCTGGAAGAGGCGGGCTACCGAACGCTGAACGACGTGATCGATCTCGAGCGGGAAGACCTGTTGCGCCTGCCGGGTATCGCGCCCGCGGAGGCGGATCGCATTATGTCGATCATCGACGAGCTGACGAGTGATGAGGGAGGAGGGGCGGCTGCCTGACGTCGTCACGGTGCCACCGGAGATGATACACAAGCTCATGGGCCTGGTCGGTCTGGGCCTGCGCGGCCGGCTGGCCGTGGTCGGCGTGCAGCGCGTGCGGGAAGCCGCGGTGCGCGGTCGGCTCCAATTGGCCATTGTGGCACCTGATGCCTCGCGGCATAGCCTCGATAAAGTTGTACCATTGTTGGACGCGCGGCGCATTCGGCGAGTGCAGGGGCCGGGGATGGCGCAGCTCGGTGCGGCGGCGGTTGGGATAGTGGACCACCAGCTGGCGAAGGGGATTCGGGCACTGGTGGAACCGAAGGGGGAGGTGGAGTGAGCAAGCTTCGCGTACAGGAAATAGCGGGCGAATTCGGCATCTCGCCGGACGAGGTGATGAATTTGCTACGCGCGATGGACGTGCCCGTCCGGAACGCGGCGACACCGCTGACGGACGATCAGGTCTCGCGCGTGCGCGCCCGTTGGGAGCGTGAGAAACGCGCTCGCGCTGAGAAGCCGGCTCCCGCCACGACTCGACGTCGCCGCGGTTCGACCACCGGCGCCGCCGTCGAGACGCCCGCGCCTGCGGCGGCTGGTAACGGATCGAGTGCCGCCGGCCGCGTTGGTCGCCGGCGTGCCGCTGACGTCCAGGCCGCGAACGATGCCGCCGCTGAAGCCGAGGCTGAAGCCGAGCTGGAAGAGCTGCCGGAGGAACTCGAGGTCGAATTGCCGCCGCCGCCCCCGGCGCGCCCGGAGCCACGCCCCGAACCTCGGGCCGAGCCGGTGAGCACGGCAAACGTAGCGCCGGTGGCGCCGGCGCCCGTTGCCCCAACACCGCCGCCTTCCACGCGCCCGGAGCCTCGCCCCGAGCCTCGTGCCGAACCCGCGAACGTAGCGCCTCCAGCGCCCGCGGCTCCGGCGCCGCAGCGTCCGAGCGCGCCGTCCTCGCCGCCTGATCCGAACCGTCCGCGTCCCGTTGTTCCGGGTGCGCCGCGGCCGTTCGTGCCCGGTGCGCCGCGTCAGCAGCGCCCCGCCGGTGGCAGTGGTGGCTACAATGCGCCGCGTCCTGTCGCGTCGGCGGCGCCCGGTGGCGCGCCGAACGCCGGCGGTGCGCCGCCGGCTCGCCGTGACGATCGTGGTCGCGATGACAAGCGCCCGAGCCAGCAGAACACGCCGCAGATGGGTGGCGGTGGTCCGATGTCGGGCCAGGGCCGCCGCAAGAAGGGCAAGCGCGGCGCGGTCGATCAGGAAGCCGTATCGGCGAACATCAATCGCACCATGAGCGCGATGCGCGGGCCGGTGGGAAGGCCTGGCGCGCGCCGGCGGTTCGACGAGGGCGTGTCGCGCGAAGAGCTCGAGGCGCAGCGCGCGGCCGAGGCCGAGCGCGAGCGGAAGACGGTTCGCGTGAACGAGTTCATCACGGTCAGCGAGCTGGCGGAGATTCTCAAGATCTCGGCGACGCAGATCATCGGGTTCGCGCTCAAGAACCTCGGCTTCATGGTCAGCATCAACCAGCGGCTCGATTTCGATCAGATCGAGTTGATCGCGGGCGAGTACGGGTTCAAGGCCGTGAAGGAGGCGGAATACGCTAAAGAAGCCGACGTCGACGCCGTCGACGACGATCCGACGACACTCGTGCCACGGCCGCCGGTCGTGACGATCATGGGTCACGTCGACCACGGCAAGACGTCGCTGCTCGACTATATCCGAAAGGCGAATGTCGTCGCGGGTGAGGCGGGCGGTATTACGCAGCACATCGGCGCGTACCACGTGTCACTGCCGGGCGGGAAGTCGATCACGTTCCTCGATACGCCTGGTCACGAAGCGTTCACCGCCATGCGTGCGCGCGGTGCGCAGGTGACGGATATCGTCGTGCTCGTGGTGGCGGCGGACGACGGGTTGATGCCGCAGACGAAGGAAGCGATCTCGCACGCCAGAAACGCGGGCGTGCCGATCATTGTGGCTATCAACAAGATCGACCTGCCCTCCGCGAACGTCATGCGGGTCAAGCAGGATCTCTTGGCCGAAGGCGTCGTGTTGGAAGAGTTCGGCGGCCAGGTGTTGGCGACGCCGATCTCGGCCAAGAAAGGCACGGCGGTCGAAACGTTGCTCGATCAGGTGCTCTTGCAGGCGGAAATTCTCGACCTCAAGGCGAACCCGCGTCGTCGGGCATCTGGTGCGGTCATCGAAGCACAGCTCGATCCGGGCAAGGGTCCGGTGGCGACGGTCCTCGTCGAAAATGGGACGCTGAAAGTCGGCGACGACTTTATCGTCGGCATGTACTCGGGTCGTGTCCGGGCGTTGCTCGATGAGCGCAACAAGCCGGTCAAAGCAGCTGGTCCCGCGATTCCGGTCCAGGTGCTGGGCATCGAGCGCGTCCCGACCGCCGGTGATGTGCTCGTCGTCGTCGAAGACGCGACGGATGCGCGTGAGACGGCACAGAAGCGCGAGCGGTTGGATCGCGAGGCGCGCAATCGTCGCACGTCCGCACGCGCGGGTGTCACCCTCGAAGACATCATGGCGCAAACGTCGGCTGGTGAGCGCCGCACGTTGCGTATCGTGATCAAGGCGGACCAGGGAGGTCCGGCCGAAGCGCTGGCCGACGCGCTCGGGCAGCTGTCGACCAGCGAAGTCGAGGTCCAGGTCATTCACCGTGGCGTCGGCGCCGTCAGCGAGAGCGACGTGTTGCTGGCCAAGGCCTCGGGCGCGATCATCGTCGGGTTCCACGTCCGGCCCGACAACAACGCGCGCACGTCGGCCGAGCGCGAAGGCGTCGAGATCAAGCTCTATCGCATCATCTATGAGGCGGTGGCCGAGATTCGGTCGGCGCTCGAAGGGTTGCTGCGGCCTGAGCAGCGCGAGGTCATCGATGGCGACGCCGAGGTGCGCGAGCTGTTCAAGGTCGCGAAGATCGGCGTCATTGCCGGGTGCTCGGTGCGGTCCGGGGTCATCAATCGCGAAGGTCGCGTGCGCGTGATCCGGAACGGCGCCGAGGTCTACACGGGGCGCATCGGGTCGCTGCGGCGCTTCAAGGATGACGTGAAGGAAGTCCGGGCCGGGTTCGAGTGCGGCATTGGCATCGAGAATTTCAACGACCTCAAGGTCGGTGACATTATCGAGAGCTACCGGACAGAGGAGCGGGCTCGAACCCTCGCGTCCACTACGTGAGCCCGGCTCGCCGGCCCGACCGGGTCGGAGAGGCGATCCGGGAAGAAGTCGCGACGTTCTTGGCCGTGGATGTCAAAGATCCACGGGTGCGTGGCCTCGTGACCGTCACGGGCGCCGAGGTCACGCGCGATCTGCGCCACGCGAAGGTCTTCGTGACGGTGATGGGGAGCGAGGCCGAACAGGTGGCGACGTTCGAGGGTCTGGCGAGCGCCGCGCATCATCTGCGCTCGCGTGTCGCGCGGGCCTTGCGACTGCGCGTCGCGCCGGAGATCGAGTTCCGTCCCGATCGCAGTGTCGCGTACGCCGCGCGCATCGAGTCGCTGCTCGACAGCATCAAACACGGTGGGGGCTCGACTGGCTGACGGCGTGCTCCTCGTCGACAAGCCCGCGGGGCTGACGTCGCACGATATCGTGGCGATCGTTCGGCGGCTCGCCGGTCAGCGTCGCGTGGGGCATGCTGGTACGCTCGACCCGTTCGCCACCGGTCTCCTGGTCTTACTCCTCGGCCGCGCCACCCGGCTCCTGCCGTACCTCGCCGGCGAGCCCAAGGTGTACGACGCGGTCATCGCGTTCGGGCACGAGACCGACACTGACGACGTCACTGGCGCTCCGACCACATCTGCGCCTCTCCCGGCACGATCGGCCATCGATGCGGCGCTGGCTTCGCTCACCGGATCTCTGCAGCAGATCCCGCCTGCGTACTCAGCCAAGCAGCAGGGTGGCCAACGCGCATACGTCGCCGCGCGGCGGGGATCACCATTGGATCTCGCACCCGCGGCCATCACGGTGTACGACTGGCAAGTCTCGTCTTGGGATGGGACAACGCTAGTTGCCTCCGTGAGTTGTAGCGGCGGCACCTATGTCCGTGCGTTGGCACGCGACTTGGGCCGTAACGCGGGAAGCGCCGCGCATCTCAAAACTTTGAGGCGGCGGCAGAGCGGCCCGTTTCGTATTGAAGATGCGGCGACGCTGAGCGTCCTGGAGCGCGGCGTAGAAGGGCACGTGAGGTCGGCGTTGGATGGACTGGAAGGGATGTCGATCGAGTCGCTCGATGCCATCGCGATAGAGCGCGTCAAGCGAGGTCAAACGGTCGGAGCCTCGGCGCCAGGGGAACGAGCGGCACTCATCGATCATGACCGGCGTCTGGTCGCGGTCGCCGTGAGAAACGGGGCCGAATGGCAGCCAAGGGTGGTCCTGGGAGATGATGATGAGTGAATGGCGGGCTGACGGTGTGAGTGGGCTGCCACCGACCGTCGAAGCGACGGTGGTCACCGTCGGCACGTTCGACGGCGTGCACCGTGGTCATCAAGCGGTGCTGAGGCGACTCGCCGAGCGCTCGCGCGAAACGGGTTGGAAAGCCGTCCTCGTCACGTTCGAGCCGCACCCGCTCGAAGTCGTCAACCCGGCCGCCGCTCGGCCACTGCTGACCGTCGGCGCCGAGCGTCAGGAAGTGCTGGCCGAGAGCGGGATCGACTACTGCGCGGTCCTGCCGTTTTCGCCGACGCTCTCGCACTACACCGCCGAGCAATTCGTCGGGGTGCTGCTCGAGCGCTTCCATATGCGCGAGCTGCTCAGCGGCTACGACAACGGATTCGGTCGTGGTCGCGAGGGCGACGTCGAGACGCTGCGGGCGATCGGCATGCGCCGCGGCTTTCGTGTCGAAGTCGTCCCGCCGATGAGCGGCGACGACGGCCGCCCGATCTCCTCGACTTCTATCCGCCGCGCCGTCGCCGGCGGCGACCTGAGAAGCGCCGCCGCTGGACTCGGCCGCCCCTACTCTGTGAGCGGCATCGTCTCACGCGGTCACCAACGCGGCCGCACGATCGGGTTTCCGACGATCAACCTACCGCTGCCATCCCCCCGCAAGCTGCTGCCACCCGAGGGCGTCTACGCCGTGCGCGTGCAGACCCCGGCTGGCCCATACGGTGGCATGATGAACCTCGGCGCTCGCCCAACATTCGGCGAAACCGACGTCACGCTCGAAGCGCATCTATTCGACGCCGACGGTGACTGGTACGGCGCGCACGTACGCATCGAGTTTGTTTCACGCCTGCGCGACACGCAGAAGTTCGACGGCATCGACGCCCTCAAATCCCAACTCGCGCGCGACGAACAGAACGCGCGCCACGCGTTGATGTTGCAACGGTAAGTGTCCGCTAGTTAGTATCGGTCTCCGCGAAACTGCTCCCTTTCGCTGCGCAACAAATAAAAACGGTCGACCACGCCTCGCAAACGTGGTTGTATCTCTTGGGCGAAGTGGAGGTGGTGTCTCCTGGTTATCCGCCCGAGCGATATCGGGGGGGTAGTTTAGTGGCAGAACACTTGACCTTACCAATTGAGAGACGTCGGTTCGATTCCGATCCCCTCCACCGTTTTACGCGCAACGTTGCATCGCTTCTTTCAAGTAGCTACTGTTGATCTGTCGAGGGCAACGGGGGGCCTGGTAAGCCTCTGCGCACGGCGCAACGAAACCCTGCGACTGGTGGAGGGAATCACCCCAGGGAGGCCGCTGAAAGGCGGCCTCTCGTCATTTTGCCCAACAGTGACGGCGAATCAGCGTGCTGGGTCTTAACGTGCAATATGCGATCACTCACGCTAGTCCTCGCGGTGGTAATCGCGGCAGTCGGCTGCACGGATTCGAGCGGCCCGGCCAAGGCGCATAGCTCGGCGGCGCTGGCGATACATATGGACTCGCTGTACACGCAGGCGTGCACGCTTGCGTACAGCCCGGATTACGAGGATCCGCCCTACTATAGCCCGTACTTTCCGCGTTGCTTGCTGATGGAAGACCTGGTCGTGGCGCCCGCGTCGGGAGCCGAGCCGTCGCCGTTAGAGGTCAACGAACTGCCGGGCACCGGCTGGCACGCGTTTGTCATCGACTTTACTGATACGACGAGCGATGGCACGCCACGCGATTCCAACTTCGCGCTGATCGCGTATAGCGATTCGAACGTGACGAATGGTTTCGTCCTCGAATGGTGGTCGGGGAGTGGCGACCAGGGGTTCATCGTGTCGAACGACACAGCTGGAGCTGATGCATACGGCACCATGACCGTCTCGACGGTGTCGCGCGGCGCTCGGTGCTCGGATGTGCAGGGCGTCACGAGCGCGGCCATCACCGGCGTGCACCTGCCGCAGGTGCAGTACGACCCGTCGATCTGCCAGCTGTCGACGTTCTCGGTCTCGTGGGACGGACTGTTCAATGTCCTCAGAGTGGATTCCGCCTACGGAGAGGCGAAAATACCGGTACAGACCGTGAACGGTATCACGGTCACCAATTCGCCGTGGGGCGTCGCCTTCGCCGAGCGGGTTATAAGTAGGGCTGCGCCAACCACGCCGTTCCGTCGCGCAGGCGTCGCCAGAGTGGGCGATGTTCGAGATCCTCGACCGTAAGGGGTCGCCCGGTCGCGATCTTGTTGTCGAACTTCGAGGAAAGATGCGTCGCAAGGGCGCGCGAGTAGCACTCTAGGTTGAACTCGAAGTTGAGGCGCAAGCTGCGCGGATCGAGGTTGGCGGATCCGATCAGCGACCACTCGCCATCGACGATCAAGAGCTTCGAGTGATCGAAGGGCGGTCGGGACAGATAGACGCGACAGCCCCACGCCAGCAGTTGCGGCAACTGCGCGTTCATGGCCCACTGCACCAATCGCAGGTTGCCATGCTCGGGAATCACGATGTCGACCTCGACGCCGCGCAATGCGGCCACGCGCAGCGCGTCGACCAAGGGCGCGTCGGGTAGGAAGTACGGTGATGCGATCCGGATCGAGCGCGTGGCGGCCGAGACGGCGCCGAGGATCACCATGAGAAGGGTCTCGAAGTCCGTGTCCGGGCCATCGGGAATAGCTCGCACGGCGGTGTCGCCAACCGGGCCCGAAGCCGATGGCGGTGCCCATGTCGACTGGGGAAGCTTCTCGTGCGTCGTAAACTCCCAGTCGACCGCGAACGCCTGCATGATCTGCGGCACCACCGGGCCGCGGATGCGGAAATGCAGGTCCTGCGTCGCATCCGGCCGGCGCAGTGCCAAGAGACACGAGTCGCGAATGTTCATACCGCCGGCAAATGCGACGGCACCGTCGACGATCATCATTTTGCGATGATTCCGCAGATTGATGTACGGCTGCGGAATCGGAATCACCGCCGGCAGAAACCGAGCGACCGGCACGCCGCGACGCTTGAGCTCATCGACGATCGGCGGATGGCTGTAGCGCGCCCCGACGCCGTCGATCAGCACGCGAACCTGGACGCCGCGCCCCACCGCGCGGGCCAACGCGTCGACGAACTGCGTCCCCGCCTGGCCGCGGTCAAAGATGTAGGTGGCCATAGCGATTGTTCGCTCAGCCGCATCGATCGCGGCCAGCATGGCCGGATACGTCTCATCGCCATTCTCGAGCGGCTCGATCGCGCACCGCGGCTCGAGCGGCAGCTGCGTCACTTTGCCGACGATCCGCGCGATCGCGGTCAGCGCCGGCGCCGCATCCGCCGGCAACTCGCTCGGTCCCGGCTCACTGCTCGTCCCCCGCATGAGTACCGCCCGATCGGCAGGGTCGAGCGGCGGACCCTTGCGCATAGGACCGGGCAGGCGATTGATCCGGTTGATGCCGAAGACCAGGTAGATCCCCGAGCCCAGGATCGGGGTCAGCCACACGAGTCCGATCCAGCCGATGGCCGCGCGCACATCATCTTTCGTCAAAACGATGTGCGCGGACACGCCGAGGGCGAGCGCTACGTGAAGGGCGCTGAGGATTCCGCCGAGGAGCACCGGGTTTGCAGCGATCATTTCACGTCTTGCGGGTATCGGGCCGGTACGATAACCTACAAAGCTATGTCGAATTTGAGGATACGCATCGCCATCGTGTTGGCGCTGATCGGCCTGTCCGCCTGGGCGCTCTGGCCTCGCAAAGTGACCGAGGCTCGGCTGTCGAAGACGACGGGAGAAGTGTTGGTCGATTCGTTGGGTCAGACGAAGCTGGACACGGTCTGGCGGATTCCGATCAAAGAAGGGTTGGACCTCCAGGGCGGCATTCACATGGCGCTCGAGGTCAACCAAGACCACGGAACCGTGCCGAACGTCAGCGACGCGATCGATCGCGCGCTCACGGTCGTCCGGACGCGCATCGACCAATTTGGCGTGTCGGAGCCCGTTGTTCAGAAGGCCGGCAACGACCGCATTATCGTCGAGCTTCCTGGCGTCAGCGATCCCCAGCGCGCGCACGATATCGTCTCGCAATCGGCGTTCCTCCAGTTCCAGATCACCGATAAGACGCAGGCGCTCGACAAAGCGATCCCGCGCATCGATGCGGCGCTCAAGACCGCCAAGGTCGCGAATGTGCCCGGCGCGGCGGCACCCGGCGCGGACACGGGCCAAGAGCAGGGCATCAAGGGGCTCTTCTCGAACGACACGACCAAGAAGAAAGGCGCCAAGAAAGATTCGACATCAGACAGCTCGGCCCTCGCCAACTCCCTCACGGGTGGCGCGTTCTCAAAGCTCGTCCAGCAAGGACAGATGCCGGGCGAGTACTACGTCGCCAAGACGGATGTCCCGACGATCAATAGATATCTCGCGGTGCCGGACGTGCAGGCCGCGCTCCCGCCCGGCAAAGTCATTCGCTGGTCCGCCGACACGAGCGTGCTCGGCGGCCGTGTGTATCGGGCGTTCTATGTCGTTGATGCCCGTCCGATCATCACGGGCGAGTACCTGATCGACGCCAAGCCCGCGAGCGATCCGGTCGAGGGCACGAAGGTCGAATTCACGCTGAACCGCGAAGGCGGTCGGCGCTTCCAGACGGAGACGGCGCGCCACGTGAAGGATTACATGGCGATCGTGCTCGACACGCTCGTCATGGGCCGTCCGCCGATCATCGAGAGCGCGATCGGCACGCGAGGCCAGATCACCATGGGCGGGCGCGATCTCCAAGCGGCGCAGGACCTGGCACTGGTCTTACGAGCCGGCGCGCTGCCCGTGCCCCTCAAGATCGTTGAAGAGCGCGCGATCGGCGCGAGCCTCGGCAGCGATTCCGTGCACGCCGGCGTGCAGGCCGGCATCATCGCCGTCGCGCTCGTGGTCGTGATCATGCTCGTGTACTACAAGTTCTCGGGTCTGTTGGCGATCGGCGGCCTCACGCTCTACATGCTGTACACGTTGGCGGCCCTGGCCGGCTTTGACGCGGTGCTGACGCTGCCCGGACTCGCCGGATTCGTGCTCTCGATCGGTATCGCGGTCGACGCGAACGTGCTGATCTTCGAGCGCATTCGCGAGGAGCTCGATCACGGGAAAACGCCGCGGCTCGCGATCGACGAAGGCTTCCGGCACGCCATGAGCGCGATCATCGACTCGAACGTGTCGACGGTGCTGACGGCCGCCGTCTTGTATCAGTATGGGAGCCAGTCCGTTCGCGGGTTCGCCGTCACCCTGATCGCGGGTATCCTGGCGTCCATGGTCACCTCGATCTTCGTCGTCCGCACCTTCTATATGATCTGGCTGACGCGTGCTCGCGGCGCGCAGACGATCAGCATCTAATGCTGCGCATATTCCATAACACCCAATACGACTTCATCAAGCCGTGGCGCATCATGGTGGCCCTCACCGTCGGGTTCATCGTGATCGGGCTCGGAAGTCTCGCCTTCAACGGCATCCGGTACAGCATCGATTTCACCGGCGGCACGATGATGCAGATCCGGTTCAATCAGCCGCCGGATGTCTCGAGACTGCGCTCGCTCCTGGATCAGGGCGGTGTTCGGGATGCGGAGATTCAGTCGTTCGGCTCCAATCGTGAGTACACCGTCCGTGCCCAGGACGTCGCGCGCAGCGAGTCGAAGACTGGTAGCACGGACTCGGTCTCGGCGCAGGTACGGGGGATCTTCACGAAGGCGTTCGGCCAGAGTGCGTTCCAGGTGGTTCGCACCGAGAGCGTCGGGTCTCGCGTCGGCAGCGAGCTCCGGTCGGGCGCGATCAAGGCGATTCTGGCGTCGTTCCTCCTGACGCTCCTCTATCTCGCCTGGCGATTCGAGTGGCGGTTCGGCGTCGCGGCCGTGTTCGCGACGGCGCACGATATCTGTACGACGATGGCGTTCATCAAGCTCATGAACCTCGAGGTGTCGCTGACGGTCGTCGCGGCGATCCTCACGGTCATCGGGTATTCGTTGAACGACACGATTATCATCTTCGACCGCGTTCGCGAAAATCTGCGACGGCGGAGAAGGGAGCCGTTGTACGACACGCTGAACCGGTCGGTGAACGAGACGCTGCCGCGGTCGGTCATGACGCACGCGACCGCGTTCGCGGCGACGATCGCGCTGCTCATCTTCGCGGGCGAAGTCATCCGGCCATTCGCGTGGGTCATGGCGTTCGGTATCGTGACCGGAACGTTCAGCTCGATCTACGTGGCCGCGCCGGTGCTGCTCTGGATCGAGCGCCGCTGGCCGCGCGAGGTGTCGACAGCGCAGGGCGGTCCCGCGGCGAAGAAACCGGCGCCACGCTCGCAAAAGGCCACGGAGACTGCCGGGGTTCGTTGATAGTCACGCTCACCTGGCCGACGCCGCCTTCGTAGGCGACGTCGATCAGGTGATCGACGCCGCACGCGCCGACGGCGCGGTGGGTATTGTCTGTATCGGCGAGTCGCAGACGGCCACTACTGGTGCGCTGCGATTGGCGGCGAGATACCCCGGTTTCGTGTTTGCCACCGCGGGCGTGCATCCCGGCGAAGCCGGATCATACCATCGCCAGCGGGACGAGCTGTGGATCCGCGATGCCGTGGCCGCCGGCGCGGTTGCGATCGGCGAATGCGGGCTCGACTACCACTACGACCACGTCGAACCCAAACAACAACGCACGGCCTTCGCCGATCAAATTGGCATGGCCGCGTCCCTGCAACGCCCTCTCGTGGTCCACACGCGTGACGCCGAAGCGGATACCATGACCGCTGTCCGCGAGGCGGGGTCAGCCGGCGTGCGCGGGATATTGCATTGCTATACGGGATCCCCTGAACTCGCGGAGCTCGCGCTCAGCGTCGGTTGGTACGTGTCGTTCAGCGGTATCGTCACGTTTGGCAAGTGGAACGACGATGCGTTGATCCGTTTGGTGCCCGATGATCGACTGTTGGTCGAGACCGACTCGCCCTATCTCGCCCCGGTCCCGAAACGCGGCAAACGCAACGAGCCCGCGTTCGCGCGCTATACGGTCGAACGATTGGCGCTCGTACGGAATACGACTCCTGAGGCCATCGCGGCCGCCGTCACCGCGAATGCACGGCGGCTATTAAATTTGCCGGTTCTTTCTCCTACGGAGCTCCCGTGAGCGTTCCATCAGATATCGAGATCGCGCAGCACGCCAAGCCTCGACCGATTACTGATGTCGCCAAGGATCTCGGGCTCACGCCCGACGATCTCGATCTGTATGGGAAGTACAAGGCCAAGATTCCGCTCGAGTTGACCCAGCGCCCCCCGCGCGGAAAGCTCGTGCTCGTAACGGGTATCAATCCGACCGCGGCCGGCGAAGGCAAGACCACGACCTCGGTCGGCCTCACGCAGGCCTTTCGGAAGCTCGGCACCAACGCCGTTTTGTGCATACGAGAGCCGAGCTTGGGGCCCGTGTTCGGCCTCAAGGGCGGCGCCGCCGGTGGTGGCTATGCGCAGGTCATTCCCATGGAGGACATCAATCTCCATTTCACCGGCGACTTCCACGCCATCTCGAGCGCGCACTCGCTCTTGTCGGCAATGCTGGACAATCATCTCACGCAGGGAAATCCCTTGTCGATCGACCCGCGCCGCATCACGTGGCCGCGGACGATCGATATGAACGACCGCGCGTTGCGCGACTGCGTCATCGGTCTGGGCGGCGTCGCCAATGGGGTCGTGCGGGAGGAACGGTGGGTCATCATTCCGGCGAGCGAGGTCATGGCCATTGTCGCGCTCGCGACCAGCCAAGCGGACCTCGAAGCGCGACTGTCGCGCATTATCGTCGGGGCCACGACTGGCAGTGAACGTAAGCCGATTCGCGCTGGTGATTTGAAGGCTGCCGGTGCCATGGCCTTGTTGCTCAAGGACGCGATTCGGCCGAATTTGGTTCAGACGTTGGAAGGCGGGCCCGCCTTCGTTCACGCCGGGCCATTCGGCAACATCGCGCATGGGTGCAACTCTATCCTTGCCACGCGTGCGGCGCTGGGTCTCGCGGACGTCGTCATCACTGAGGCTGGGTTCGGATCCGACTTGGGCGCTGAGAAGTTTTTTGATATCAAGTGTCGGTTCGGCGGCCTGCAACCTGAGGCGGCGGTTCTCGTCGCGACCGTTCGCGCGCTCAAGCTCAATGGCGGCGCCAATAAGAATGATCTCAAAAAAGAAGACATCGGCGCGCTGGAACGCGGACTTCCCAATCTCGATCGCCACATAGAAAACGTGCAGCAGTTCGGCATGCCGGTTGTGGTGGCCGTCAATCGGTTCATCACCGATAGCGATCGTGAGCTACAGATGGTCGCCGATCGCGCATGTTCGCACGGTGCACAAGCCGCGCTCTGCGATGTGTGGGAGAAGGGCGGCGAGGGCGGCGAAGATCTGGCGCGTGCCGTGCAGGGGCTATTGGACAGCAAGAAGGCCAAATATGCCCCGTTGTATCCCGCGACGCTCCCGATCCGCCAAAAGATCGAAACGATCGTGAAAAAAGTGTACGGCGGCGATGGCGTTGATTTCACGCAGAAAGCCGATCGTTCGATCGACTATCTCGAGTCGATCGGACTCGGCGAGACGCCGGTCTGTATGGCGAAAACGCAATACTCGTTCACCGATGATGCGACCCAGCTCGGAGCGCCAAAGGGATTTCGAGTGACGATCAATGAGGTCTATCCGGCGGCCGGCGCCGGCTTCGTTGTCGCGCAGGCCGGTGATATCATGACGATGCCGGGATTGCCAAAGGAGCCCGCGGCGGAGCGGATGGCCGTGCATGCCGATGGCTCGATCGTAGGACTCTTTTAACTCGTAACTCTCAGCACACATGCACACCGTAGAAAGCAGCAACGCGCCCAAGCCGGTTGGGCCCTATGCACAAGCCACGATTGCGCATCATTTCATGTACACGGCCGGCCAGATTGGCCTCGACCCCGCGACCGGTCAGATCGTGAACGGTGGCGTCGGCCCCCAGACGCAGCGCGTGCTCGCGAATTTGACGGCCGTGCTGGCCGAGCGGCAGCTGACGTGGGCGGATGTCGTGAAGACGACGGTGTATCTCTCGAACATGGCCGACTTCGAGGTCATGAACGAGGCCTACACGAAGGTCGTTGGCACCGCGCGGCCGGCGCGGTCGACTGTCGCGGTCGCCGGCCTGCCAAAAGGTGCCGCGGTCGAGATCGACTTGATCGCGGCGATGAAGAAGGAACCAGGGAGCGCCTGACGCACACGCGTGAAGAGCTGTTTCGGCTGACCGAATTCGCCCGCTGCGCGGGCTGAGCGTCGAAGATGGGTCCGGGTGACCTGTCTCGCGCGCTCGCTCCGCTCGTGCCGAGCGAAGATCCACGACTCATCGTCGGTCGGGAGACCTTCGATGATGCGGGGGTCTTTCGGCTGTCCGACGATCTCGCGCTCGTGCAGACCGTCGATTTCTTTGCGCCGATCGTGGACGATCCCTACACATATGGCCGCGTCGCGGCGACGAACGCGCTGTCCGACGTCTACGCGATGGGCGGCGAGCCGCTCACCGCGCTCAACATCGTCGGCTTTCCCGTCAAGAAACTGCCGATCGAGGTGCTCACCGAGATCCTGCGTGGCGGACAGACCGTCGTGCAGGAAGCCGGCGCCGTGATCGTCGGTGGACATACCGTCGACGACGAAGAGCTCAAGTACGGGCTCTCCGTCACCGGCCGCGTGGATCCGCGACGCATCCTGACCAACGCTGGCGCGCGCGTCGGCGATCGCCTGCTACTGACGAAGCCCATCGGTACGGGCCTCATCGCGACCGCCTTCAAGAAATGGCGCGACAAGATGCCGGCCGAGGTCGAGGCCCGAATGATCAACGTCATGACCACGTTGAACCGCGACGCCTCGCGCGCGGCCGTCGCCCTCGGCCTCCGGTGCGCCACTGACATCACGGGCTTCGGGCTCCTCGGCCACGCCTCCCACATCGCGCGCGCGAGCCATGTAGGGTTGCGCATCACGGTCGACCGCATCCCGGTGATTGACGGCGCCGGCCACGCTTTCGAGCTCGGCGCGCGGACCGCCGGCGGCGAGCGGAACGCCGAGTATCTGAGCGGAGCGAAACCCCTTGTGGATTGGGGGGTAGGGCGAACGGCATTCGAGTCGGCCCTGCTCATCGATCCGCAGACATCCGGTGGATTGCTGGTAGCAGCGGCACCCGATCTCGTGGACGACTATGTTCAGCGCGTTCCTGGCACCGCCGAGATCGGGGTTGTTGTGCCCGGTGACGGTCGGATCGAGTTGCAGTAGCGCATGGCAGTAATGCATGGGGGGTGAATGGGGCCTGGTGGTCCTCGCGGTCTTCAAAACCGTTGCGACCTGACTCCGTCAGGTTGGGTGGGTTCGATTCCCACGCGCTCCCGCCATTGGCTCATTTTTTTATTTATAGGCGCGAGCGCAGCGAGCGCCCAGCAGCAGGATAGCACGCAAGCCGGAGTGAAGCGGCAACCGCCCGCGTCACACCGTGCTCCGCACATCGATACGATAAAAGGCCCACCGATCCCGCCAGGGCGCGCGTTCCTGTACTCGCTGTTGGTCCCGGGTCTAGGCCAAGCCAAGCTGGACCGAGCCTGGACGGGAGCCCTTTTCGCAGGCATCGAAGTCTTCGCGCTCTCCCGCTGGGAGCAAGCCGCGCGCGATCTCAAGTACGCCCAAACGCACCGCCAGGACAGCATCGCGCTGTATGACTCGACGCTGAATGGCGTGGTCCAGATCAACGACACGACCGGCAAGCCGATCCAAATCTTTGCCTACAATCCGTACAGCTCGACGCGCGTAGGCGCGCGCAAGCTGCACGTCGAAGACTGGATCGCGGTCATCATCTTCAACCACCTGATCTCCGGCGCCGACGCCTTCGTCGAAGCCCAGCTCTGGGACCTCCCGAGTCGCATCTCGGCGTTCCGAGCACCCGACGGATCCACGGTCGTCGCGATCTCGCTGCCAATACGAGCGCCCCCAATATGACGACGGCACCCATTGGCGTCTTCGACTCCGGACTCGGCGGCCTCACGGTCGTGCGCGCGCTCGTCGCGCGCCTCCCGAAGGAATCGATCATCTACGTCGGCGACACCGCCCGCGTCCCGTACGGGCCCAAGAGCCCGGAGACGGTCCGGCGATACTCGAAAGAGATCGCCGGCTACCTCGCGGGCGAGGGCGTGAAAGCCATCGTCGTGGCGTGCAACACGGCGACGGCGCACGCGCTGCCGGAGCTCGAGGCGTCGCTGTCGATCCCGGTGGTCGGCGTGATCGAACCGGGCGCGCGCGCGGCGGTGCGTGCGACCAAGAACGGGCCGATCGGCGTCATCGGCACGGTCGGCACGATCGCGTCCGGTGCGTATGAGCGCGCGATCGCCGATATCAATCCCGACATCACGGTGATGTCGGCGCCGTGCCCGCTGTTCGTGCCGCTGGTCGAAGAAGGATGGTACGATACGAAGGCGACGAAGCAGATCGTGAAGACCTATCTCAAGCCGCTCGCCGCGACCGGCATCGACACGCTGATCCTGGGCTGCACGCACTATCCGCTGCTCGTTGACCGCATCGCCAAGCGGATGGGCGAAGAGGTGACCCTGATCGACAGCGGCGCGGAAGCGGCGGTCGAGGTGTCGAGAGTGCTGCGGCAGGCGAAGATCGAAGCGCCCGCGAGCGCCTCACCGACCCATCGCTTCATCGCCACGGATGCCCCGGAGCAATTCCTCCGTTCCGCCCGCGGGTTCCTCGGTCCCGGGCACACGATCAAGCGCGTTGAGACGCTGAACGTGACCTGAAGGGAGAACCCACGCGTTGAGCGAGATATGCTCAGGCGTGACCATCAAGAACGTTGGTCCGGGTTCTTTGGGGCCGCTGATCCAGGCGCCAGCGTTCGCGTAGACCCCGCCGCCTTTCATGCGCTCGATCGTCGGCACATGCGAATGGGCGAGGACGAGGAGCTCCAAGCGCGGGTCCGCCGAGAGCGTCCGTTCGGCGACCGCCCGTAAGCCAGCGCCGCCATCGCGCGCGCTGTACGTCCGGCTCGCGTGCGAGCTTCGGGTAGCCAGCCAGGTGGCCAGGTCCGCCGGCAGCAACCGATAGGCGCGCACCGCCATCGAATTACGTATAACCGTGCGCAGGGCGCGGTAGCGACGGTCTTCGCGGTCGCGGAGGCCATCGCCGTGCTCGACGCGCGCGTGCCAACCACCGAGCGTGCCTTCCCAGGGGCCGACGTGATAGTCAACGCCAACATCGTCTCGCAGGATCTCGCCGCCCCAGCAATCGTGATTACCGGCTATCCACAGAACCTTTACCCCGCGCTCCCGCAGGTCCGCCAGCGCGGCCAGGACGCGGAAGCTCGCCCGCGGGATGACCGTCTGCCACTCGAACCAGAAGTCGAATAGATCGCCGTTGATGAGGAGGCTGCCGTCGGTGATGCCACGCAGGAAGTCCCGCAGCGCCCGTTCGCCGCCGTCCCACGGCGAACCAACGCCCAAGTGGGCGTCGGACATGATGTAGCAGGGGGGCTCGAGAGTGACGGTCATTGGTGGCGTTTAGTTTACCTCTGCGGGTAACTTGCCGGCCATGGCTGGCCGTACCTCCACGACCGAGCTCCGCGTGCGCTACGCGGAAACCGACCAGATGGGTGTCGTGTATCACTCGAACTATCTCATCTGGTGCGAGATCGGCCGAACGGACTACATCCGCGGGCTCGGCACGCCGTACGCCGAGTTGGAGCGGAACGGCGTGGCGCTCGCAGTGTCTGAAGCTTCGTTGCGGTGCCACGCTCCGGCCCGGTACGATGATGTCGTCCGGGTGGAGACATATCTCACTGAAGTCCGATCCAGAACCGTGACCTTCGACTATGTCATTGCCCACGCAGGCACCGGTGCCCGCCTCGCTACCGCCCGCACGATCTTGGTTTCGCTCGATCGCGAGGGGCGAGTCGCCGCGCTTCCACCGGACGTTCGAGCTTTTCTGTCTAACGGCATCGGCTAGCCTGGCGCTTGCCTGCGGTGGCGGGCACGCCGGGCCGAAGACCAAGCCCGGTCCCGTCATCGAGTCGTTCACGTCGTTTCCGGACTCCGAGGCGCTCCGGTACGCGGAGCTCTTGGCGATGGTCGACGCACATCGGATCGATGAGGTGCTGATCAAGTCGGCCCTCGCAAAGGGACTGACCTCGCCGCTGCGCGTCGAAGCGGCGCGCGCCGCAGGTCAGGTCCACGCGCGCAACGTCGCGTCGCAGCTGCGGACGCTGCTCGTCGACCACGATACCGCGGTGGCCGCGACGGCCGCCTTCGCGCTCGGTCTCATGGCGGATACGCCGAGCGTCAATCTGCTGGCGAATTCGATCACGGCGGCGCCCGTGTATGTCCCGCTGCAGCGCACGGGACCCGGCGGCGCCGGCGGCGGATACGGGGGCCAGCAACCGACCGTCTCGACGCGACCACCCGCGCAGGTCTCGGTCGCGGTCGTCGCGGCGCCGTTGGCGCGAGAGGCAGCTTGGTCGCTCGGAGAGCTTGGTGATCCGGGACGCAAGGCAATCGAGAACGCGCTCCGAGGAGGGTTCGCGACATCGATCGTGCTGTACGCCGCGGCAAAGCTCAAGCCCATCCCCGCCACCCTCATCACGCCATACATCACGCCCGGCAACGCGGCGCTGCTTCGCGCGGCCGTGTACGCGGTGGCCCGGTCGCGGGCACCGGCCGGCGTGCGGGTGCTGCTGCTGCCCGCGGCGTTCCGTGCGCGGGATGCCGAGACCCGCGAGTGGGTCGCGCGCGGTCTCGCGCATTCGGCGGCCGGCGATTCGCTCGGTCAGTACGCGTTGACGGTGCTCGACTCGATGGCGCACGATAGCGTGCCGTCCGTGCGCATCAGCGCGCTCAATTCGCTCCGTGGCTATGGCACGCGGGCGCGTGCACCCGTGGTCATTGCCCTCCGCGATGAGGACCCGCATGTCCGCCTGGCGGCGGCGCGTGCGCTGGACTCGACGTTGGCTGGCGCGCCACGCGGTGACTGGGTGCATGCCTATGGTGAAGACACCTCGTTCGACTTCCACGCCGCGGTGCTCGCGGGAGCCGTGATGAGCGGGGTCATTCTGCCGGAGCTCGACAAGGACAATGCCGACCGCTGGCAACGCTCCGGTGATTGGCGGTTCCGCGCGGCGGCGGCGATGGCCGGGACTGGCAGCTCGATGGAGCGGATCGTCGATCTCACGCTGCCGCTGACTCGCGATCCGGATCCGCGCGTGCGCGGGGCGGCGTATGGGGTGTTCGCCGAGGCGGTCGGACAGAGCACGGGCGGGACGCCGCACCCGTGGCGTCGTGATTACATGCTGACCGCCGTGCACGATCCGGATGTCGAAGTGCGCGCGGTTGGACTCGGCGGCCTGCAGGAGATCGCGACGGCCGAGGATGTGCCGGTCGTTGCGGATGCGTACAAGGCGGCCGTGGCCGACACGTCGATCGACGCGCGGCTCGCGGCGGTTCGGTGTCTGGCCGCGATCTGGCGGCGGGACAGCACGCATGTGACCGATGCCGAGAAAGCCCAGGTCGCGTCGCTGCCGATGACCGACGATGCGGCGTTGCTGGATGCCGCGCGGGGTGTGACATTGCTGGCCGCGTGGCGCCCGGACGATGGCCGGCCCGCGCCGCATCCGAACGATTGGTATGTGCGGGTCGTGCACGAGATCGTTGAACCCACGCTTCGCGGTCAGGCGCCGCAGGCCACTATTCAAACAGTGCGCGGGAATATCACGATCGAGTTCTTTGGCGCGGACGCCCCGCTCACGGTGGATAATTTCCTGACGCTCGCGAAACGCAATTTCTTCAAAGGACTGAATTTCCACCGCGTCGTGCCCGCGTTCGTGGTGCAGGACGGCGACCCGCGCGGCGATGGCAGCGGCGGGCCCGGCTATGATATCCGCGATGAGCTCGACCGGCGGCGGTACGTGCGCGGCACGGTGGGCATGGCGCTCGATGGACCCAACACGGGCGGCAGTCAGTGGTTCATCTCGCTCGGCACCGAACCGCACCTCGATGGGCACTACACCGCGTTTGCGCGAGTGACCTCGGGCGATGCCGTGCTCGATCAAATCGTCCGCTGGGACGGAATCGACAACATCGTCCCGCTCACGCGCGTCGTAACACCGTGAGGATTTGGTGTCTCGGTTGCGCAGTCGCGCTGATCGTAACGGCCTGTGCGCCCCCGGTTGCTGGCGAGCTCAAGGGGGCGCCCACACCCGCGAGGGTGCCGGCATCCGTGTTGCCGCCGGGCGACCGAAAGCTCACGTTTAAGTGGGAGTACCGGGATCGGGATCTGCTTGCCAGAGGTGAAGGCCGGGCTCTGATCGCTCCGCCGGACAGTGTGCGGTTGGACTTCGCGGTCGCGGGTGGTATGGGCTCGGGACACGCGTGGCTTTTCCGGGATACGGTCGTCTCCGGGGGAGGGGGAGAACGCATCAAGCGTTATCTCCCTTCGCCCGTGCTCCTGTGGGCGGCGCTGGGACGGTTCGTGGTCCCGGCGACGGACACGACGGTGCGGATGGACAACGACACGTTACGAGCGGATCTCAGTACGAACGGCGGCGATGCGGCGAAGAGCAACGTCTGGCGTGTGGCCTTCGCGGATGCGCGGCTGGTGGGGCTGGAACGATTGAGTGCGGGACGCGTACGGGAGACCGTGGTGCGGCGGAAGAACGACGATATTCGGTTCGACAATCCGTCGGCTGGACGGTCTCTGACTCTGACCCATGTGCGCAGTGATACGGTGGCCACGATCGACCCAGAGCTCTGGCATCACTAAGGGCGCCTTCGCGCTAGTCTGCGCGATGGGGCTGAGCGGCTGCTTTTGGAAGTACGGCTTCCATGGCGGCGGCTTGCCGCGGAACATCAAGACGATCGCGGTCGAGCCATTCGAGAACAACACGCCGACGCCCGAGCTGCAGAAGAACATCCTCGACGGGTTGCGGGCGGCGACGGGTTCACGGCTCGGCCTGCGTGAGGTCGGCGAGGACCACGCCGACGCGGTCCTCAAGGGCACGATCCAGCGCTACGACACCGATGTGCCAATCGGGTACTCGGGCGGGCGCATCACCGGCTCGACCGTGGCGAGCGCCACGACCACCCAGCGGCGCCTCGAGCTCCAGATCGACGTCGAGATCGAGGAGCAGGCGACCGGCCGGATCCTCTGGCAGCGGAAGGGCCTCGTCGAGGCGGGCGACTACCCCGAGGGAGGCGAGACGCAGGGTCGCGCTCAGGCCATCAAGAAAGTCGTGAATGACGTGATCGAAGGAGCGCAGTCGCAATGGTGACTCGCTCGCTTCACCGCGGTAGTGTAAAATTGGGTTGTCTCTTCGTCATGCTCCTCCTCGGCCTGGGCGGTTGGGCCGGTGCGTATGTCGGGGACGCGTACTGGAAGTACTACCAGTTCGCCGACGCCTTCAAGCAAGAGGCGAAGTTCGCCGGTCACTACACGGACCGGCAGATCAAGCAGCACTTGCGGTCGATGGCCGACTCGCTGGTGCTGCCGGACGACGCGTACGAGATCGTCGTCGAGCGCGGGCGGCATCACATCGTGATCGACAACCAGTATTATGCTCATGTGAATATGGGCATCATGCAGCGCGATTTCTTCTTCAATCCGCACGCCGAGGCGGATTTCTGATCGTTCGGCCGCCGCGGTCGAAAATTTTATCGCTGGACTCCGCTCGAACCTGGCGCCAGGCTCAATCCGGTCGCGTCGTGTTCACGAATGGTGTCTTCGATCTTTTACATCCCGGTCACGTTGACCTGTTGACCACCGCCCGCGGGTTCGGCGACGCGCTCATCGTCGGCGTCAACAGCGATGCGTCCGTGCGTCGGCTCAACAAGGGTCCGGATCGCCCGGTGCGAACGCAAGCCGACCGCGCGTATGTTTTGGCGGCGCTGGAAGCTGTTGATCTTGTAGTAGTTTTTGACGAAGACACGCCGCTGGAAATCGTGCAAGCGCTCGAGCCAGATGTCCTCGTCAAAGGCGGCGATTATCGCGAGGAGACGATAGTGGGCGCAAAGGAAGTTCGTGCGCGAGGCGGAGATGTCAAAGTGGTTCCTCTCGTTCAGGGACAATCCACAACGTCCATCGTCGACCGCATCCGTGGCCGATAGACCAAACCATCGCGGCGCACACGCGCTGCGCCCGATCGCCATGGAGCGCGGCGTCGTGCCGTATGCCGAGGGCTCATGCCTCGTGTCGTTCGGCGACACGCGTGTCCTATGCGCGGCGACCGTGGAAGACGGCGTGCCGGGTTGGCGCAAGGGCAGTGGTCTGGGCTGGATCACGGCCGAGTATGCGATGCTGCCGCGGGCGACGCGGACGCGGGTGCCGCGGGAGCGCGGGCAGCTCGGTGGCCGCACGCAGGAGATACAGCGCCTGATCGGCCGGAGTATTCGCGCGATGCTCGACGATTTCGCGTTCGGCGAGCACACGCTGCGGCTCGATTGCGATGTCGTGCAGGCCGACGGCGGCACGCGGACGGCGGCGATCACGGGTGCCTGTGTCGCGGCGGTCGATGCGTTCGCCTGGATGGCGCAGACCGGGCGCGTCAATGCGACGCCGGTCAAGCGCCGCGTGGCCGCGGTCAGTGTCGGCATCATCGACGGCGATGTGCGGCTCGATCTCGAGTATGAGGAGGACGTGAAGGCGACGGTCGACATGAACGTCGTCATGGCGTCGGCCGAGTCGTTCGTGGAAGTGCAGGGGACGGGCGAGCATGGCACGTTCTCGAGAGCCGAGCTGAATCAGTTGTTGGACCTCGCCTCCAAAGGGATCGTCGAGCTCGATGGTTGGCAGCGTCGTGTACTTGGGGAGCCGTGAACGCTGTGAAAGCGCCGATTCTCCTCGCGACCCGAAACCCAGGCAAGCTCAAAGAACTGCGTCCGCTGTTCGCGGCGGTCGGTTATCCTGTAACCGATCTCGCCGAGTTTCAACTCGATCCGGATGAAGGTGAAGAGGGCATAGAGCAGTTCGACTCGTTCGAGGCGAACGCGTTGGCCAAAGCCCGGTATTTCTACGAAATCTCGGGTGGCGTGGCGACGGTCGCGGATGACTCGGGCCTCGAGGTTCCCGCGCTCGGCGGCGCGCCGGGCGTGCGCAGCCGCCGATTCAGCTCAGCGGGCACGGATGCCGCGAACAACGGCAAGCTCTTGGAGCTGATGGCGGATGTCTCCGATCGCTCGGCCCGCTTTGTCTGCGCCGCCGCGTTCGTCGGTCTCGGGAGCGAGATGGTGCGCATCGGCGCGACACATGGGACGATCATCAACGCGCCGCGTGGAGTGGGCGGGTTTGGGTATGATCCGCTCTTCGAGTCGATCGAGCTTGGAAAGACGTTCGGCGAAGCCGCGCTCGAGGAGAAGGCGCGTGTGAGTCACCGTGCGAGAGCGTTCGCCGCGTTGCTCGCGGCGCTGCAAGCCAGCAAATAGGTGGACGCGCGGACCCGCGTCGAACGCCGCGCGGCATGGGTTAGTGGACTTCGGCTCGTCGCGGGCCTCGCGGCAATCGGTTGCTTTGTCCTCGCTCTCACACAAAGCGGGACTGGCGGCCCGATCGCATTGGCTGGCTCGCTGGTCGCCGTGGTTGTGTTCGCGGGGCTGGTGACGTACCACGATCGCCTCAAATCTCGCATCGCGGATCTGGTGGCGCGTGCTCAGCTGACGGAGTGGGCCGCACACCGGGTGGATCGAAACTGGTCGCGGCTGCCGCCGCTGCCCCCGGACGCGTCGGCGGCCATGCCGCCGGATCACCCGTATGCGTCGGATCTCGATCTCTTTGGATCGGTCTCAATCGCGCGCCTCCTGCCGCCGATGACGGCCCTCGGGTTTCGCACCGTGCGCGGCTGGCTGCTCGCGCTCCCGCCGCGCCCCGTGACGGCGGCGCGTCAGGAAGCGGTCGCGGAGCTACGCGAGCGTGTTGAGCTGAGGGAGACTTTTGCGGTGCAGGGAGCCAGGCGAATAGGGCGCCCCTCGGGGGGTGCCGACGCGATCGCCGCGTGGGCGACGAATACTTCGCCCCCAACCATCCCAACGTGGTCGCTCGTCGCGGCGGCCGCGCTGTTGGTCGCCGCGACGATCCTGAGCCGCACCTACTGGTGGCCGGTCCCGTTGGTCATCGGTCGCGTGTTGACGTCGAAGGTGGCCACGGGAATCGATGAGACGATCAAAAGCTTGATGAATGGCGCCGAGTCGCTGTCGGCGTGGATGGGGATCGCGCGATCGATTGGGGAAGAGACGTTCCAGTCGACATTGTTGCGCGGGCTGCAGGATGACCTGGGGCATGGCGAGGACGCCGCGTGGCGGCAGATCCAGCGGTTGCGGCGCGTGGCCGAGTGGGCGGCCGTGCGCGCGTCGCCGGCGCTGCATTTTGTGTTGAACTGGGGGATCTTCTGGGACTTTTGGATCGCGGCCATCGGGCTCCGGTGGCGCGGGCGGAACGGCCCGCGGGTCCCGTCCTGGATGTCGGCCATCGGTGCGTGCGAGAGTCTCGCGGCGTTGGCGACGATGGCGCGCGAGAATCCGGACTGGACGTTCCCAGCGCTGATCGAGGCAACGCCGGCCAGGCTCGTCGCGCGCGGGATCGGCCACCCGGTGCTGCCGGCGGCCACGCGTGTGGCGAACGACGTGTCGATCGGTCCGGAGGGCACGCTCCTGCTGGTGACCGGTTCCAACATGGCGGGGAAGAGCACGTTCTTGCGAGCGATCGGTACCAACGCGGTCCTCGCGCGCGTGGGCTCGACGGTCTGCGCGTCCGCCATGGAGATGAGTCCATTCCGTCTCTGGACGGTGGTGCGCATCGAGGACTCGTTGGAGCGCGGCGTGTCCTACTTCATGGCGGAGCTCGAGCGGCTCAAGCACGTCGTGGAGGCCGCCCGGTCAGGTGCGGCGGATGAGGGGCGGTTGCTCTATCTCTTTGACGAAATCTTGCAGGGTACGAATTCGGCTGAGCGCCTGATCGCGGCGCGGCGGGTGCTGCGGCATCTGATGGCCGCGGGGGCCGTGGGGGTGGTGACGACCCATGATCTGTCGCTGGCGGATGCGGATGTGTTCGAAGACCGCGTCCAGCATGTGCACTTTCGGGAGCAGGTGGAAAGCACCGGAGCCGGTGGGCGCATGACGTTCGACTATCGCGCGCGACCCGGGAAAGCGACATCGACCAACGCGCTCAAACTTTTGGAGCTGGTGGGACTCTCGGAATAATTTCGCGGTGCGTCTGGTTCCCCAATCGACCTCAGCGTGTAGGCGCCAGATGCCCGTTACCTCTCCGTTGCCGTATTTTGTTCTGGCCCCATGCCTGATCGGCGTGGCCGGGATTCTTGCTCGCGTTATGCCGCCGAGTGGGCGCCAGTTGAACGTTCCGCTGGAGTCGTTGCGCGGCCTGTGCGCCATGAGTGTGTTCTTCTCTCATGTCGTGGTGAGCTATTTCTATTTTCAAACGGGGAAGTGGACGCCTCCGCCGACAGCGTTTTACGGCTTCCTCGGTCCTGGGCCCGTCATCCTGTTCTTCTTTCTCAGCGGCTTTCTGTTCTGGTCCAAATGTCTCGCCCACGACGGTGTGGGGAATTATTGGACGTTTTTAGCGGGACGCGCGCGGCGATTGGTGCCGGCGTACTACGTATCGGTGGTCATCGTCCTACTGCTCTCGCCTCGGCGCTCGCTCGGCGAAGTCGCGCAGTGGTTGCTGTTTCTCCCGACCCATAGTGTGGTCAATGCCAGCGTCACCTGGACGCTCATGTTCGAGGTCATTTTTTATCTGCTGCTGCCGCTGCTCTTTTTCCTCTTCAAGGGCTATCGCATCGGCATCTATCTCGCGATCGCGGCTGCGGTGAGCTGGATGTTGGCGCGGCAGGGCTTCGTCGCGTTCACTCCCGCTGTCGTGCGTGCAGGCGTCGTTACGTTCACCGTCTTTGCGCTCAATTCTGTCTTCGGTTTTGGATTTGGCATCGGCATGTTGGTGGCGGTTCTGCATGCGCGAGTTCCGAAGCGCTGGTGGCAGGTCTTGCGTCAGCGGCGTCTCACCCCCATCCCGCTCTTCTTTCTGGCCGCACCGGTTCTGTTCAACGTCGGCCCATATTCCGCGGCGGAGTTTTGGTTGTTGAGCGTTGTTTTTGTGTTCGTGGTCGCGGGTAACGACTTCTTTGGCTTCTTGTCATCGAAAGCCGCGTTTCAGCTGGGTACCGTGAGTTACAGTTTTTACATAACTCACGGCATCGTGCTTTTTGTCTGTTCTCATCTCTACAACCGGTGGTTTCCCATTTCGACAGTGCCTTCAGTCGAGTACTGGTCGTGGATGGGAATCGTGGGAGTGATCGCGGTGTGCGTCGCCACTGTTCTCTACTGGACAGTGGAACGTCGTTTTATGCAGCCACATGCAAAAAGTGCAGTCTCGCCTGAGTTAATCTCTATCCGCGCTACGATACCGTAGTCGCGCTGACTGTCCTCACAATATTTGGTCGCGTTGGCTCACTTCCGAGCACGCCCACTCCGACCAAGAGAAGACAATGGCTCGTCCACTACGCGCTGCCTATGGCATCGCGGCACTCCTCGTTGCGGCCTGCGACAGCAGCCGTCCCGTTGTCCCTCCGCACGCGGCGCCGAGCGCGCATCTGCGGGCTGACAGGGTGGCCGGCACGTTCGACGTTCCGATCGCGTCGACGAACGATTCGAACAGCGGGCAGTTGAACGCCGTGTTCAGTGGCATTGTGCTGCCGGCGCACATGCTGCACTACGACAAGGTCGACGGCACGGTGTCCGTGGGCACGAACGTCGACTATACCTGCTGCTTCAGCGCTCCCACGCCGCTCGCTGGCAGCACCGCCGGACCGCTCGGGATTGGCAGCGACCCCACGTATCTCCAGATAGTGATCGGCGACGCCGGCAATCCCAGGTTGATCGCGCTCGGCGGAGAAAACACGGACCCGGTTCAGACCGACACGGCATACGATACCGACGTCGATTCGATCACCGTTGCGCGGACCGGCATCAACGGCGCTGGGGGTTGCGCGGCCGGGTTCCCCGCGACCTGCACCTGTCCGCCCGGCCCGCCAACGACGTGCTCGGCCTATTCGGCGGGCATGTACACATTGTTCAGCACCGAGGTCTTGCATGTGTACACTGATACGGTGCCGGTTATGACGTTCACGGCGAGTCCGGACACGGTGTCGTCCTCGAGCCCAACGATCACGTTTACGGTCGGGTATTCGCCGACGGCGTGGGGAAGTCACGCCTTCGCCTATGTGAATCCGTCATGGAGGTTCAATGGGACGGATGTGACTAGCTCATGCGGGTACAACACGGCGTGCAATTACAACGTGCCGGGCAGCGGCAAGATGGTCATGAGCGTTGAGGTCAATGGGACGATCTTGACGGACTCGGTAGCGGTGGTGGTGCAGTAGCCGTGCAAAGTCGGATCTCGCTGCAGGTTGACCCTTAATAAGTGCCAGGTTACGTTACGCGGCTCGACTCAAGGTTTTTTGGCTGACGGGGCGTAGCGTAGCCTGGTATCGCGCCTGCTTTGGGAGCAGGAGGTCACCGGTTCAAATCCGGTCGCCCCGATGTGCGGTATCTCGCATGGATGCGCC
>DASRDS010000381.1:0-5076 GCA_035652495.1 Gemmatimonadaceae bacterium
CGAGAGGCGGCGGTTGTGCACAGCATTAGCGGGTCCGGTGGGACCACCGTAGCAGCCGCGCATCGGCTTGAAGGAAAGGCCATTTGAAAACGGACGTGTATCGGCGCTTGGAGTCACTGAAGCCCGAAGTGGGAGTCTCAGAGCTATGACACGCGCGACGAAAAGCGTGTCAGTGTGTGTGTCTGTTACACGTGGTAAACGCCGACATGAGAGCGGCGGGAAATCGGTAGCGGACGACGCGATCTCGCGGTAATGTCGATACTTACGAGTGATCGTAGAGTAAACGCGATGTCGGAAGACTCTGCCTACGGATCAAAAGGTTGGGAGTTCGAGTCTCTCCGGGCGCGTTTCTAGAAATGCAAAATCGATAGGTAGTTAGCAAAGGCCGCGGAGGTGGATCTTCTCACCGTCGCGGCCTTCGTGTGTCTGTTATTTCGAAAGCGTGTCTGTTTCTTTCCATGCGTGCCAGCTCAGTCGACGAAGTCAGCGACGCGACGCATCGTGTCAGGGTCGGCGAGCTGGTGGCCGGCCGAGCGATTTGGCGATTCTCGGTGCTATGCGAGAGGTGCGTCGAGACCTGCGTCGAGACCTGCGCGGCCTTCGTCCACGTGATATGATCGACGAGCAGCAGACGAATATCCGGCGTGAGCGGGACCCATTGCTCATCCAATGGTCGGATCGATGCCCAGCCGTCGCGATAGCGCTAACGCGTTCTCGGTGGCCGCGCCCCGCGCGGTATTGTCGAAGATGCACCAGACGCTCGATCCTCTGGTGTGACTGGTGGTGAGCGTTTCGGCCAATCCCGCCAGGTATGCGTCGTCGTACGCCGAGTGGTAGACGATCGGCGATCCGTGCAATCGGAAGTAGATGAGATCCGACCACGCGCCGGGGCGGGGGGTGGTATCCACGCGCGGGGGATCGGCCGCGACTCGCGCGATGTGCCTGTCAGTCAAGAGTTGCTCCGCGTCGCGACTGAACCAACTCGCATGTCGCGGTTCAAACGCCACGTCGCCGTCGAAGCGTGCGCGCAGTGACGCGAAGAATGCGATGGCGATGCCAGGGTCGAACGTCAGGCTCGGAGGCAGCTGGACGAGGATGCAACCGAGGTGGCGGCCCAGGCCGATGATCTGCTCGAAGAATCCGTCGAGCAGCGCGTCCACATGGAGGAGGCGATGGGTGTGCGTGATGGTGCGCGGCATCTTGACGGCGAAGCGAAACCGTTCGGGTACGCTGGCCGCCCATCGGACGTACGTGGCGCGACGGTGAGGGCGATAGAACGATGAGTTGATTTCTACGGCTGGGAGCCGTTGCGCGTAGCGGGAGAGATGACTGCCTTCGCTCGGGAAGTTGGGCTGTTCCGCTCGGGCGAGCGTCCAGCCGGCACGCCCAACATAGATTGGCTCGGCGGGCGGGCGGCGGATAACGCCAGGCGGGGTCAGGATCGGTAGTAGCCGTCGATGGCCCAACGGACGATGTCGTCCCGCATGCCGCGCGCGTCGATCGGCAGGAGGGACTTGTCGTGAGCGTCCATCTGCAGGCGCTTGAGCTGCATGAGCACCTGCTCGGACAACATGCCGGCCGCGTGCGCGTCTCGCGCGAAGGCCATGACGGCCGCGCGGAGGTCATCGAGCGCCGGGTTCGGCGCGGATTTCTGATCGAGTCGGAAGGGAAGTGGCGTCAGACGGGACGTGGCATGCGATTCCGGCCCGCGCGGCAGAGTCGACCCCAGCACGGCGGCAAGCGCCTTCTCGACGGCCGAACGAGATTCAGGGGGGACCAACATGGGGATTCCTCATGATCGGCGGGAGCGGCCACGGGGCGGGGGGTCGCCGGCGCTCGTATAGGCCGGGGGCAAGAAGCGTGCGCCGCAATACGATGCCGGGTATGTGATGCGGCGAGAATGCACGCCGTGGTCGCGAATTTGCCACGGGGTTGGACGCACCGATTCGCTCTTCTCCCCATGCACATCACCGCGACGAGCGACGCGCAGCGCGTCGCGCCCCTGGCGACCTCGACCAATCGGCGGTCGGCGTTGGATACCGTGGCATAGTGTCGACATACGAGCTCACGCCATGTCCGATCTGTGGCGGTCGGGAATGTACCGAGTTGGCCGGCCGTGACCAGATCCGCTCAGACGTTGAGCGGTTGTGGGCGTTTCACGAGCGGCGGTTGCGCGGGGATACGCCGCCGGCGTCGCTGGCGGATCGGGTAGTGTTCTCCCAACATCCCCCGCTGCGGCTGGTCCAATGCGACCGGTGTGCGCATGTCTATCGCAACCCTTGGGAACGTCGTGAGTCGTTGGCGTCGGCGTACCGGTCGGACGCGCCGTCGGACGAGATCCTGCGCGCCCTGCTCGAGACGCAGCGAGTCACATTTTCCGCGCAGGCGCGCCGCCTACGACGGTTTGTGGGAGCGGCGGGGCGAGGACTGGAGGTCGGGAGCTATGTGGGCGGCTTTCTCGCCGCGGCGCGCGATGTGGGATGGGCCTTCGAGGGAGTCGATCTGAGCCAACGGGTCGTGCGGTTCGCCGCGGGCGCTGGCTTCGACGTTATTCACAGCGAGATTGAACAGGTCGGCGGATCCAAACGGTACGATGCCATCACGATCTGGAATACGTTCGAGCAACTGTACGATTCGCATGCGGTGCTGGCCGCCGTTCGCCGTCTCTTGAAGCCACGTGGCGTATTCGTGGTGCGCGTGCCGAATGGGCGATTCTACGTGCGCTGGCGTGCCAGGTTGCGCGGGCCGTTGGCGACGATCGCCGAGCGACTCCTGGTGCACAACAATCTGCTGAGCTTTCCTTATCGACAGGCCTTTAGCGATAGCTCGATGCATCGGCTGCTGGCCGATAACGGCCTTGCGATCGAGCACGTGTTCGGGGATACGCTGGTGCCGATTGCCGATCAATGGACGACACAGATCGGCGCGGTCGAGGAGCGCGTCGTCAAGCGACTGGAGCGCCTCACGCAGAGGGGATGGCGTGCGCCGTGGGTCGAGGTGTACGCACGGCAATCCCCGTGAAAAGGGCGCCGTGAAGACACCGTTCCACGAGTGCGCTCGCATGGCGGCCAAAGATCTCAGAGTCCTGCTCTGGCAGCCGCGAGGCAAGAGAGGAACTCCTGGAAGATGCCCGGGAGTGGTTGCGCATACAGCTATGAGGAGCCGCCAGAGACCCAAGCCTAAGTCACTGCCGGGGGCGGGCGCGATGCGGCCTCAGAGGCTAAAAAAGGTCGGGTCCGACCAGCGTTCCTTGTGTGTCCGTTAAACCGGGCAAATTCGGATATCGAAGCAGCGACAAGCCAGTTGCGGACGACGCGATCTCGCGGTAATGTCGATACTTACGAGTGATCGTAGAGTAAAACGCGATGTCGGGAGACTCTGCCTACGGATCAAAAGGTTGGGAGTTCGAGTCTCTCCGGGCGCGTGAGAAAAACATTAAGGCCGCGATGGTGGAGTCCTCACTGTCGCGGCCTTTCTGTCATCCTTGATTCTTATGCGGGCGAAGGGCTTCGGGTACCTGGGACGCCGGAATATCGTCGCCGTAGAGGCGAGCAAAAAGGTGCCGGCGTCGCTCATCCGGAGACAGGTTCCGCGGCAGTGATGCCAAGACCATGGTGCGTGCGGCATCGAACATGCGCGCGGCCATGATCACTCGCTCCGATGGCGAGCGTGACAAGAGCATCGCCCGATAGCGTTCCATCACCTCTGGGCTCGTGCCCGTCGCCGCTGTCTCGAACCGTCGCGACACGTCGCGGAGAACGGCGATCTCCTCGGACGGGGGCTCGGTCATCGGTTCGGCATACGTGATATCGCAAGGTAGATCGTGTGGTAGCAATCGAGCGAGTCTCTGATCACCGGTTGTTGCGATAGCCGCACTCGCTGCAACACGATAACGCCGTGCCAGAGACGCATCCGGCGCCGGCGACACGTTGCCTTGCCTGCGTGGTATTCGAGGGGTTGACAGTGAAGTGAGCGTGTGCTAACTATTGGTGAGCATATGCTCACCGCTCCTTACCTGTCGGCCGACGACCCGCCCTCGAAGCGCGAGATCCTCAGGACCGCGCTCCGGCTGTTCGCCGACAAGGGCATCGACGCCGTCACCGTCCGGGAGATCGCCGAGGAGGCGGGGTACACGAACCCCGCGCTGTTCAAGTACTTCGCGACCAAGGATGCGCTGGCGCTGCATCTCTTCGAGCGCTGCTATGGGCAGCTCTATGATCGCCTACGCACGGCGACCGCCGGCGCCACGACATTCGACGAACGGCTCGCGGCGATCGCCGAGGCGTGCATCGAGCAGATCGAGTCCGATGCGGACGCCTTTCTCTTCGTGCAAGACTCGCTGCGGATCATGTGGCCGCGGGTCTCGGCCGCCACGCGGCGCACGTCGATCCTGTCGCTCATCCGACGGACGCTCGTGGATGGCATGGCCGATGGCGTCGTGCGCGAGACGAGTGCCGATCTCCTCGTCGCGGCGATCACGGGGACGTTGCAGCAGTTTGCCCGCCTGCTCCACTTCGGACAGATGAAAGGCTCGGCGCGCGCGTGGTTGCCCGGGATACAGGACCTCATCACGCGCCTCGTCGCGCCATGAGGAGCAGGTCGTATGCGTGAGATCAAACCCCACCTGTTCGTGATCGGCGCCACCGGGTTCGTCGGGGCAGCGGTGGTGCGCGAAGCGCTCGACGCCGGTCTCCGTGTGACCGCGCTCGCGCGAGATGCGGAGAAGGGCGCCGGGCTCGCGCGACTGGGCGCCCGCGTCGTGAGGGGTGACGCGCGCGAGCCTCGCGCGTGGGTGCAGGAGGCCGCGGGGGCAACGGTGCTACTCGACCTGCTGCAGCCGGATCTTCCGCGTCGGATCGGGGTCGCCGAGATTCGTCGGGTAGCCGCGGAGCGGCTGATTATGACGCGCGTGTTGCTCGACGCGCTGCGGATGATCGAGGACCGCGATCGGCCGCTCTTGCTCTCGGTCAGCGGCATCGACGATCTCGAGCCCGACGAGACGGGTCGTATCGATGCGCACTCGGCCCTTCGCGAGGACGACTCGGGGTTCTCGCGCATCGGGATTCCCGTCCGGCG
>DASRDS010000382.1:0-3560 GCA_035652495.1 Gemmatimonadaceae bacterium
CCGCCGGCGCCGCACGGGCGGCGCGATGGCGCTGCCGCTCGTGCCGTTCGGCGTTTTCCTTGCGCCGGCCGCGCTCTTCACTCTTCTTAAAGGTGATGTCGTCATCGCGTGGTACCTATCGCGCCTGGGGCTCCGCTGAAGGTGATTAACACCATTCTTGACCGCTTCACGCGCGACCTGACCACTGAGGCGCGCGCCGGACGTCTGGAGCCGATTCGCTGTCGGATGGCCGAGACGTCGCGGCTGATCGACATTCTGCTCCGGTACGAGAAGAACAACGCGGCGCTCGTCGGTCCGGCCGGCGTCGGCAAGACCGCGATCGTCGAGGGCCTGGCGGAACGAATCGCCGCCGGGGAGGTGCCGGTGTCGCTGCGGGGCGTGCGCGTGCTGGCGCTCGATCACGTCGCGCTCCTGGGCGGGACGATGTACCGCGGTCAGTACGAGGAGCGGGTGAACGCGATCGTCGAGGGCGTGACCGCCGCCGGCGATGTGATCCTGTTCGTCGATGAGCTCCACAATCTCATCGGTCAGGGCACGGCGATGGGGGCGGCCATGGATGCCGGCAACATGCTCAAGCCCGCGCTCGTGCGCGGCGCGTTCCGGGTGATCGGCGCGACGACGATCAACGAGTACACCCGGTGGATCTGCGGCGACCCGGCGCTCGAGCGGCGGTTCCAGAAGATCGACGTGCGGGAGCTCACGGCCGACGAAACGCTCGACATCTTGCGGGCGCGCGTCGACCGGCTCGAGCGGCATCACAACGTCGTCATCGCGCCCGACGCGGTGCTCGCGGCGGTCCAGCTCACGGATGCCCACGTCATCGATCGTCCCCGCCCCGACCGGGCGATCGACGCGCTCGACGAAGCCTGCGCGCACGCGCACGCGATCGCCCAGTATTCGGCGGCGGCGCTGGCGATGATCGAACGAAAGCGGGAAGCGCCCGCGGCACACGCCGCCTCGGCTCCTCCGCCTGAACGAATGGACTTGCTGGACCGACTCGGCGCAGAAATTGAGTACGTGTTTGGTGGCGGCGTGAGCCCGACGCCGACCGCCGAGGCTCCGGCTCCGATACGGACGCGATCGGCTGAACTTGAAACGCAACTCAAATTGCAACTCACTGAAGAAGGGATTGTCGTGCGAGGCGTCGACATTGCCCGTGCGGTGGCGGTCGCGACCGGCCAAAACGTGAAGTGGACCGCATGATGATTCGCGTCCTGGTGGCCGTGGTGGTGTTGGCGCTCGCGGCCGTCACCTGGCGGGCCGCCGCTCATGCGCGCGGGTCGACCAGTGGCCACATGGATCTCACGGCGCGCGTCGCGGCGACCGTCCCCAAGGTCGAGCACGCCGTCGGTCTCCCGTTTAAGAGCCCACCCAAGGTCGAGGTTCGCTCCAAGGATCAGGTGCGTGCGTTCCTCGAGCGCCAGTACGACGATCCGCGCCAAGCGCGCGAGCTGGCGGGCACGGCGGCCGCGTTCAAGCTGCTCGGACTGATTCCCGACTCGATGGATCTCAGAAAAGAGTCGGAGAATCTCCTGACCGAGCAGATCGCGGGATTCTACGATCCGAAGACCAAAGTGCTGTACGTGATCCAGGGCGAGAACGACGAGATGCTCGATCAGGTCGTCCCACACGAGCTGGTCCACGCGCTGCAAGACCAGTATGTGAATCTCGACTCGATCGAAAATGCCGAGGGCGACGACGACCGGCTGCTGGCCGCGCAGGCGGTGTTCGAGGGTCAGGCGGTCTATGAGCAGCTCGTGATCATGAGCGGCGGCACCGCCTTCACGGCGCGCCTGCCCGAGATGTGGGACCGGCTGCGTGAGACGATTCGCGACAGCCGCTCGAGCATGCCGGAGTTCGCGAAAGCGCCGCCGATCATTCAGGAAGTCACGATCTTTCCGTACATCAATGGCCTCGAGTTCATCAAGCAATACTACGATCACTTCCCGACGCAGCAGCCGTACACGAATCTGCCCACCTCGACGCAGCAGGTGTTGAGCGAAGCGGCCTACTTCTCCACCCCCAAGATGGCGCCGTTGCGGGTCACGCTGCCAAAGCCGGCCACGGGCACGGTGCGCTACGAGAATACACTCGGTGAATTCCAGACCCGCGTCTATCTCAACGAGCAGTTGAACGATCAAAACGCCGCCATCCGCGGCGCGGCCGGCTGGGCCGGCGACCGTTATCAGGTCATCGATATGCCGGGCGGGCCGGCCATGGTATGGATATCGGTCTGGGACAACAGCGTCGATGCGGCGCAGTTCGTCGATCTGCTCTCACAGACCGCCGACCATCGGTTTGGGAAATCGGCGGCGCATCGGACGTGGACGCGTGGCACGCGGACCGTGACGGTGACGCCGGTTCAAGTTCAGGGTCGTCCCGCCGTGCTCTACGTCGACACTCCGCGGCCAACGACGCGCGCGCTTCTCGACACGGCGGCGCTGGCCGCGGCACCGGAGAAATGACCATGCTGAAGCCTCTGCATACCGACGCCACGTTCACGTTCACCAACGGCGAGGTGATGGAGGAGATCGCGCTGGTGAGCTTCACGCCAGCGCCGGAAACGCCATCGCTGAGCCGCGAGATGTACAAGACGGTCTCGATGATCAAGCCGATCGATGAAGCCACGGAGCCGTTAGCCTCGGCGAAGCGACAAGGGCATCGCCTCCGCTCCGTGGTCATCACCGTCGATCGGTTGCGCTACACTCTGACGGGCGTGTTCGTTCGCGAGATCGCGAAGCGCCCGGGGTTGCTCGAAGAGGTGACGATGGAATGTGAGCTGATCAAGCAGCAGCACCTGCTCGGCGTGCCGACCCGCTGGCGGAGCGCTGGCGGCCTATAAGCCGGCGAGCTCGGCCTACAGGCCGGCGAGACCGAAGAGATGCGTCAGGCCGAATAGGGCGACGGCGATCAGTCCGCCAAGGATGTAGCCCGTTCGGATGATCAAGCGCAGCTCGCGATCGATGACGCCGCGAATGAGCTGCTCCAATCGATCCTGATCGAAGTCGAGGACCTTCCGCTCGACCATCTGCTGCACGTGGAGTCGCTCCACCACCGCTGGAATCTGCGACTCGATCCAGTTCCAGATCGCCGGCGACATGATGCGCGCGAGTCGTGGCGCCGCGTCAGGGGGCAGCCATCGGCCGAGCCGCCCGATCGGCCGATCCATCAGTCGACTGACGGCGGTCTGCGCCGCGTCGTGAATGATCTCGTTCGCGCGCGGCGAAGCGGCCGCATTCACGACCCACTCGGTGATCGACTCATCGTCGATGAGCCCCAGCAACTCACCCCAGGTACGGGCCTGAGCGCGCTCCAGTAGGCCGGTCACCCCGTCCACCAGAAAACGCCGCGTCCCTTGGGCGCGCAGCACCCGTAATAGATAGTCGCCGACCGCGCGCTCCAAAGCTGCCGCCCGTTCACTGCCGGCACCACCGACCACCGCCGCCGCGGGCTGGTGCAGGAACCGGGCGATCGCCTCCTCGACGGAATGCGCGATCTCATCGCGCACGGTGGGATCATCGAGCAGCGTCGCCAGCTGCTCCACGCCATCGCGCTCGATC
>DASRDS010000383.1:0-6416 GCA_035652495.1 Gemmatimonadaceae bacterium
GCGCCTTGCGACGGTCGTGCTGCCACACTATGCTCGCCCGACTTTACGACGGAGGCAGCATGTCAGTTGTGGTAAGCCGTCCCATCGTCGCGACCGCCTTTCTCCTCGCGGCGACTATGGCACGGGCGCAGGGTGCGCCCACCATATCCGGGACCGTCATCGATCCAGCGAAGAACCCATTGCCCGCGACGCAAGTGAGCGTACGCGGCACGCGGTTGGGCGCCGCCACTGATGAGGCGGGTCGGTTTCGTATCACCCTCACCGGCGTCACGGACTCCGTGGTCACGCTCGATGTGCGCCGGATCGGCCGCGTGAGCGTGTCGCGCACGGCACGACCCGGCGAATCTGACATCGTGGTCACGCTGGTGGAAAGCGCGGTCAGTCTGGATCAGGTCGTTGTCACCGGCCAACCGGGCGCGACCGAAAAACGCGCGTTGCCGACGAGTATCAGCACGGTCGACGCCCAACAGGTGCTCGAGTCCTCGGCGCCGCCGGACTTCCAGACGCTGCTCAACGGGCGCGTGCCGAACGCCGTCATCCTCAACAATTCAGGAATGATCGGCGCCGGTACAACGGTGAACATTCGCGGCTACGCGACGTTCTCGCTGTCGAACCAGCCACTGATCTACGTCGACGGCGTCCGGGTCGACAACGATCAGGGCACGGGTCCCACGAACCAAGCCTTCGGCGCCAGCACAACGACGCGGTGGAACGATATCGACCCCGACGATATCGACCACGTCGAGGTGATCAAAGGACCCGCGGCCACGACGATCTACGGAACGGAAGCCTCACACGGCGTGCTCCAGATCTTCACGAGAGCCGGCACGCAGGGCAAGGCCACGTGGAATTTCACCACCCGTCAGGGCTTCAACCAATTCGTGAACCCGGGCGGCCGGCTCTGGACCAACTACGATGTCGTGTCGAACGGGGACACGGTCGGAATCAATCAATACGACTTCTACACGGGCCAGGGGCATCAGCTTTTCCAGGAAGGCTGGAATCAGTCGTACAACCTGAGCGTCGGCGGGGGTACCCCGAATGTTCGCTACTATGTGAGTGGCAACTTCAAGAAAGACGACGGCGTCACCAAGCCGAACAACCAATACACCGCATCGCCGCGGGCCCAGGTCACCTACTCGCCGAGCGAGAAGTTCTCGGTCGCGACGAACCTGGGATACGTGACCGGCCGCACGAACCTCGAGTATGAGGCCGGCGGCGGCGGCACCACCTGGACCACGTACTACGCCGATCCGGCGAACCTGGGCACGCCACGCGACGGGTTCTATACCGCGCCGCCGCAGGCGTACTACGATCAGTACACGATCTTTCAGACGTTCAGCCGAGTGACGGGCGGCGTGGACATCACGCATCGCCCGACGGACTGGTTCACGCATCACCTCACGTTCGGCGTGGACCAGGCGTACGAGAACGGCACCGAGCTGTCCCCGCGGAACGCGGATCCCAATCACAGCTTCTTCTTCGGCACCGACGCCGACTCGGGCTTCGTCAACCTGACGAACCGCCGGACGACGCTCAATACGTTCACCTACAACGCCACCGGTCGATTCTCGATCCCCGGCCTGCACCTCACGGCCGCGACGACCGCCGGCGCGGATGCATATCTGCGTCAGACCGAGGTCACGCTCCAGAGCCGGTCGGATTTCGCGTTCCCGGGCCTCAGATCGATCTCCTCGGCGACGAGCGGGAGTGTCACCGAGACCGACTCCACCGCGCCGGACAACACGATCGGCTTTTTCGCTCAGGAGGAGCTGAGCTGGAACAACCGGCTCTTTCTGACCGGCGGATTCCGGGTCGATGACAACAGCGCCTTCGGCTCGAAGTTCAACCGCGTGTACTACCCGAAGATCGGTGGCTCATGGGTCGTGAGCGAGGAGCCGTTCTTCCCGAAGACCCCGGCAGTCAGCTCGCTTCGTCTGCGCGCCGCATATGGCGAGTCGGGTCAGGCGCCCGTGCCGTTCTCTTCGGTCGCGTCCTTTCAGAGCACGACCGGACCCGGTGGCATCGCGAGCGTCACCCCGCTGTCGGTCGGCAACACCACCCTCGGTCCCGAGAAGAGCTACGAGACGGAGTTGGGCTTCGACGCATCGTTCCTCCACGACCGGGCGGGCATAGAGTACACCTACTATATGGGTGGCACGCGCGACGCGATCCTCGAGTTGCCGGCCGCGCCGTCCACCGGCTATCCGGGCGACCGGTTCGTCAACGCCGGCACCCTGTGGAAGAATGGGTACGAGCTGACGCTCCGCGGCTCGCCGATTCAGCGCAAAGGCCTCGGGCTCGACCTGAATTTCACGATCTCCCACAACGACGCGGTCGTGCGGAACATCGGCGGGAATACGGCGCTCAACCCGTCGCAGTACATCTATGATATCGTCGGCTACCCGGTGAATAGTTGGTTCGGCAAGAAGATCACCAGCGCGACGATGGACGCGTCCGGGAACCCAACCAACGTGATGTGCGATGGCGGCCCGCACCACGCGCCAGTGTCGTGCGATGTCGCGCCGAACGTGTTGTTGGGTCGGACCTCACCCGATCTCGAGGGTTCGTTCTCACCGACGCTGCGCGTCGCGCCTGGGTTCACGTTCAACGCGCTCTTCGACTTCAAGCGCGGCTACTACAAGATGAACGGCAACCAGCGCGTGCGGTGCCACCTGTTCGACCTGTGCCGCGAGAACTGGTACCCGACGCAATATCCGGCAGCCCAAATCGCCGCCGACAACATGGGCAGCAGTTACTACGGCGACTTGGTCCAAAATGCGAGCTTCACGAAGCTGCGCGTGCTGTCGGTCTCGTACGCTCCGCCGATCTGGGTCGCGAGTCGCCTGGGCGCGAGCCATCTGTCACTCACGTTCGCCGCGCAGAATCTCTTCACGTGGACGCACTATCCGGGGCTCGATCCCGAAGGGTCCTTCCAAGGCGCCGATCGTGGACTCGGCCAGTGGGAGCAGGCAATCCTGCCGCAGCTCCGCCAGTTCGTTTGGGTCGTCAACCTGACTTATTGATATGACTCGATACGTACAACTCGTGCTGGGCGCGACGCTGACCCTCTCGCTCGCCGCTTGCAGCTTGGTGGACCATTACCTCAAAGTCACCTCACCCGAGCAGATCCAGACCGGACTGCTCGAGCAACCACAGAACGCCGTTCTCATCTCGCAGGGCGCGATCGGCGACTTCGAGTGCGCCTACGGCGCGGCGATCGTCGTCAACGGGCTCGTGTCCGGCGAGTTGATCGACGGGACACTCACGGCCGCGCGGTGGGACTACGACCGACGCTCGTTCGACGAGACGACGCCGCTCTACTCGACCGGCAGTTGCGACGAGCAAACCGGTCCCGGGCTCGGCAACTACACGCCGATCCAGACGGCGCGCCATACCAACGATCGGATCCTGCAGCTCCTGCGCTCGTGGACCGATCAGCAGGTCGCGCCGAACAATCGGCTGCAGCTCATGGACACCGCCGCGGTGTACGCGGGCTACAGTCGCATCTTGCTCGGGGAAGCCATGTGCTCCGCGCCCGACTCCGAGCTCGGGCCGACGCACGATCAGAAAACGATATTCCAACACGCCGTGGCGAACTTCTCGTTCGTGATCGACTCGAGTGACCCGAGCAAGCTCGGGGACAAGTCGATCATCACGGTCGCCTACAGTGGCCGCGCGCGAGCGCGACTCGATGCGGGCGATCTGGCCGGCGCGGCGGCGGACGCGGGCATGATCCCGGTCGGGTTCGAGTTCGACGCGACGGCGACCGGGTCTGGCGCGCACCGCCAAAATCGCATGAACGCCGAGAATGTCTCGGCGAATTCCGTATCGATCCAGACGGCGTATTTGAACTTGACCGTGCCCAGCTCGGGCGGCCCGGTTCCGGACACCCGGGTGCAGATTCACCATGATTCGGGCGCGACCGCGGCCGATCGTCGGACGCCGTCTTACATCGCCCTGAAGGACGCGGCGCCAGACTCGCCCATGCGCGTCGCGAGTTATCAGGAAGCCCAGCTCATCATCGCCGAGGCGGCCGGTGGGTCGGCGGCCTCGGTCACGGCCATCAACAACGCCCGCGCCGCGGATGGGTTACCGGCCTACTCCGGGCCAACCGACGCGGCCACCGTGATGGCGCAGGTGATCGAAGAGCGTCGGCGCGAGATGTTCCTGGAAGGGACGCGCTTGTACGATCTGCATCGGCTGTCCCTGCCGCTCGATCCGGCGCCCGGAACGTCTTACTCGACAGCCGCCAGTAAGGGCGGAAAGTACGGCGGCCAAACGTGTTTCCCCTTGCCGGACGTGGAGAAGTTCAATAACCCGGCGAGTTGAAAAGGCTATCCTCACGGGCTATGATGGCGGGCGAAATGGAACCAACCCGCGTCATAGCCCGTAGGAGCATGCCGTGGAACTCACCATTCAGAACCTCTCGAAGACGTACTCGAACGGCGTTCAAGCCCTCGCGGACGTCTCGCTGAGCATCCCAAATGGGATGTTCGGCCTCCTCGGCCCGAACGGCGCGGGCAAGTCGACGCTGATGCGCACGATCGCCACACTCCAGCGCCCCGACACCGGCACGATCAAACTCGGCACCCTGGACGTCCTGGCCCAACCCGACGAAGTCCGAAAACTGCTGGGGTACCTGCCGCAGGAATTCGGGCTCTACCCGAATCTCTCGGCCGAGATGATCCTCGATCACTTCGCCGAGCTGAAGGGCGTGAGTGACCGCAAAGAGCGCAAGGCGCTCGTCGAGTCACTCCTCCGGCAGACAAACCTGTTCGATGTCCGCTCGAAGCGCGTCGGCGGCTTCTCCGGCGGCATGAAGCAGCGACTGGGCATCGCGATCGCGTTGGCGGGGAACCCGCGGCTGCTCATCGTCGATGAGCCCACCGCGGGTCTCGACCCGACCGAGCGCCGCCGATTCCTGAATCTCCTCGCGGAAATCAGCGAAGACGTGATCGTCATCCTGTCGACGCACATCGTCGACGACGTGCGCGAGCTGTGTCACCGCATGGCGATTATCAACCGCGGCCACGTCGTCCTCACCGGTGACCCGCGCGAGACGATCGACGCGATGCGCGGCCGCGTGTGGTCGCGCGCCGTGCCGAGGACGGACCTGCCGGCGTTCACGTCGTCACACGCCGTGATCTCGACACGCCTCGTCGGCGGGACGCCAATCGTCCACGTGTACAGCGAGTCCAATCCGGGTGACGGCTTCGCCGCCGTCGATGCCGGCCTCGAAGACGTCTACTTCCATCGGATTGGAACCGGTGTACTGGACGATTCTTAAGCTCGAGCTGGCGTTCCTGCGCCGGCAGAGCACGACATACCTCTTCTTCGTCGTGCTCTTCTTGATGTCGTTCTTCACGATGTCGTCGGACGTCATCCAGCTCGAGGGTGGCATCGGCGTCGTGTACAAGAACTCGCCGGCCGCCATCGCGCAGCTGATGGCGGTCCTGACCGCGGTCGGCCAGGTGATCACGACCGGCGTCGTCGGCACCGCCATTCTCCGCGACGTGCAGCTCAAGGCCCACGAGCTCCTCTTCACGACGCGCACCACGCGCCTGGGCTATCTGGGCGGCCGGTTCACCGGCGCCCTCATCGGCATGCTCGCGATCTACGCCGCGATCCCCATCGGCACATTCCTCGGCACGCTGATGCCATGGGTCGATCACGACAAGCTCCAGCCGTTCAATCTCGCCAGTTACACGCACCCGTTCTTCATTCTGGTGGTGCCGTCGGTCATCTTCATCTCCGCGCTCTTCTTCGCGGTCGGCGCCCTCACCCGGAATCTGTTCGCGATCTACACGCAGGGGATCGCGCTCCTCGTGTCGTGGAGTATCTCCCAGAACATCCTGGGAAATCTGGACCGGCTCACGCTCGCCGCGAACATCGATCCGTTCGGCATCACCCCGCTCGGCTTGCTCACGCGATACTGGACCGTCGCCGAGCGAAATAGTCGTCAGATCTCGCTCACCGGCGCTCTCTTGACGAACCGTCTGATCTGGCTCGCGATCGCCGCCGCGTTGATTGTTGCGGCGTTCGCCCTGGTCCGTCTCGAGGCCGAGCCTCGCAAGCTCACGCTCCGCGGATGGCGGCGCCGGCCGCAACCGGGCGCCTCGCGCACGCCGAGCGCGCCGGTCGCGGTGCTCGCGACTCCCGCCGTGACGCAGCACTTCGACTTCGCCGCCCGCTGGCGCCAGCTGCTCGGCCAAGCATGGTTCTTCGTGGTCGCCATGGTCCGCGATCCGATCTTCCTCACGATCGCGTTCATTAGCGTCGTGAACGTCGCCCTGAGCGCGTGGTTCGTCGATGTGCAGTACGGGACGGCCATCTGGCCGACCACGGGCGAGATGCTCATCTCGGTCATCAACGGCAGCTACCTCTTCATCGTGATCCTGACGACCATCTACGCC
>DASRDS010000384.1:0-1294 GCA_035652495.1 Gemmatimonadaceae bacterium
CATGCGGCTCACTCCTCTCCTTCCGACGTGGCAGTCGAAGGCGAGAGTGAGCCGAGGACCAGACGGCGCCCTCACGGGCGCCGTCCACATCTACAAGCTGAAAAGAGGCCCGAGTGTCTGGACCACTCGGTGACAGTCCACCCTAGGTTGAGAGCGTGGATGTGATCTATGAGCACGTAGCTCCGACCGACGTCGATCCGGCCGAAGTTCAGGCGGCAGTCTCGGCGCTCGAGCGCATCGCGCCCACGCCCGCTGCTGCACGTCTCGTCATCACCGGCGACTTCGTCGCGTCGAACCGCACGCGATTGAGTTTGGAAGACGCTGCGCAGTACCAGACCGACCGAACGTTCGGGGTCGCAGCCGCGCGGACACTCCCATTGGCGGACGGAACAGTCGACGTTGTTGTTTCTGCGCCGCTGTTGCATAGCAACGTTGCGGCTGAGATCGGTCTCGAAAGGCTCGTGTCTCACGAGGCGCACCATGTCGCGATTCACCAGCGGGGTGAAACGCAAGGAACGATCCGTGCACGGCACGGGATCCCTGGCATGTCGCATCGCGGCTACTTCAGCGCCGTCGCTGGCATGGTCGTCGACGAGTACCGCGTGGAAAAGGCGCTCTGTGATGCTGGCGACTGGCCGCACCACGGATACAGATCGTCTTTGCCCGAAACGCTCGGGACGTTCCAAGCTGACCTTCTCGATGCATGCATCCTGCGACACCCAAACGAGGACATCGGCCGCACATGCCAATCCGTTCTGACCTCGTTTAGCCACATCGCAACACTCGGGGGCTACGTCGCTGCCGAGTACCTCGCGTCGGACGGCCGCCTCGCGCCAGACACAACCCTCCCGCTCTGGCAACGCTTCGTGGGATCGGCCTGGGATCCATTCGTGGCGACGCTGAGGGACGTGCCGTCGGCGCGTGATGCAATCTCTCTACGCGAGCTGGACGCGCTGACGTTCGGCATGATCGCACCACTCGACGGCTGGCTACGTCAGGTGGGCTTCGAGATCCGGGATCTCGACGAAGGGTTCTACTTCGACGTGCTCCGCCTGCCCGACGAGTAGCCGGCGCCCTTCAAGCTCGGGCGACAAACAAAGGATGGGGCCTCCCAGGTTCCGCGGAGACTGGTTTGATTGGTTTCCTCTTTTCTATCTATCGGGGTTGGCGTACGCCTAGTGTCGTGAGTGGACCTCCTCATACTCGGCTGGGGGCACGCCTCCGAGCGCGGTGTGGAGGCGCTCGTTGTTGAACCAGGCAACGTATTCGACGATCGCGAGCTCGAGCTGCGAGC
>DASRDS010000385.1:0-11682 GCA_035652495.1 Gemmatimonadaceae bacterium
CGTCGTAGATAGCGTACTGCTCCGGGCGCTCCCGTTCGCCCAACCGGAGCAGTTGGTCAGTATCAATGGGGTGTGGCCAACGCGGGCCGTGCTCGTGCGCACACGCGCTCGTAATCGCTCCATGTCGGCGTTGTCCGCCTACGGATATCCACAGGACGTCACCGTCTCCGGCAAGGGCGAACCGATGCGCCTCTCCGGATCCTGGGTGTCAGCCGACCTTTTCGCGACACTAGGCGTCGGCGCGGCGATGGGCCGCACGTTCGTACCTGGCGAAGACCAAAGCGGCAAGAACCGCCTGGTCGTCTTGAGTCACGCCTTCTGGCAACAACACCTGGGCGGCGACGAACACGTCCTGGGTACCTCGCTTCGGATCGACGGCATCGAGCGCACGATCGTCGGCGTGATGCCGGCGACCTTTCGATTCCCGGAATCGCGCGTGGCCTTCTGGTGCCCGATGACCCTCGATCCCAGCGACACTTCGCAGGCGTTTTGGGGCGACGGCGGATACTTCCCCATCGGACGCTTGGCACCCGGCGTGACCCTCGCCCAAGCAAGCGCCGACATGCACGCCGTCGCCAAGGCCATGCTCCCGGAGTTCCCGTGGCACCTGCCCAACGCCTACGGTGACTCCGCCCGCGCGACGCCGCTGCAAGACTACGTCGTGTCCTCAATGCGTCCGACGCTCGCGCTCATGCTCGGCGCGGTCGCGCTCCTGCTCATCGTCGCCTGCGTGAACATCGCGAACCTGCTGCTCGCACGAACCGCCACCCGACGCCGCGAGATCGCGATCCGGTTGAGCGTCGGCGCCAGCAACGGACGGCTCATTCGGCAGCTGCTCACCGAGAGCCTGACATTAGCCGTCGTCGGTGGCGCACTCGGCGTCATCGGCGCCGTATACGGCACGCAAGCCCTCGTGGCGTTGCTCCCGGCGGATACGCCGCGATTGTCCGAGGTGCATATGGACGCGCGGGTGCTGGCGGTGGCGGCGGGCCTCATCATCACGACGGGATTCGCGTTCGGTATGGCGCCGGCGATTCGGGCCACGCAACGACCGGGGCTGCGCACGCGACGCGGCGGTTGGCTCGTGAGCGCGCAGGTGGCGCTGGCCGTCGTGCTCGTCGCGGCCGCGGGCCTGCTCGCCAAGAGCTTCTGGAAGCTGCAGCTCGTCGATCCGGGCTTCGCGACACACCAGCTGTTGACCGCGACCGTTCCGATGCCGCCAATGGCGAGCGACACCATCGAGCATGCGATGCTCTTCCAGAAGACCGTGCTCGAGCACGTGCGCGAGATTCCCGGCGTCGAGCTCGCGGCGACCACGAGCCGTCTGCCCCTCGATCCGTCATGGGATGTCGTCCCGATCCAGACCGAGGCGCATCCGCTGCCCGAAGGCACGCCGCCCCACATGGCCAACTACGACTTCGTCTCGGCGGATTACTTCAGGACGATGCGCATTCCGCTGCGGCAGGGTCGCGCATTCACCGATGCCGACCGGGCGGACAGCGGCAGCGGCGTCGCCATCATCGATGAGACCGCCGCGCGGACGCTGTGGCCGGGCGAAAATCCGATCGGCCAGCGCGTGCGGCATTCGTGGATGTACGATTGGTTTACCGTCGTCGGCGTCGTCGCCGACATCAAGCACGACAGCTTGAGCGGAATACCGACGCCGACGATCTATCGCCCCATGGCGCCCGCGCTCGCCTTCCCCTCGGGCCAGGTGTCGCTCGCCCTGCGCGTATCGGGCGACCCGGGCCTCATCGCCCAACGTCTGCGCGCCGCCATCGCCGATGTTGATCCGCAAATTCCGATCGCCAACGTCGCGACCGGCACCGACATCGTGTCGCATTCCGTCTCGCGGTCACGCCTTACGACGCTGCTCTTGGGCCTCTTCGCCGCGGCCGCGCTTCTGCTCGGCGCGATCGGCATCTACGGCGTCATGTCACACGCGGTCGCGCAGCGCACGCGCGAGATCGGCATCCGCATGGCACTCGGCGCACGCACGGGCAGGATCCAGTGGATGACCGTGCGCCAAGGCCTCGTGCTCGTCGCCTTCGGCGTCGGAGCGGGACTGCTCGGCGCGCTCGCGTCGACGCGCGTCTTGCGCGCGATGCTATACGGCGTGAGTCCGACCGACCCGATCCTGTTCGCGTCGGTACCGTGCGTGTTCGCGATCGTCGCGGTCATCGCGAGTTGGGCGCCCGCACGACGGGCCGCGGCTGTCAATCCGATCACCGCGATTCGGGGTGAGTGACGACCGTTGACAAGCGTGGGTGTACTACATAGGTTCGTAGCTGGGAGTCGCGTCCCGAAGGCGTAGTGTGTTCGGTGACGCGACTCTTTTTTTGTCTAACTCCTCGACTACATGCACACAACCTTGAGCTCACTCTCGAAGCAAAGTGTCAGCCTGCGACCGGTCATCGACCGGTTCGCGACGGGTGACGTGTGTGCAGGGGGTCCATCGGGACGGCCAGGCGCTTAAGCGCTGACGCAACCGAGAATCGCCCCACCTGCACACAGTGAGCAGGTGGGGCGATTTCGTTTTGGCGCTGTTTGATAATCGAACGTGCATCACGAGTGGCCGTCGTTGGCACTCCGCTCGCTGGCGAACGCGACTCCCTGTGTGTCGGAGCCGCTGGCGGCGGCCACTCTTTTTCTTACCGCTGTAGCTCAGGGGTCGCGTGTTCAAATCACGCCGGCGGTTCTACTCCAGAAGGCTGTAGCTCAATTGGTTAGAGCGTCAGCAAGAATCCTTATTCGAGACCTCGCCCGACTCCGGGCCGAAGGATGAGGGTTATCGGACACCTGAACGATGCAGGTTCGACTCCTGCCAGCCTTCCTGTGGTTCGATGCCGAGTCGCCCCTCGGCACAGTCTTCGCCCGCTCACGGGCCGCCTGTTGAGGGTTATCGTCGACTGGTGAACGCCGCGGTTCGATCCCGCGGGCTCGGCATCGAATCATCTCTCACGTCCTTCACCAACTCACCCCGGAGGGCGAGCCATGCTGGACTTCACGAAGCATTTCGCGACTCGCCTCAAGCGTCAGGCGACGCCGCAGTCCGAGCCGATCCCCGGCTCGGATCAGATCCCGAACTCGGCCGGCGGATGGACGTGGGCCGTCGATCCGTGGAAGCGGTTCGACCGCTTCCTGATCTTCGGCACGGAGCGCGGAACGTATTACATCCGCGAGCGCCAGCTGACCCGTGAAAACGCGGTGAACGCGATCGCGTGCATCGCGGCCGATGGTCCTCGCGCGGTGCGCCGGATCGTCGAGATCTCCACCGGCGGACGCGCGCCGTCGAACGATCCCGCATTGTTCGCGCTCGCGCTGGCGGCGAGCGCCGAGGATGCGCCGACGCGGGCGGCGGCGTTCGCGGCGTTGCCGGAGGTGGCACGGACGGGAACGCACCTGTTCCACTGGGTGCGGTACCTGCAAGGGTTGCGCGGGTGGGGACGCGGTCCGCGCACGGCGGTCGCGCAGTGGTACACGGCGCGACCCGCCGCCATCCTAGCCTATCAGCTGCTCAAGTACCGCTCGCGCGACGGCTGGTCGCACCGCGACACGTTGCGGCTCGCGCACCCGGTGCCGCCGAGCGCGACGCACGACTATTTGTTCCGCTACGCCACGCGGCAGACCCTCGAAGTTGGGAGTCCGTCGCGTGTCGCGCCGCATCCCGACGTCGTGACGTTCGTCGAGGCCGTCGCTTCGCTCGCACGGCTCAAGCCTGACGCGGCCGCTAAGACTATCGCCGAGCATCGGCTGACGCGAGAGATGGTGCCGACGGAGTTGCTCACCCATGCCTCGGTGTGGGAGGCATTGCTGGCGTCTATGCCGCTCACCGCCATGATCCGGAACCTCGGCGTCATGAGCGCGAGTGGTCTCTTGGTACCGCATAGCGACGCGGCAACGTCGATCGTGGCTCGTTTGCGCGATCGCGATGCACTGCGCGCCGCTCGGATTCACCCGATCGCCGTGCTTGCCGCGCTCAAGACTTACGCGCAGGGGCGCGGTATGCGGGGGAAGAAGACGTGGGACCCCGTGCCGCAGATCGTCGATGCGCTCGACGCGGCGTTCTACGCGACGTTCGTCAACGCGCCGACCACCAATCGGCGGATCATGCTGGCGCTCGATGTGTCGGGCTCCATGACGGCGCCGGTCTTCGGCATGGACTTCTTGTCATGCCGCGAGGCTTCGGCTGCTATGGCACTGGTGACGGCTGCGACTGAGCCTCACCATCAGTTCGTTGCTTTCACAGCCGGAAAATATCCCTCGCGGTTTCCGGGACATCCGACCGGGCTTACGCGGCTCAACATCTCGCCGCGGCAGCGGTTGGACGACGTCATCAAGTTGACCGCGAATATGCCGTTCGGTGGGACTGATTGTGCGTTGCCGATGGTTGAGGCGGCGAACAATCGCTGGCCGGTGGACGTGTTCGTTGTCCTCACCGACAACGAGACGTGGGCTGGTGCGATTCATCCCGCAGAGGCGTTGCGGCAGTATCGGCAGCGGATGGGCATTGCCGCGAAGCTGGTGGTCGTGGCGATGACCGCGAATGAGTTCACCATCGCGGACCCCGACGACCTTGGTATGCTCGACGTTGTCGGATTTGACCCGAGCACTGCGCAGTTGATCGCGGAGTTTTAGAAAAAAATGAAAGGACCCCAGCAGATTGTCTCGCTGGGGCCCTGACACGGAAACCTGGAAAGTGTTTGCAATCTACCAATCCGCTCTTCCGGCGTCAACGAGTGAAATCACACGCGCCGCCAGCGTGCCGGAGACGGGACTCGAACCCGTACGGGCTTTCGCCCAGAAATTTTCCAGGTTTCCGTGTCTACCAGTTCCACCACTCCGGCGACGCTGTGACGTTTGGTGTCCAACCGGATCCCGCGACATGGTTCCTAGCAAATCTCCACGCCTTGGCGAACACTCCGCTTCGCTCGGCGCTGAGATAGTACCACCGGCACCCGTCTTTCCTATCATCGCTACATCACGCAAACCATCCCTACGATGCGGATCTTCGGAACCCGCGATGCCCAGACCCTGGTACAGCTGACCGATGTAGCCTCACGCGTGGTTCGCGTGGCGCTCATGGCAGATGGCCATGTCGGCTTCACCATGCCGATCGGCGGCGTCGCCACATATCGCGACCAGGTCTCAGTCGTTGGCGTAGGCTTCGACATCGCCTGCGGCAACGCGGCGATCCGCACGGACCTGACGGTGGAACAGCTCGGCAAACTCGACCCATTCGCCGATGAAATCGCGGCGACGATCAGCTTCGGCATGGGCCGTAAGAATCGCGCGGACGATGCGCCGATGATCCGCTGTTCGCGGACGATGACTGGGGCCGCGTGATGTCCCGCACGGCCGCCGCCGGTAAGCGGAACCGCAAGACCGGCGAGGTCATCTCGACGGGTCAGGTCACCCAGCCGATGATGGACGGCTGGGTCGCCGAGAAAGGCGTGGTACTGCGCGGCGGCGGGCTGGATGAGAGCCCCACGTGTATCGCCGCCTGCCGGATGTGCTGGCCGCGCAAGGTGACCCGATCGAAATCGTGCACACGCTGCAACCGTTGATTGTCGTAATGGCAGGCGCGGATGAGTTTGACCCGTACAAAGATTAGTTCGTCTGTTTGACATGCCGCCGTCGTCCGATCGAGCACGCTGGCCATTCATCGCGGCGCTGCTCGTTGCCATAGCCGCCGGCCAATTCGCGGTGTGGAGGTTGTACCACCACCACCACGAACAACAATTCGACGCGAAGCGCCAGCTACCGGCGCTTCGCCCCGACTCCACTTTGACCGACCTCACGTCCACCGACACGGAAACCGTCGGTGACGTCGTCGTTCTCTATCCTTCGACCCATCCCCGCTCGGTCCTCGACGTTCCCGTCGACTCGATGGCGCTCGCCGTCAACGATGGCCTGCGCCTCAAGCCCGACATTCGATTCGTCGCCGCCGTCGCCCACATCCATAGAATCCTGACCGGCACACCACTCTCGCCGGTCACCCTCGTCCCTCGTCCGTCAGGCTGGGACATCCAGTATCACAACGAAACCGCCGGCACCCTTCCGGATCTTCCCAGCTTCCATGATGGTGAGCGGATGCTGACCGGCTGGGCGGCGCACGTTCATGCGACCGCAACCACCCCGTCCGGTTCATCGCTCGACACAACAGGCCTGAGCGCGGACATTGATGACTTCGACGCGGTCCACGTCGCTCGCACGCTGCGTGTCGTCGACAGCCTCTGGCAAGCCACGCACGACCCGAGGCTTCTCCCGCTCGCGTCGCGAGGGCTCGTCGCCCTCGCCGTCCAGACCATCGATCGCACGAACGTCGCCGACGCCGTGCCCGCGCAGGCGCTCGCCGCCACCATGCTCGCGCCCTCCCAGCGTGAACGCACCCTGCTGGCGAGCGAGATGGGCTACTACGGCGAGGCAGTCGCCATGTCCGACAGCCTCGGCTCGAACGACCCGATACGCCTCTACCTGTTGGATCACCCGACGGCCCTCGAGCGGGCCGGCGCGCGCGGGGATGCCACGCCCCTCACACACTTCTTGTATCTGCGCAGTCTCGCGTACGAGGGTCGCCATGCGAACGACCACCGGCAATTCATGCGTGACATCGGCGCTCGATTCCACTGGACGGACCATGAGTTGCCCGTGTTCAGCATGAGACTGCAAACCGGCAACTTCGAGTGGGACCGACGCTTGCCGGCCCTGGTGCCGCTCGTCGCGGCCATCGACCTGGCGCGGATCACGCATACCCGCTTTGCCCTCGATACGACGCCAGGTCACTGGGTCAGCCGGTTCGTGAGCCAGATCAAGCACGTGCATGCGCGCAGTGGCACCGTCGCGCCGATTCCCGCCGGCGAGGCGCTGGCCGCCATCGCCGGCGCCGAAGCGGTGCTCGATACCCTGTATCCGGGGCCGCTCGCCGACGGCGCGACGATTCGTGATTACTTCCGTGCCCACCTCGATGGCGCCGTCGCGGTCGCGTGCGATCACGAGCTCGATGACTACGCGGATTCGGCGAGCACCGCGGATCTGCTGTCGGAATACCGTGGCGCGCCTCCCGAAGCTGGTGGCGCCGTCGCGAAATGGTGCGCGCACGCGCTCGTCACGATGAGCGATCCGAGCCAGCCGACCGATTTCCTGGCTGACGCCCACGATGCGACCATGGGCAAGACGCTGCGCCTCGAGGCCTTCGAGCGCGTCGAGCGCGCGGCGGTGGCGCGCGACGACGAGCTCAGTTTCGGCGCCGCCTATCTCGTCTCGCGTCTCGACAGCCGCCCCGAAACTTTGTGGGACATCGCGTATCGCTTGGAGTGGTCGCCGCGTGCCATGCACATCGCCGAAAGACTGTACCGGCGATACTCCGAGCTCGTCCCGACGCCAGGGCGCACGTTCGACGTCGGTGTCGCGCTCGCTGACGGGAACGACACCGCGATTATCGCGCTCGCCAACGACTCGCAGGCCACGGTCGACCAGCGATTATACGCGATCCGAAGCGCGGCGCATGACAGCGTGATCACGAACGAGCAGGCGCGCGCGATATACGCCCGACTGGTCGGCGCGGCGCCGGATCTCTGGTCGGTACGCGCGCCCTACGAGGAATTGCTCGAGCGCATGCACGACTATCCCGCGGCCGCCGCGGTGGTCCGCGACTGGATCGCCGAGGCCCATCGGGACACGCTGAGCGACGAATTCGATTGGGTGAACGCGCATCTGGCGCTCGGCCGCATCCTCGACGAGCAAGGACGAACCGATGCCGCCTGGCGCACCGTGTACCCGTACATAGAGTTCGGCAGCGGCCAGGCACTCGACGGTGCCGCGCTCATCGCCGAGCACCAGGGCTGCGAGCAATGCCTCGCGACGGCCGACCGGCTGACGCAAGACGCGGTCAGGCGCTATCCCGATTGGCCTGATGAACACGCGGCGAGGTTGTACGTGCTGTGGCATCAGCGTGGGTACGCCGACGCCGCCCGAGAGTTCAACGCGCTCGGCTCACACTGGAAGGACTTGGACTGGAAGTCGGCGGTCGATTCCATGTTCCTGAAGGCGTTCGTCGGGCGCAGCCGTGCCGACGTGAACCAGATGGTCGAAGCGATGGGCGCGGAAGGAGTCGACCTGTGGGACATCGGCGAGCTTGCAAGCGCCGCCAATGCGGCGGGTCACCCGGACCTCGCGTTCGCGATCCAGTCGCTGCTGCATCGGGACAAGGAAGGACCGAACCATTCTGTGGGGCCACGGCTCCAGGCGTACGCGTATCTGATGCAGTGGAAGGGCGCCGACAGCGCACTCGCCTGGCTTACGACGGCGGTGCCGCGACCGTTCGACGATGCCATGGCCGGGGACGCGTACAACTACGACAAGAACGATGACGTGCTGTGGAGTCTGCCGTTGTCGAACGCGTCGACCGTCGCGACCTGGCTGTACCGGGCAGCGGCGTCCGAGCGCCGCCGGACGCCCGATCCGCACCGCGCCGAGTTGATCGCCTACTTCTCGGATACGTCCCATGCGTTGTTTGCCGCGCAGGGCGACAGCGCCTATTACACGCTGGGACGGTATCTCCTCGGACTCGATAATCTCCAGGCGGCGCTCAAGGTGATGACGACGCCGGATCACCGGTGCGAAGGCGCGTACTACATCGGCTTACGCGCAGAGCACGATGGGCGATACACCGACGCGCTCAATTGGTATCGGGCATCGCGGAACACCCAACTCAAGCACAACGCTGAGTGGTATTGGGCCAATGCGGCGATCGAGGCCTGGATCGCTCACGGCAAGAACCTGAGCTACTTGGAAAAACACCGCCTCTAGCCCATTTCGGCGATTGCGTGGCGCTGAGCGGTTGATCAGACTGCACGTATGTCTGATGCGAACATCCCGACTGTCGCCGAGTACGCCGGCGGGCTCCCGGCCTTTGAGCGCCTGACGAACGCGTTCTACGCAAAGGTCGTCAAAGATCCGATCCTAGCACCGGTGTTCGCGCACATGAGCGCGGATCACCCAAAGCACGTCGCCGCATTCATTGCGCAAGGCTTCGGCGCTGGCCCCACGTATTCTGGCACGCAATCGGAAAATGCCGCGATGCGCGACATGGTCCAGCAGCACGTCGGGCGCAAACTCACGGAACAGCAGCGCCATCGATGGGCGACACTGATTCATGAGGCGGCCGACGAGGTGGGCTTGCCGAGTGATCCGGAGTTTCGCTCGGTATTCGCGGCGCACATCGAATGGGGCAGCCGCATCGCCGTCATGAACTCGGCGCTCACCGAGAACCCCACGGGCCCGAACGATCACATCCCGCGCTGGGGCTGGGGCGAAGTGCGCGGTCCGTTCGAGAACGTCGGCAGCATCTGCTCGTTCCCGACGGACGAGAAGATTATCCCCTGACTTCGGTCACGCTGTGCTGATCCACGGCCTCGACGGCGTGGCGCAGCTCCTCGAGGATCGGCGCGTCGAATCCCACTTCGGCCAGCCGATCACATAGCGCGCGGTAATACTTGACCGTACCCTCGCGTCCCCGCGAGGTGCGCGACCACACGGTCTCGGGATAGTCCGTGCGCTTCAGATCTGCGAGGATGGTGCCGACGCTATGCAACGCGTCGGCCGCGGCCACCCATCGCGCGGGCGTCGACGCACTCGCCAACCGCGTGACGGCGTCGCGCTTGCGCTCCTCGGGCGAAAGCTCGACGCCCTCGTCGTCGGTCCGCCGCTCGGCGACCGCGAGCGCGGTCTCGAGCACCGAGCGCCCGAACTTCTGCCCGATCCACTCGTCGAGCTCCTCGCGTGTAAATCCATCACGCACGGACCCCTCGACGACCCCGTGCAGGATCGCGGCGAGCACGGTGTCCTCCGACTGACCGTATCGCGTCAGAATTACCGCCACGTTCGCCGGCCGCGTCAAATACGGCAGCGCGGTCCCTTTGCGGACCTGCGTATCATGATGCTTCGCCGCAAACGCGAACGCGTGATTGATGCGGTCGGAATACCCGGTTGTCATGAGGGAAGTCGAATCTAAACGAATCGGCCAGCCAGCGCGAGAAAGCGGGCGTCGAGCACGAGCAGCACCGCCCCTTGCACTATAATTCCTAGACCGGCGCCAACGCCGCCCAGGCGCCGGCCCTGCGTCAATCCATACGTCGTGAGCGCCAACGTCACCCCCATCGCGATGAGTCCCACGTCGAGCCCGGTCTCGAACCATAGATGTTGAACGAGCCGTTCGGCCGCACTGAGGTCCCTGGGCGTCAGTCCCACGAGCGCCACGAGCGCGACCGTGGCTTCAAATACCCCCCAACCGATCGTCTGGATCGCGAAGGCGCTGGAGAGCGCCGAGCTCCACCGTCGTACCGCGAATACCGCCAGGACGGCGGTGCCGGTCAGTACGCAGGTGAGCGACCAGACCAGGATCCGCATCAGATGCGCCTTCTCCGCGGCGAGCAACGTGTCGGCCCACATGCTGGATAGTTTACAGCGGTGGGCGGAGGCTGCCGAGGCGGTACGCGCCACGACGAAGCGGCTCGAGAAGAGCGCGATCCTGGAACGATACTTATTGTCGATCGACGGGACGGCGCTCGAGATCGCGGCACGATTCTTTTCCGGCATCGTGTTCGCGCGGCACGACGCGCGGACCACGCAAGTGGGCGGTTCCATCGTCTGGGAAGCGCTCGGCACGATCACCGGTCACGCGGCCGACCATCTCGGCGCGCGCTATCTGGCGCACGGTGACCTCGGCGATCTGACCGGCGAGCTGCTCGCGGACCGCCCGCCGTCCGGCACCACGCTCCAGGACGTCGACGCCCGATTCGCACGACTCGCCGCGGCGAAGGGTACGAACGCGCGTCGGGCACTCATCCGCGAATGGCTCGCCACGCTCGGCGGGCTGGAAGCGCGATTCGTCGTCAAGCTGCTCGGCGGCGAGTTGCGCATCGGGCTCAAAGAGGCCCAGGTCGAAGAAGCGCTCGGGCGCGCGTTCGGGCGGCCGCTGACCGACATCCGGCGCGCGAACTTGCTGCGCGGGGATATCGGCGAGGTCGCGGTGATGGCGCGGAACGATACGTTGGCGCAGGCCGCGCTCAAGATGTTCCATCCCATCGGATTCATGCTCGCGGCCGCGTCGGGGACGCCGGTGTTTCCATGTGCGATTGAGAACAAGTACGATGGCATTCGCGCGCAGGCGCATCTCGCCGCGGGACGCGTGGCGCTGTTTTCGCGCACGCTCGACGATATCACGCACGGGTATCCGGAGGTCGTGAGCGCGCTCATGCCGCTGACCGGGACCGCCGGGATCATACTCGACGGTGAGCTAATGGCGAGCTCCTTTCTCGCTTTGCAGCAGCGACTCGGGCGAAAGTCGCCAAGTCCTGCGCTCGTGCAGGAAGTGCCGGTGACCTTCACCGTCTTCGACATTCTGGCACAGGATGACGCGCTGGTTATCGATGAGTCTTATGCCGAGCGCAGGAAACGTCTCGAGGCGCTTGGAACCATTCATCTCGCGCCAGTCGAGCGCGCCGAGAGCGAAGAAGATATTGAGGCGGCGTTCACCACAGCGCGCGAGGCGGGCAACGAAGGGCTTGTCATGAAAGACCTGGCGTCGACATACACGCCTGGTCGGCGCGGCAAGACGTGGATAAAACTCAAGCGCGCCGAGAATACGTTGGACGTCGTTGTTACCGCTGTCGAACGTGG
>DASRDS010000386.1:0-14116 GCA_035652495.1 Gemmatimonadaceae bacterium
GCACGCCACGTCACGTTCCCGCGCGTAGAGGAACGCCGCGGCATGATCGCGAGCGGGATAATCCATTTCGGCCCCCGCGAGATCAAATGCGACGACACTACTGCCTCGGAACGCCGCGGCCAACTCGGCGATTTCCATCGAGATGGCGGGTGGCATATGTCGCAGGGCGATCAAGATGAGCCGCGCGATGACGCCGTGGACTTGCTCGCCGCGCTTCAGCCCGCGCTGCATCGCCTCGACGACTTCGACCAGCGAGAGGCCGGCGCGCGTATTGAGGATCGGGGCGTTTCGGACCTCGATGTAGCGCACCCCATCGTGGGCGGCATCTTCGACCAGCTCGTAGGCCACGCGTTCAACGGCGGCGGCGGTTTGGAGGACGCCGACCGTCGTCGCGAATCGCGCGAGGTAGTCTTCGAGATTGTGCGCGTGCTCCACTCGCATGTGGCGCCGCACGCCTTCGGCGTCGCCTGCCGCAATCGGCACGCCGTATTCCCGTGTCAGCTCCAGAAGCGTGGACGGGCGCAACGAGCCATCGAGATGGCAGTGGAGTTCAGCTTTGGGCAATCGGCGCAGCCAATCCCGTGTTACCACGTTAACGCGGCCGGGCGGGGATCAACCGGAAAATCGAACCCCAACGCACCGGGGTCTCTGGTGTGGTCGGCAATCCCCGGCTGTCAGTAATGACCATTTCCTGTCGCGTCACCGCCTCAGCCGCGGACGGATCGGCCGCGCGAACCGCGTCCAGTGCGGTTCCACCAGGTGAAACGTTGACGGCGGCGCCATTGACGTACGCTTGGAGTGACACCATCAGAAAAGCTAGCCGGGCAGTTGACCGATGAGCCAGCGTGGGCAAGTTTTCTAAGTGACAATATTGTGACTGCGATGCAACTGTCGCTTCAGTCCCCAGAACGACAAGCTCCTCGTGTGTTACGGGCGCTTCGCCACAGGTCACCGAACGGTTCGGAGAGTATGATCGCGCCGCCTAGCAGCGAACGAGTCCTGGTCGTCGATGACGAGCCGGATATCGTGGCCCTGGTCGCCTACCATCTGGCGAAATCAGGATATCGTGTTTCCACGGCGGCCAACGGCTACGATGCGTTGGGACTCGCCCGGCAAGAACGTCCAGCGCTCGTGGTGCTGGATCTCATGCTGCCAGGGCTCTCCGGCTTCGATGTCATGGAGCAGCTCCGCGGTGACGATGGCACTCGCGAGGTCGCGATACTGATGCTCACCGCGCGCAAGGATGAGCCGGATCGCATTCGTGGGTTGTCGCTCGGCGCGGATGACTACCTCACGAAGCCCTTCAGCCCCCAGGAGCTCGTGCTGCGCGTCGGCGCGATTCTGCGCCGGGTCGGCGCGGCCGGCGGGGGGACGAACGATGTCCTCGCCATCGGACCGATTCACATCGACCGCGCGGCGCATCGCGTGAGCGTCGAAGGCACTGACATCGATCTCACGCCCACGGAATTCAAGCTGCTCCTGACGCTCGCCGAGCGTCGCGGGCGGGTGCAAGCGCGGGGTCACCTGCTCGAGACCGTGTGGGACGCCGCCCCGGATATCCAGACGCGCACCGTCGACATGCACATCCAGCGGTTGCGCACGAAGCTCGGCGCCGCTGGCGATCTGATCGAGACCGTTCGCGGCTTTGGGTACCGGCTCAAGGCGGGGCACACGCGCACGGCGTAGTTGCGCCTCACTCAACGTCTGCTGCTAGGATCGCTGATCATCGTCAGCGTCCTAGTGGCGTGCGTGGTGGGGGTCATTGAATACCGGCTCAATGCTCGCATAGCGGACGTCACGACCCAAGCCCTCGTACGCGAGGCCCGTGACGACGTCTATTTCATCGGGTTCTTCACGCTCGCGATCGCCGCCGCGATCGCGTTCTTGTTCGCGCGGGCGGTCACCCGACCCATCATCGAGCTGCGCGACGTGGCCCGCGCGTTGGCCGCCGGCGACCTCTCGCGTCGCCCCGCCCTCGGCGCACCCGGTGAGGTTGGCGATCTCTCGAACGCCGTCACGCGATTGGCCGAGCAGCTGCAGGGACGAGTGTCCGCGCTCGAAGAAGAAGAGTCGTTGCTCACCGCGTTGCTCGACTCGCTGAATGAAGGCGTCTTGGCCATCGACGCGCGATCTCGTGTCGTGCGCATCAATGCCATCGGCCGTCGTCTGCTCAGGGTACGTGATAAGGTACCGTTCACGCTCGATCGTCTCCCGCGTGAGCGGGTGTTGCGTGAGGCGGTCGCCGCGGCGGTCGCTGGCGCCGCCACGGAGTCTGTCGAGACATTTATCGATGGCCGCAATCTGGCATTGGCGGCGCGGCCTCTCGCTCGTGGCGGCGCCGTATTGGCGCTGCTCGATCTCACGCCCACACGTCGCCTCGAAACTGTTCGCCGCGATTTCGTGGCCAACGTCTCGCATGAGCTCAAAACACCATTGACCGTGGTCGGTGGATTCGCCGAGACACTCCAAGACGATACCTTGCCGGCGCCTCAACGCAGACAGTTCGCCGAGACGATCCTGACGAACACGAGGCGCATGCAGCGGATCGTCGATGATCTCCTGGATCTGAGCCGCATCGAATCCGGCGGCTGGGTCCCCAATCCGCAGATGGTCGGTGTCGCGGCCGTGGCGCTCGATGCGACGGCGAGAGCGAAGTCGGTTGCCGATGAGAAAGGTGTCGCGCTCGAGTACGAGATCCCCGAGAACGCGAGCGAAGCGTACGCCGATCCCACGGCGCTGCGGCAGGTGCTGAGCAACTTGGCCGAGAACGCGATCCGGCACACCACGAGCGGCCAGGTGACCGTCTTCACAAGCCTCGAGGAGAACGGCGTCTGGGTCGGCGTGCGCGATACCGGAGTCGGCATCGCGGCCGAACACCTGCCGCGCATCTTCGAGCGATTCTACCGCGCGGATCGCGCGCGCTCGCGGGATGAAGGCGGGACGGGCCTGGGACTGGCCATCGTCCGCCATCTCGTTGAGGCACATGGCGGATCGGTGAAGGCGGAGAGCCAACCCGGTCGCGGCACGACCGTATCAGCATTCTTTCCATCCGCGTGACTAACGCGTTACGCCGCAAGGGAGACTGCCACACCTAAGTTGCTGGCACTTCTTCCACGGAGACACAAGTGTCGATTCGTCTAGCCGGCGTGCTGCTCGCTGCGGCCGCGAGCGTAGCGGCCGCGCAAGGTGCCGATTTGACGGGAGCGGGAGCGACGTTTCCGTATCCCATCTACTCGAAATGGTTCGCCGACTATGCGGCGAAGACGGGCGTCAAAATCAACTATCAGTCGATCGGCTCCGGCGGCGGCATTCGCCAGCTGACCGAGGGCACGGTCGACTTCGGCGCGTCTGATGCGCCGATGAGCGATGATGAGCAGGCCAAGCTCAAGACGCCCGTGCTGCACGTGCCAACGGTGATGGGCGCGGTCGTGATCACGTACAGCCTGCCGGGCGTCGACAAGGCGCTCCGACTGAACGGCGATGTGCTGGCGAAGATCTTCAACGGCACGATCGTGAAGTGGAACGCGGCGCCGATCGCGGCGCTCAACCCCGGCGTCAAGCTGCCGTCGAACGACATCCTCGTCGTGCATCGCTCGGATGGCAGCGGCACGACCTACATTTTCACCGACTACCTCTCATCCGTGAGCCCCGACTGGGCAAAGGCTCCCGGCAAGGGCAAAGAGATCCAGTGGCCCGTTGGTATCGGTGGCAAGGGCAACGAAGGCGTCGCCGGTCAGGTCAAGCAGACGCCGTACGCGATTGGTTACGTCGAGCTGGTCTACGCGCGCCAGAACAAGCTGCCGTATGCGTCGATGCAGAACGCGGCCGGCAAGTTCATCGAGCCGTCGGTCCAGTCCGTGACGGCCGCCGCGGTCGGTGCCAAGCTCCCGGCCACGACGGACTTCCGCGTCTCGATCGTGAATGCGGCGGGCGCGGATGCGTATCCGATCTCGTCGTTCACGTACCTGCTCATTCCGAAGACGTTCGCCGACGCCGCGAAAGGCAAGAAGCTCATCGACTTCGTGAAGTGGGCGCTGCACGACGGCGAGAAGTCGGCGCCGGGTCTCGACTATGCGCCGCTGCCGGAGAGCATCGTCTCGATTCTCGACCAGCGCCTGAGCCAGATCCAAACCGCTTCGAAGTAAAATCTCCTACTGCGGTAAAGCAGCCGTCGGGTCCAGCCCTAGGGCGTACCCGACGGCTTTTTTTCGCAGTGCCAGATTGACCATCGCTTGCGCGCGAAGCGACTGGGCCTGCACGAGCGCCGTCTGGGCGGTCGTCACGTCGACGATACTGGCGAACCCCACCTGGAATCGCCCATTGACGAGGTCGTACGCTTGCTGCGCCGCGTCCAGTCCGGCGCGCGACGCGTTGAACTGATTGACCGCCGTCCGATAATCGGCGATCGCGCGGACGACGTCGCCCGCGACACTGAGCCGGAGATCCTGGTCCACGTACTGCGATGCGTCGTAGCTGACCTTGGCCCGCTCCACGGACAGTCGCGTCCGGAATTGATCGAAGACGTACCAGTTGAGGCCGAGCCACACTTCACCGGTGAGATTGTGCCCGATCTGGTCGACGAGCGGCGTTTGCGGCGTCGTCAGGAGGGAGCTGCCGTTGGTGGCCGCGTAGTCGAAGAACCGGCCCAAGCTGAATACGCTCGCGCCGAGGTCGAGCCGGGGTAGGTATCCGGCGCGCGCGCGCGTGATGTCGGCCCGGTTGGCGGTCACGTCGGCATCCGCGGCCTGGAGATCGGCCCGCCGCGTGGTGGCCTCGCGCACCAGACCGTCGATGTCCGAGTAATGCGCTCCGAGAAGACCGGTGTCGGCCACCGGCTCGATCAATTGGACCGGCACATGGGGGTCCTGCCGGATCCGCTCCAACAAGCCAACTTCGTCGGATTGGACCCGGTTGCGCGCGTCCTCCAGCGTCGACTGATCGGCCGCCGCTTGCGCCTGTTGTCGATAGAGATCCGCGGGCGGTCGCTTGCCGACCCGCACCAATTCCTGCAGCTGTTCCACCCGGAGCTGCGACGCGGTCACATTCTGCGTGGCGATCGCGACCAGCTGCTGATCCAGTGTGACCCCGAGAAATGACTGGGCGACGTCGAGCGCGATGGTCTGCTCGGCGCGAGTCACTGTCAGGTCCGCGGCCGATCGGGTCGCCAGCGCCGCTTTGACACCCGCGACGTCGGCGAAGCCGTTGAAGAGATTGAGACTGGAGGAGGCGTGGTAGCCGAGCTCGCGGAAGCGAGTGTCCGTCGGATGGATGTCGCGCTGACTCAGCAGCACATTGCCACTATACTCGTCGAACAGGCCGCCGGTTCGGAGATCGGGTAAGAACTGCGCGTAGCGTTCGAGCACGAGCGCACCACCCAGACGCGCGACGTCGCGCGCCTGGAGCACCGCGGTCGCACCGCGAGTGCCGAGCGCCACCGCGCTATCCAGCGTCAGCGACAGGGGCTGCGGTTGCGCGAGCAGGCCGACCGGCCAGCCGCACAAGAAGAGGAGCTTACGCAGCGGGTTCTCCGAGCGGCTGCACCCGTTGGCCGTCGGGAACCGCGTCACCAAGGTTGAGCGCCACCCGATCGCCCGGATGGAGATCGCCGGGAGCGAGTCGCACCGTTTGCCCGTCGTTGTCGACGACGTGCACCTGGCGGAACGCCACGCGATTGTCGGCCGTGACGGTGGCCACGAAGTTCTCGAGCCCCCTGGCAAAGACTGCCTCGGCGGGCACCCGCTCGTATGGCGCCGAGTGGACCTCCAGGGTCGCTTGCACGATACTGCCCGCGACCAGATCGTGCTTGGGATTCGGCACGTCGATCTCCGCGAGCAGCGTCCGCGTCTCTGGGTCCAGCTCGCCCGTATACCGGCTCACGCGCGTATGGATCGGTTGGCCCGGGCGAGAGGGGTCATCGAGAATAACGGGTGAGCCCCGCCGCACGTCGCCCGCATTCGCTTGATCGACGTACACGAAGACGCGGAGCGAGTCGATCTGCCCCACGGCGACCACCGGGAGCGCGCTCGTCTGCGACGTCTGCGCGTTCTGCATGAGCGCGCCGGGATCGGCGTATCGCGCGGTGATGACACCGTCGAATGGCGCCTTGAGCACTTCGTACCCCTTGAGCGTCTCGAGCGCCTTGGCGTGGGCCTCGGCCTGCGCGGCATCCGACTCGGCCGTCTCGGCCTCCTCCGGCGCGATCAGCTTGCGGTTGATGAGCTGCGCGTCGCGGTCGGCGATGATGCGCTTGTTCTTCGCATCGGCCTCCGCGGATGCGAACGCCGCGTCGGTCTCGGGCGACTCGACCACGGCGAGCACCTGGCCCTTGTGTACGCGGTCACCCTTGTCGACCCGCACGTCGGTCAGATAGCCGCTCACCTTGGAGTACAGGGTGACCGCGAGGAAAGGACGAGATTCACCCGTCAGGACGAGATTGCGATTGCCACCGCCGGCCTCGACGGAGACGAGTTGCACGCGCGGGCCGGCGTCGACCGCGGCCACGCGCTGTCCGGATTCTTTGGACAGCGAGGTGCGGTGCTCGGCGGTCAGCAGCACGACGATGCCCAGCGTCACCACGACGAGCGCCACGCCCCCCATGTGCAACCTACTCATGATATTCAAGTCCCTGGGCTTCGGTTTCGAAGCGCCGAACGACGCGATAGGCCCCCGGCATTTTCCGGGCGAGCACACTATAGAGCACGGGCACCACCAACAAGGTGACGACGGTCGCCATCAACAAACCGCCGATCACCGCGCGGCCCAAGGGCGCATTCTGCTCACCACCCTCGCCCGCGCCGATGGCCATGGGGAGCATGCCCAGCACCATCGCTCCGGCGGTCATGAGCACCGGGCGGAGGCGCACCTTGCCGGCCTCGATCGCGGCCTGTTCGGGCTCGAGGCTGTGCTCGACGCGTTGGTCGTTGGCGAAGCTGACGACGAGGATCGAATTCGCGACCGCGATGCCCACGGCCATGATCGCGCCCAGCAAAGATTCGATGTTGATCGTCGTGTGGGTGGCCACGAGCATCCAGAGAATGCCGACAATCGCACCAGGCACCGCTCCCATGATGATCAAGGGATCGATCCAAGACTGAAAGAGCACCGCCATCAGCGCAAACACTAGACAGACCGCGACCACGAACCCGAGCGCGAGGCTGCTGAAGGCATTGTTCATGACCTCACCCTGGCCCCGCACGGTAATCGACATCCCCGGGGGCAGCTCGCCGAGGCTGGCGACCTGCTTCCGGACCCCGGCCACCACGGTTCCCAGGTCGCGTCCCTCCACGTTCGCCAGCACATCCATGACGCGTTCCACGGTATAGTGATCGATTTCCGCGGGAGCCGACGTGGTCGTCATGTTCGCGATGTTCTCGAGCGTTTGCGCCGGCGCGCGTGGCATGGGGTTCGTTGTCGCCCATGGCGGCAGAGTCTGCGTGAGATGGCCCGCCGATGTCACGGGTGTGTTCAACACGTCTTGCGTCGAGCTCATCCGGGGCAGCGGCACCTCGACCGCCACGAGATAGCTCACCTGATTCGCCGGATTGACGAAATACGAGGGCGACACGAGGCCACTGGAGGCCAGCGATATGAGCATGCTGCTGGCCGCGTCACGCTGCGTCAGTCCGAGCTCCGCCGCTCGTTGCCGGTCGACGTCGACATGGAGGGTCGGATAATCCAGCACTTGTTTGATGGTCACGTCGGCGGCCCCGGGGACTTCCCGCATCCGGTCGCGGAGCGTCCGCGCGATGGCGTAGGAGCGATCGAGGTGAGGATAGACGATCTGCACATCGATAGGCGCGGGTAAGCCGAAATTCAGCACCTGCCCTACAATGTCGGCCGTCTGAAAATACACGGTGGACCCGGGAAACTTCGCGGTCAGCGTCTCCCGAATTCTCTGCACATACCCCGCCGTCGGGTGGTGATGCTCGTTCAACGCCACCAGGATTTCGGCATCCATGCCGGTCGCGTTGTTCGTGGGAACGAAGGCCAGGTTGAGCGATCCGGGAATACCGATGGTCGAGTTGATCGTGGTCAGCTCATCGGCCGGCACGATCGCTCTGATCTGCTGCTCCACTTGGGCCACCATCTGCTCGGTGTGCTCAATGCGCGTCCCCGACGGCGCGCGAAAGTGCAGCTTCATGAGCCCGGCATCGGTTGACGGGAAGAAGTCCTGCCCGATGACGGGAAAGAGTCCCAGGCTCGCCACGGTAATGATCCCGAACGTCACCAGCGTGAAGAGCCGGTGCCGGATCAAGACCGTCAGTGCCCTGCCGTAGGCGCGCTGGAACTTCGCGAAGCGGCGGTCGCGCTCGTTATTGAACCAGTGCCAGAAACCCCCGCCCGGCGGAGGATGCGCGACGCCGTTACCCGTATCGATTCCCTCCGGGTCGTGGACCGCCTCGCCGCCCAAGAGCATTCGGCACAGCACGGGCACGAGAGTGCGCGAGAGCCAATACGACGCGAGCATCGCGATCACGACGGCAAGCGCGATCGGGATGAACAGGAATCGCGCCGGTCCCTCCAGGAGCACGACGGGGAAGAACACGACGCACACCGCGAGGGTCGCCACGATGACCGGCGTCGCGATCTGTTGCAGTGCATCGAGAATCGCCACCGTCAGCGGCTTCCCCATAGCGCGATTGCGGTGCACGTTCTCCACCGTAACGATGGCGTTGTCGACCAGGAGGCCGATCGACAGCGACAGCCCGCCCAGCGTCATGATGTTGAACGAATTGTTGGTCGCGTTGAGGCCGATGACCGCCGTCGCCATGGCCAGCGGAATCGAGATGCAGGCGATGAGCACGCTGCGCCAGCTGCCGAGAAACGCCAGGATCATGAGGGCGACGAGCGCCGCCGACGTGAGGCCCTCGTGGAGGACGCCGCTGATCGCGGCGCGGACGAAACGCGATTGGTCGAAGTCCAAGCGCACCTCGAGACCGCGCGGCGCGACCTTCTTGATCTCCGGAATGAGCGCGCGCGCGGCCTCGACGACGAACAGCGTCGACGCATCGGCCTTCTTGAGGATCGTCAGATAGGCGGCGCGCCGGCCATCGACCCGCACAATGTTGGTCTGCTCGGCGTACCCGTCCCGCACCCGCGCCACGTCCCCGATCCGCACCAGCGCGCCATTCACGACCTTGATCGGGATGTCGTTGAACGCCGCGACGCTGGACGGACTCGAGTTCATCGCCACGTCGTATTCGCGCGTGCCGATCCGGGCGGTGCCGGCCGGCAGGATGATGTTCGACTGCTGCAACGCGGTGAGCACATCCTGCGCCGAGAGACCGGCGCTATTCAGCATCTTCGGGTCGACATCCACGGTGACTTCGCGAATCTTCCCGCCGTAGGGCTGCGGTGTGGCGAGCCCGGGGATGGTGAAGAGACGCAGGCGGATGAAGTTCTGTCCGTAGTCCGCGATGTTCTGCTCGGACATGGTCTCCGACGACAGCGTCAGCTGCGCGACCGGCACGTTGGACGCGTTCGACTGAATGACGTACGGCGGCGTGATACCCGGTGGCATCGCCTTGATCGCCGTCTGCGATGACGCCACGATCTGCGCGATCGCCGTGGCGATGTTGGTGCCGGGCTGAAAGAAGACTTTCTCCAGGCCGACGCCGTACTCGGACTGGGATTCGATGCGCGAGATGCCGTTCACCGTCGAGGAGAGGCCGCGCTCGGAGAGCAACATGACCCGGCTCTCCATATCCTGGGGCAGCATGCCGGGGTACGTCCACACCACCGCGACGACCGGAATATCGATGAGGGGAAAGATGTCCACGGCCATGCGCACCCCGGATAGGATGGCCATGAGCAGCAGCACGCCGCAGAGGACGGCTACGGTGTACGGCTGGCGGAGGGCGAAGCGAACCATGGTTTCCCTGCTTGCGGCATCGTCGACTCGTAGCTTACATAGCTACGGTTGTGGTGAACAGTTGGTATTGGGGTTATCTCGACATTCCATCTGGTTATGGGCTTCAGCTTTCGCCTTCTCCGCGTCTTCGTGGCCGTCGCGCACCAGGAGAGCTTCACGCGCGCCGCGGCCCAACTGGGCTTGACGCAGCCGGCCGTGTCGAAGAGCATGCGCGATCTGGAGCGCCGAGCCGGTGTCGCGCTCGTCGAGCGCGGGGCGACCGGTGTTCGCTTGACGGAGCCGGGTCGCGTGCTTCTGGCCCACGCCCGCACGATCCTCGCGGAGGCGCGCGCGGCGGACGAATCCTTGAACGCGATCCGCGGGATCGGGGGCGGCGTCCTCCGCATCGGCGCGAGTCCGACCATCGCGACATACCTGCTGCCGGCGCTGCTCCAGCGCTTCCATACCCGGCACCCCGCGGTCGAGGTGTCGCTGCACACGGCCCCCTCGCGCGCCGTCGCCCGCGCGCTGCTCGAGCGCGAGATCGACATCGGCCTGATCGAGGCGTCCGTTCCCGACGATCCGCGACTCCAGGTGGCGTCCTGGCGCGAGGATGAATTGGTCGTCATCGCGGCGCCATCGCACCCGCTCGCGCCGCAGTCGCCTATCGAGACCGGGGCGCTGGCGCAGGAGCTCATTGTCCTCCGCGAGCCGGGATCCGGCACGCGACAGTTCGTCCTCACCGCGCTGGCGTCGCGGGCCATCGTCCCGCAGCGGACGCTCGACGCGGATAGCGTCGAGGCCATCAAGCGCATCGTCGCGGCCGGCCTCGGGATCTCCATCGTCTCGCGCGCGGCGATCGAGGACATGCTCGCGCTCCGGCGCCTCGTGGTGCTCGAGCTGACGGACCTCGAGATCACTCGGCCGCTCCGGCGCCTCACGGTGCGGAACCACCGCTCCGCGGCGGTACGCGCCTTCGTGTCCATGCTCACACGAGGCTGACGAGCAGCACGGTCAGCACGAGCGCGCTCAGTCCCACGTAGAGCACGTCGCGCTCACGGATGAACGCGACCACGAGCAGCGCGACCCGGAGGACCGGCGTCGCGATCAGGAGCAAGATGCCCAGGGCGATGATCCGCTCGCTCTGGCCACCCAGCACACCCCTGACAATGCCGGCGACACTGCGCATCGCCGCCGGTGGCTCGACGAACACCGGCGGCTGACCGCCATACGTGGCGAGATAGGCGACGCCACCCAGGCCGACCACGAGAGCGGACAGCGTCACGCCGGCGCGCAGCCCGAGGCTCACGGTTCGCTCGAGCGTGTTCATCGCCAGCCCCTCGCGATCATCTCGACGGCGAGGACGACCACGACCGCGGTGAACAATCGCCGCAAGCCGGCGACCGGCGCCCGGCGCAGCACGCGCGCGCCGACCATCGCGCCCGCCAGCACGCCGAGCATCACCGGCCAGACCAGCGGCGGGTTGATGTAGCCGTGGCGGAGGTAGATGCCGGCGCTGGCCGCCGCGGTGACGCCGATCATGAAGTTGCTGGTCGTCGTCGAGACCTTGAACGGCAGTCGCATGACCCGGTCCATGGCCAGCACTTTCAGCGCGCCGGATCCGATGCCGAGGAGACCGGACAGCACGCCCGCGACGGTCATGACGGCGAAGCCGAGTCGGACGCGGCGAACGCCGTAGCCCCGCGCCGTCAGGCGGAGCCGGACCGCGAGCGGATCGCTGACGATGTCGCCGCTCACGTCCGGCGCGAGGGTGCCCAGCGCGGAGTAGAGGAGCACGATGCCGAACACGACCGCGATCACGTGCGTCGAGAGGTGCGCCGCCAGGAGGGCTCCGCCAATGGCGCCGGTTGTCGTCGCGACCTCGAGCAGAATGCCGATGCGAATGTTGGTCAGTCCATCGCGCACATAGGTCGCGGCGGCGCCGGACGATGTCGCGATCACCGAGACGAGGGAGGCGCCGGCGGCATAGCGTACATCGACGCCGAACCCGAGCGTCAGGAGCGGCACGAGCAGCACGCCCCCGCCGAGTCCCGTGAGGGCGCCGAGCAAACCCGCGATCGCGGAGCCGGCGGCGACGCTCAGTGAGAAGATCGTCAGTGTCACGGTGCCCCATGTTAAGCGGCGCGCGAACCACGCGGTACGCGAGCGCTTGGCATGGGGACATAACCATTTATTGTGCTTGGCATGCCCGATGATCTCCTGACTGCCCGCCAGGTGGCCGATCTGCTGCACATGCACGTCAAACGCGTGCAGCTCTTGGCCCGCGAAGGGAAGCTGCCGACCGTCCGACATGGTCGGCGATGGCTCTTTCCGCGGGCCGCGATTCTCTCGGCGCCGGCCGATGCGACGGGCGGCATCGATTTGAGCGCTCGCAATCAGTTGCGCGGCCAGGTTCGTACGGTTCGCTCGGATGGGCTCATGGTCGAAGTCGCTATCGATCTTGCCCCCCAGGAGCTCGTTGCGGTCATCACGAAAGCGTCAGCGGAGAGACTCGGTTTATCACCGGGCGCTGACGCGCTCGCGGTCATCAAAGCCACCGAGATCATGATCGCGCGCAAAGCGCGCCGGTAGTTGCCGTGAGTTCCTCTAGGTTACCTTACGTTCCCAACACACGCCTTAAGAGGGAACGTGAGGTCGTTGCTTGTCGGAATCATGACTTTGGTTGCCGTGAATGCCGGGGCCCAAACTCCCTGTAAGAACGCGCAGGACTTCTTCGCCACCGATTGCCCGCTGACATGGAACGGCATCACGCTCTACGGCGCGTACGACGTCGGCGTGGGCTGGGTCAGTCACGGCATGCCCGAGAACGCGTACAACTACGAAGGCGAAGCGCTGGTGAACCGCAACGGCAATCACCCACAGTGGCTCATCGCGCCGAACAACCTGCAGCAGACCGGATTTGGGATCAGAGGCCGAGAAGAGGTCCTGCGGGGGTGGTTCGCGGTCTTCAACGCCTCGACCGGCATCAATCCGCAATCGGGCGTGTTCGCCAACGCGCCGGCGACGATGGCCGCGAACGCGGGACTCCCTCGCGGCAGCTACTCGGCCACGATCGACGGCTCGCGCGAGGGTCAGACCTTCAACGACGAGTTCTACGGCGGGATATCCTCGACCCGTTTCGGCACCGTGACCTTCGGGCGGCAGCGAGCGCTCGGGACCGACGCAATGCTGCAATACGATCCCGCCGGCGGCGGCTATGCATTCTCGTACATCGGGTATAACGGCACGATGGCCGGCGCCGGGGATACGCAGGACGCGCGGTGGGACAACGCGTTCAAGTATCGTTTCACCTATGAGCACGTGCATGCGGCCGCGATGTACCGCTTCGCGGATGGCTCCGGCGGTTGCTATGCCGCGTCCGCCACGTGGACCGCGGCCGACTGCACACCGGAGCAGCCGCACAACGATGCGTATGGATTCAACCTGGGCGGATCATTCGGGACGTTCTTCGTCGACGCGGTTTGGCAGCGATACAACGACGCGATCAGCGTGCTGAATCCGCTGCTAGGCCCGCAGAGTAAAACGCAGCCCTATCAGTCGACGACGAACAGTATCAACACGAATCCCGTCACCGGCGGCACCAACGTGATCGCCACGACGAACACCGTGTATGGGATCGTAACCGACAACACGGCCATGATGATCGCGGCCAAGTACGCGTTGGACCTCTTCAAGATCTATGGCGGCTACGAGTATGTCTGGCAGACGAACCCGAAGCATCCGCTGGGCGTTGGGGCATCCGCCGGCGGTGGGTATCTCCTGAGCGGCGTCGAAGATGACAATCTCGACTCGCCGAAGATTTTGAATATCTGGTGGACCGGCGCCAAGTTCACGTACGACAGTAAGACCGACTTCACGGTCGCATACTACAACCAGCTGCAGAACGATTTTCGCCGGCCCTCAACGTGCTCGCCCGCGAAGGGATTTCGCAGCTCGTGCGCTGGTACGCTCAACGAGGTGGCAGGGTACGCGGACCATCGCTTGACGAAGCGCGTCGACGCGTATGCCGGTATCGAGTATTCCCAAGTGAGCGGCGGTCTGGCGATCGCCATTCCTCACGGCCCCGGCACGCCGTACTATCACAAGGACAACCTGGCGCCGGTGCTCGGCGCTCGTTTCGCATTTTAGAAGCGAGCGCCGATCCGGGACGCGGCATTTAGGGGGGTCCGGGGGGCGTAGTTGGGGTTGCCCCCCGGAGGCGAACCGACCAGTCGAGCAGCGTAGTGTGCTGCTCGACGAGCCGCG
>DASRDS010000387.1:0-9977 GCA_035652495.1 Gemmatimonadaceae bacterium
GCCGGCCTTGTACGCGGCGATCATCGACGGGTTGCCGAGGATGACCGCGAGCAGATCGCCGTTATGACTGATCGCGATGGTCTGCCAGCCTTCGTATCCCTGGAACTCCGCGAAGGCGAGACCGTTGGGGATTTTGAGCGCATACTTCGGGTCTTGGTTGGAGCCGGCGGCGGAGTCCGCGGTGGAACCCGCGGGCTGGCAGGCGAGGACGGCTAGCACTCCGGTGATGCTCACGCGGATCAGCAGCATCCGATTCTTCATCGCGGCAGCTCCTTTGGGAGACTCATGACAGTACTGCCGCCGGCAAACATGCGGAAGTCGGAGCGGGACGACCGATGTTTTGTTCGTTCGTGAACACCCGCCATCACTCGCTCGTCCCAGATCGCCGCGAGCTTGTCACTTCTGGCACGAGAGAGAGACATCTGGTGCACGGCGGCTTTGCAACGCCCTGACATAACGCCGCGTATCCTACTAGTTCCGTAGAGCCCTTGACTGAAGGAGGTCATCGTGACGACCAGTCGCATTGCCAGCGCGCTCGTGCTCACCACCGTGTTGATCAGCGCCCCATCGCGCGTGCTCTCCCAGGATACCGGCATGGCGGGAATGAGCGGCATGGACATGGGCCACGAGATCACGATTCCCAACGGCGCCGGCTACACCAAGGCCGACGTGGAATTCATGCAGGGCATGATCGCGCACCATGCGCAAGCGATCGTCATGTCGCGGATGGCGGAGTCGCACGGCGCGAATCCGCAAGTCCTGAAGCTCTCGAACAAGATCGATCAGTCGCAGGTGCCGGAGATTCGGATCATGCAGGCCTGGCTCCGGCGCAACAACCAGTTCGCGCCCGACACCGCGTCCTGGCATCACGTGATGATGTCGGGCATGCTGACGACCGCCCAGCTCAACGAGCTCAGTGCGGCCAAGGGCGTCGACTTCGACCGCGCGTACCTCCGGCTCATGATCCAGCACCACGCCGGCGCACTCCAGATGTGCGACGACCTCTTCAAGACCCCCGACGCCGCTCAGGAAGTCGACGTCAACGTGTTCGCGAACGACGTCGTCACGAACCAGACCGTCGAGATCGGCATCATGCGAAAGTTGTACTCACAACTGCCGGCGCAGTGACGGCCGCAGCCACCCGTCCCACACCAGCCACCGGAGTCAGTCCTGATGCGCAGTAGTTCCTGTAAGCTGATAGGCCTTCTCGCGACGCTTGTCGCGCCGGCGCTCGTGTCGGCGCAGACCTACCCGAGCGCCACCGATCCGCGGAGCAACCTCAAGCCGGGGCGGTATGACGCCGGAGAGGCTGAGAGCAACATGCACCTGGTGTCGTTCTCGAAGAAACCGGCGGAGTTCGATACGGCGCGCGGGTTGACGTTCATCAACTCCGATCTGGCGTTCGGCAACAACCACTACGTGTATCAGGGCAACTTCGCCGGTTTCACCGTGTGGGACGTGAGCAACCCGGCCAAGCCGGTCGTCGCGTCGGTCGTGCAGTGCATCACGGCACAAGGCGACCCGTCGATCATCGGCCACCTGCTGTTCGTCTCCGCCGAGGGCGCGGGCAATCGGAACGACTGCAGCAAGGGCGGTGTGCAGGATCCAAAGGACCACATGGAAGGCGTCCGTATCTACGACGTCTCCAATGAAAAGGCGCCCAAGCTGATCAAGAACGTCCAGACGTGCAAAGGCTCACACACGCACACCGTGATCCCGAGCCCGACGGACAAGAACATCATCTACATCTACGTCTCGGGACAGCAGGCGGCTCGCCCGGCCACGGAAATGGCCGGCTGTAAGAACGGCAACGACCCGGCCGACCCGACGAACTCACTCTATCAGCTCGACATCATCAAGGTGCCGCTCGATCACCCCGAGAAAGCCGAGGTGATCCCCGGCGCGCGCATCTTCACGGGCCTCGACGTCGCCCCGCCGTGCGCCACGTTCTGCGCGCCGACGGATCCGAATCGTCCAGCGGGTGGCCGCGTCCGCGGCGGCCCGGACTCGGCCGTCTACGCCTCCCTGCAGCACTCGGGCCCGCACAACTGCCACGACGTGACCGCGTACCCGGCGTACCACCTGCTGGCCGCCGCGTGCTCGAGCCACGCGATCCTGGTCGACATCTCGAACCCCGAGCATCCGGTTCGCCTGACGGCCCTTACCGACACCAACAACTTCCAGGGTCGGCACACGGCTGGCTTCAGCAATGATGCCAAGAAGACGCTCTGGACCGATGAGTGGGGCGGCGGCACGGGCCCGATGTGCCAGGCCGGCAGCATCATGGAGCTGGGCGGCAACACGATCCTCACGTCCAGCGCCGACAACAAGCACATGACGCAGAACGCGTACTTCAAGCTGCCCGCCGCGCAGACCGCGCAAGAGAACTGCGTCTCGCACAATGGCGGCCTCATCCCGGTGCCGGGACGCGATCTGTACGTGCAGGGCTGGTACCAGGGTGGCATCGACATCATGGACTTCACCGATGCGAATCACCCGACCGAGATCGCGTACTTCGATCGCGGTCCGATCGATCCGCCAGGCGATACGACGAACGCGAATCCGCGCTCGCGCTACACGATCGGCGGCTCGTGGGGCGCCTACTATTGGAACGGCTACATCTACTCGTCGGAGCTCGATCGCGGGTTCGACGTGCTGGAGCTGAAGCCGAGTCCACAGCTGTCGGCGAACGAGATCGCCGCGGCGAAGCTCGTGACGATGAAGGAGTACAATCCGCAGAGCCAGCCCAAGCTCGTCTGGCCGCCGGCGTTCGTGGTCGTCCGCTCGTACCTCGATCAGCTGGTGCGCAACAACGGTCTCGCGGCTGACAAGACCACCGCGATCTCCTCGGCGCTCGACGCGGCGGAGCAGAAGAAGGGTGCGGCGCGGGCCGCGGCGCTGACCGCGCTCGCCAAGGAAGTGGACAGTGATGCGAGTGGCGCGCAGGATGCGCCGCGCGTGCATGAGATGGAAAGCGCGATCAAGCAGCTTGCGGCGGCGTCGAAGTAACCGCCCGTAAAAACCAAGGCGCCCGGACGATCGAGTCCGGGCGCTTTGTCTTACCTACTCCAGAGTACGAGAGCCCCGCACTTGCCGGCGTCATGAAGCTCGGCCGGCGCCGTCGCGTACAGCTCGACGCCCGACAGCCGCTCGGGAAAGAACTTGTCCAAGTTGGGCGGCGTCGCGCCCTGGTACGGATAAACTTGAACACCGTCGCGAACGACGGCGGCGAAGCAACTTGCCGACGACTTCCCGGCGAGTATGTCCTCGCCGTGCGGTCCGGACACGATATTCGCGCCCGCTTCCTCCTTGAGGACATTCGCGAGCGGCTGTCCGGCAGCCGCATCGAGCTCGGCGCGACTGAAAAACTTGCCCTGCCCTTTCGCCTGCCGAGCCGCGAACCCGGCGAACGTCAGTTCCGTCTTTGTCCCCTTGGCCTTCGCCGTATCCGATGCCAACACGGGAATGAGCTCCATCTGCAGCGGCTGCTGGATCTTCGGGCCGCTAATGAAGTTCATTTCGTACGACTGATACCCGTGCGCGACCACCTCCACGATGTGGCCACCGTCATCCAGATCCTCGAGGGTCACCTTGCCGGCGGCATCCGTGTTTCCGGCATCGATGGTGTGATCGACCGTGATGACCGCGCCGCGCACTGATGTGGTGTCGCCCTGGCGGTGGAAGCGAAGGACAAAATCACGGGAGTTCTGTGCTCCGGCCACATTGGCCAACAGCACCGCGGCGCCGACGGACGCCGGATAAAAAAATCTCACAGTTCGCATGAAGATCAACGCGGAAGAGGGGCGTGACGTTGCCGGTTGAGTCATGCTTACTTGAGTCGCGGATTCGTAGTCCGCGGCGCCTTCACGCACTCGGGCCACGTCGTTGGGACGGGCCGCTGCCGCCCGCCCGCCGCGCCGCTGTTCCCCTGTGCCGCTTGCGCCGCGGCGGCGGCCACGAGATCAATGCGCTCGCGCGTGATGAGCGTCGGATCCTCTGATGCCAGATACGCCAACATTGCGGTCAACGTCGCGTTCGACTTGAGGTCGTCAAAGACGATCTTATCGTACGTGTCGCGGTTCGTGTGCCAGGTGTAGTTCCCGTAGTCCCACGGCAGCGCCCCGAGCCCGAACGCCGGCGCGCCATAGCACGCGAACGAGAAGTCATCACTGCCGCCGCCGGCCGGCAGCCCCGGCCCGGGGAAATTGATCTGACTCGTGAGCTCGGTCGGAATGGCCGCCAGCCACTGCTTGATGTGCTCGGCCGCATTCGGCAGTCCGCCCGCATTGAGGCGCACGACGCGACCAGTGCCGTTGTCCTGGTTGAACAGCGCCTGCAGTCCCTTAATGACCTCCGGGTGATCCTCGGTGAACGCCTTCGACCCGACTTCCCCCTCTTCCTCGCCGCTCCAATGCCCGGCGATGATGGTCCGTTTCGGATGCGGATAGACCTTATGCAGGATCCGCATCGCCTCGAGCATGGTGATCGTTCCGGTGCCATTGTCGGTCGCGCCAGACGAGCCGTCCCACGAGTCGAAGTGCGCCGACAGCACCACATACTCGTCGGGCTTCTCGCTCCCCCGCACCATGGCCACCGTATTGAACACGGGCTGCTCGCCCATGAGCTCCGCGTCGAGATTGAGGCGCAGCTTGGGCTGGGCGCCGCTCGTCGTCAGCCGGTAGAGCAGCCCATAATCCTCGCACGACAACGCGATGGCTGGCGCGCGGGTATCGTAGGTCTCGAAGATCTCGATCGTCCCCCACCCGTTCTTCGGACGGGACGTAATGACCCCAGCAACCCCACCCGCCTCGAGCCTGAGCCCCAGCTCCCCCGTTCCGATCGCGAGACTGTACCCAGTCCCGCGCACATTCTTGCCGCCCCACTCGCGACGAACGCTGTCGCGAAGGCTATCCATCCGCGCCTTCGATGCCGGCGTGGCATTCTGATCCCAGTCCTCGGTCGGACGACACGTCGGCTGCGCGCCCGCGACCAGCACGAACTTCCCCTTCGCACTCGGCAACCACGCGACGAACGCCGCACTGTCAGCGAATCGCGGCAAGATCACCGTCGTCGCCGTCAGATCCTTCTTGTTCGTGCCGGGACTGAATCCCAGCATCGTCCCTTCCAGCGACCGCACGCGCGGCGAAATCAGGTCGATGTGCGAGTACCCGCGTCGCCAGCCGCGCCACGTGCCATACTGCTCGTTCTTAGCCTCGATGCCCCATGACTTGTATGTGCGCACCAACCAGTCGTTGGCTCGCTTGAGATCCGGAGTACCCGTGAGGCGCGGCCCGACGGAATCGAACAGGGTATGCGACAGCTGCTCGGTGTGCGAGCTGTCCATCCCGATGGTCCAGATGTGCCGGATGGTGGAGTCGGGCGGCTGCGCGGCGATCGCGAGCGCGAGGGCTATGGGAACAAGAGTCATAGACTGTAGGTTAGACCACCATGCGGACATCGCAAGCCGCGACCGAAGTCGCGACGGACTCGGCCTTCGCACTCCGGTCGTTTCGCCGTTCTCCCGGCTGGACCCTCGTCACACTTGTCACCATTGCGCTGGGCGTCGGCGCCAGCACCGCCGTCTTCAGCGTCGCCGACCGGCTCCTCATTCGGCCGCTCGGCTACCGCGACGCCTCGCGCGTATACAATGTCGCTCTCGCGGGCACGGTGCAGGGTGCACCCCTGCCGCTTCCGATTCCGGTCAACACCGTTCGTGAATGGCAACACAACACGCGCACCGTCGAAGCCGCGATCCCCTACGGCCCGGTATTCCGCGCATTCATTCACGGCGACCTCAACGATGTCCGGGTGACAGCCGCCGTCGTGGATCAAGGTTTCCTCGACTTCACCGGCGTTCGACCATTGATCGGGCGCAATTTTGCGCCCGGCGAGTCCGTACCAAACGGCCCGCGCGCGATCATGCTGTCGGAGGGTTTCTGGCGCAGGCAGTTCGGTGGCACGCCTGACGTATTGGGGAAGGTCGTGCGGCTGGCCATGTATAGCGATTCCGATTCGCGTCCGCTGACTATCGTCGGCGTGATGCCGGCGTCACTGGTTCTTCCCGACCTCCAGCTCGACCGACCCGACATCTGGCTGCCGCTCATCGACCCTAACGAGACGATGATTTCGGGGATCGCCGTGCGCCTCGCACCCGGTCGGCCGGCGCAAGCAGCGAGCGAAGAACTGACCGCCATACTCACTCGCGCCGGCGAGTTCGATGCAAGCCGCGAACGACTGCACGCCCACGTACGATTGAGCCGCCCGCAAGACGACCTGCCGTTTCGCCAAGCGCTGATCCTCGTGACCGGCGCGGTCGTGCTGCTTCTGCTCATTGCGTGCAGCAACGTATCGCATCTCTTGCTCCAACGTGGTCTGACACGTGAGCGGGAGCTGGCGATTCGTCACGCCCTTGGCGCTGCCCGCGCACGCCTCATTCGCCAGCTGGTGACCGAGAGCGCACTACTGGCGTTGGGAGGCGGCGCCCTCGCCATCCTGGTCGGTTGGGCGGCGCTCAATGCCGTGATGCTCCTGCGCCCGACCAGCCTCCCGGCGCTGGCGTACGTCACGACAACCCACGGCGTAATCCCACTCGCCGCCGGTCTCGCGATCGCCGTGGGGCTCGCGGTCGGCACACTCGGCGCCGTGCACATCGCGCATGGACATTTGCGAGACTCGCTGCGCTCTGGCGCCTCGAGTGCACCCACCAGCCATCGCAGACTGCGCGCGAGTCTGGTCGTCGGCCAGATCGCGCTCTCGACGATCCTTCTCGCCGGAGCCATCCTTCTCATCCGTGTCGTGACGGATCTCGAGGGCGAACAGCTCGGGTTCGATCCCACCGATGTCTACGCCGCGCAATTCGAGCAGTTCGACCTCTCGCCTCAGGCCACGGCGGCATTCGCCGCCACGATCCGAGAGGCGGCTGGGCGCACACTAGGATCGCGCGATATCACGATCGCCGCGGAGCCCGCCGGTGGCGCCATGGGGTTCGGTCTCGCGGCCGAGACGCCAGAGCACTTGGGATCCGCCCCGCCCGCGACGGAGATGCGCGCCAACTACGTCGCGCCGGATTATTTCTCGACGCTGCGGATGCCACTGATCGCCGGACGATCGTTCGACGAGGGCGCGCTCTCCCTCAACGAAATTGTCGTAAGCCGCGCGTTCGCCCGCGAGCTCTGGCACGACGAGAACGTCGTCGGCAAGCAATTTCGCAACGCCATGCCGAACGGCGCTCTTGGGGCTTGGCAAACGGTCATTGGCGTCGCGCCAGATATTCTGACCAACCGGCTCGATCGCGCCACCAAACCTCTCCTCTACAAGCCCTTCCCCGGCAATTCCGCCGAGACTGCGCTCATCGTGCGCTTGCATCGAAAAGAAGCGCCCGAGTTACTGCGCCGCTTCGCGAAGTCGATGGTCCGGGATCCACTCAAGTGGGGTGTCCGGGATGTGAGCGAGGAGGTCGAACAGTCGACGGCCGAGCCGCGGTTCGTGATGGCGGTACTCTCGCTGTTCGCCGTGTGCGGCGTCCTGCTCGCCGCCATCGGCCTGTTCGGCGTGGTGTCCTACACGCTGAGCCAGCGCACTCGCGAAATCGGTGTCCGCATGACACTCGGCGCCACGCGCCGGGACATCGTCGGTTTGCTCATGCGCGATGCGTTAGGTGAGGTAGCACTCGGCACGAGCGTCGGACTTGCGGGCGCACTTGGCGTGACGCGCTTCACGCAGACGATGGTGTACGGCGTGCATGGCATCGACCCGATCACGTTCGTGCTGGCCGCGGCGGCGGTGCTCCTGGCATCATCGGTCGCCTGCGCCGGGCCGCTTTTCCGCGCGACACGGGTCGATCCCACGGTCGCCATCCGAGGCGAGTAGTCCGCGCGCTACTCCGCTTGCAGCGCCCGAGCCGGATCGAATTCTAGGTTGCGGGGTGTACGAGTGGTGCGCATCGCCTCGCCGGAGTGGAAAAGGGATCGCTGGCTCGATGGCGTGCTGTTCGCGATCCTCGCGCACGCCGTCATCGTTGGTGTCCTGGTTGTCGTGGCAGGACAGCACGGAACCCGAGTCGGGCGCTCGCCGCGTGTGACGGTCAGGGAGCACCCTGAGTATTTGCGATTCGTTGCTCCGCCGGTTCCAGCACCAGCGCCTCGAACCCTCGCCCGTGGCCCTCAGCCGCGGCCGCGCGCGACGCGAAACCTTCAGCCTGCGATACCCGAGCCCGTGAGCGACACTGGCGCCTCTATTGCCGCCTCGCCGGTGGCCGTACCCTCGCGGCCAGCCGTCGCCTCGGCGGCCGGCTTGCTGGCAGCGCCCCTGCCGGTGGATCCCCGCCTCATCGTCGGACAGGCTGTCACGAGCAATGCCGCGGACGTGCGGGTTCGCGATGCCAACGCGTCGATCCGCGCACGCCTGCGCGTTGTCGCCGAGTCGACCTATCGCCACGACTTAGGATGGACGGTCGGCGATAGCACCCACCGGTACGGCGTTGCGCCGTGCGGCATCCGCATCAGCAAGATCTGCATCCCGTTCGGTTTCCGATACATGCCCAGCTCAATGCCCTCGTACAACGGCGTCGATCGCGATCGGGCGCGGGACGCCGAGTTCGGTGCCGCGATCGATAGCGCTCGAGCCAGAAATGACAGACCCTGATCGCAGTCATTGTCGCATGCTCACAACCCTCGTGTTGGCGCTCCTAGGAATGTCCCAGCCGCCGCGATATCACGTTGATGCCATATGGTTCGCGACCGAGCCCAACATCCCGCTGCACTATCTCGTGCTCCATGCGGACACGACGCGCGTAACCGATGCCGCGGACATTTTCTGGGTGTTGCGATCCCAAGGCATGTCGAAGCGCGTGATCCTGTTCGACGCCGGCTACTATCGCCCGGAAATCATGGTCAAAACGAAGCCGGCGCGGTACGAGCGCCCCTCGGACGCGATCAGGAAATTGGGTGTCGCGCCGGAGGCGGTGACCGACGTTATCGTCTCGCACGTGCATTCGGATCACGTCGATGGCGCCGACTTGTTCCCGAATGCGCACATCTGGATCCAGAAAGATGAGTACGAGCACTACGTGGACGCGCGAGGCATGCCGCTATCATCGACGATCGATACGGTCGACGCCGTAATGCTCGCCGCGCTCAAGAGTCAGGGCCGGCTGACGCTAATCGATGGGGATGACAAAGAGATCATTCCCGGCATTACGGTCTACACGGGCGGCCGCCACACCTATGGCTCGCAATACGTGGGCGTCGCCACCCCCGCCGGCACCGTCGTCCTGGCGTCTGACAATGCGGTCATGTACGAGAATATCGAGCACCGCATCCCGATCGCCGGCCGGTTCGCACCGGGCGACACGATCGCGAACCTCGCGGCACTGGACCGCATGCGCCGGATCGCGAGCGATCCCACGCTCATTTTCCCGGGCCACGATCCAGCGATCTTCAGCCGCTACCCAAAGCCCGGCAACGGCGTCGCTACGTTGGACGCGCGACGATAACGTCGACCTCGATCAGCGCGCCACGCTTGGCTGCGGGCAGCACCACCTCGAGCAAGGTGTGCGCGGGCTTGTGCGGGTAGGCACTGAAGACTTGGTTGTAGGCGGCCGAATATCCGGCATGCGACGCTTCGGTCCCGATGTAGGCACGAACAAACACCACATCGCCCAGCGACACTTTCTGCGATTCGAGGAACGTCTGCAGGCTCGTGTAGAGAGCCAGGGTTTGTGACTTGCTATCCGGGTGTGCATCGATGTCCGGGTCGAGCCACCCGCTCACGTACAGCGTGTTGCCGACCCATACGGCGCCGGAGATATTCGCGAAGACACCCTGCGCCGCCGGCAGCGGAACGTCTTTTCGTTCTTGCGCCGATGCCGTCAATGGACCGCCCAGCGCGATGGCCAGCAGCGGAAGATGCTTGATCATGCGAATGTCACTCGGCGTGGAGTATCGCGATGGGATCGAGGCGCATGGCGCGCAGGGCGG
>DASRDS010000388.1:0-22672 GCA_035652495.1 Gemmatimonadaceae bacterium
TGTCCGCTCGTCGATCGTGGCTGAACACTCCTCGCCACCCCGAGCACGAGCCCACCCATGAGACTGAGCCCGATCGCCAACGCCATGAGCACGATCGTATTCGGCAACGCCGACGCGATCATCTCGGCGACCGGACGCTGCGTGATGAACGAGACACCAAGATCGGCACGCGCCGCGTGCGACAAGAATTGCGCGTAGCGGTCGAGCAAGGGCCCGTCCAAGCCGAGTCGGACGCGGCATTGTGCCTGAACCGCGAGCGTGTTCCGCGGATCGTCCGTCGCGCACGGATCGCCGGGCGCGACGGCGATGAGGCCAAACGCGATGGTGGCGACGAGAACGATGACGAGCAGCGAATGCAGAGCGCGCCGGGCGATGCCCGACGCTGCGCTACCGTGCGGCCGCAAGTCCGACGCGGTCGCGCGCCGTCCGCTCTCCCGCCGGGATGTACCATTGTGGCAGGTGTATCCACCACCCATCGGGCCGGAACGGCGCCGTATGGATGCGTGAGCTCACGGCCGCGACGAGTTGCGGTTCGTAGAGCCACACGCCCGGCTCGTCGGCGACCATGATATGGTAGGCGTGACTGAAATGCGCCTTGGCCCCTGCCGGATCGAGATCGAGCAGGCCGCTGTCGATGGCCGCGTCGAACTTGGGATCCGAGTAGCTCTGGAAGTTGACCCCATCTTTGATGGCGCCCGTCGTCCACGTTTGCTTCGGATCGTTCGGTGACAGATCGCTGATCCACGACCCGAGGTACGAGTCGAAATTGTGCCCGCGCATCTCGCTCAGGGCCACCGACATCTCGACGATGGATGGCGTGGCGGCGATGCCCACGCGTTGCAGCTGGTCTTGAACGAGCGACGCCAGGCGCACGCGATACTTGCTGGACGAGGGGGCGAGCACCTGGAACGCGAGCTTCTGGCCGCCGCGCGCGCGCATGCCATCCTTGCCCCGCTTCCAGCCGAGCGAGTCGAGCAAGCGATTCGCCGCGGCGGTGTCGTAGGGTGCCTGGGCGACGGTGGTGTCGGAGATGTGGTTGAGGCGCGAGAACGGTCCTTTCGCGACGACGCCGAGCGTGTCGAGGATGTTCCGAACCATCGAGACCCGGTCGAGCGACATCACGATCGCGTGGCGGACGCCGGGTTCGGCGAACAGCGGCTTCTTCATGTTGAACCCGAGAAAGCTGTACGCCGGCTGCGGGTAGACGATCATGCGGAGCCCCGCGTGCTTCGCGACCTCCGGCACGTCATCCGGGTGGATGACCTCGTACATGTCGGCTTCGCCGTTGTACAGCTTGACCAGTGCCGATTGATAGTCGGGTGCGATGTCCCACACGAGCCGGTCGAGCAGGGGACGCCCCCGGTAGTTCGCCGTATCCGCGACGACCTCGACGGACTGGTTCGGTGTCCAGCGCACGAAACGAAATCGTCCGGATCCGATTGGATGACTCGCGGCATCCGATGCGCGCATCGACGCCACGGGGATGCTCGCCAGTATGTGCGCGGGGAGAATGCGCATCTGCGTGGTGGCATCGTAGAACTGCGTCGGATAGCGCTGCTTGAACCAGAAGGTCGCCGTCAGCGAGTCAGGCGTGGTGACGGAGTCGATGCGCGTCAGATTCGACGCGATCCCTGATCCCATCGCCGGATCGACGTAGAGCTTGTAGGTGAACTTCACATCGGCCGCGCGCACCGGGACGCCATCGTGCCACTTCGCGGCCGGGTTGAGGGAAAACGCGATGGACAACGAGTCCTTCGCCCACGTCCAGTGATCCGACAACCGCGGCGTGAACCCGTGGTCGCCCATCATGTTGAGACTGTCCCCGACGTCGGCCAGGTAGTCGTAGATCAGATCGAGGGGTTGGGCCGTGATCTGGTTGACCTGCGCGGGAGGCAGCAGCGTCTCGAAGTTCGTCGGGATGGCGAAGACGACGGTGCCGCCGGTCTGGCCAGCGGACGACGCGGATGGATCGCCGGCCTGGCAGGCCGTGAGTCCGAGCGCGATCATCGCGAACGCGATGAGGCGTGGCATAGCGCGCAAAGGTGAGGAGACTGGCATCACGAGTCAAGCCTTACGACGACGCCACGTCCACGCGTCGTCGAGATAGTGGCCGCACAATGCTCGCGCTTCATCGCGTACCGTCGCCTCGATCTGGAATGTTACCGTGTCGACAACCGCGCTGAACGCGTCGGCGAGCTCCAAGGCGCTTGGTGCCCGACCGAGCGCCGCACGGAGCGTCGCCGCGTCGTATCCCTCCTGATCATTGTCGACGAGGATCGAGCCGTGCTGCAACACCGCGCCGTTTTCTCGCCACTGGGCGCTGCCGGCGATTTTGCGGCCCTCGTATGTCAGCTCGCCTGGGGACGGCGCGACGAAGCAGGGTCCTTGTGTTCTGGTGACGCCCTCAGTGGCGATTGTTACGGGGACTCCCAGTCTGGTCACCGCCGCGGCGAGTATTTCATTCAGCCGAGTATAGGTGGCCCGGGGGCGGTCAGTGGTTGGCAGGGTGAAGCTGTATGTCAGCTCGCGATGATGCAGAATCATGCGGCCGCCCGTAGGGCGCCGAACGATGTCGAGATCGCCCCGGCGAAAGGCCGGCTCGTTACGGCCGAACGATACCGTCGGCCGGGACCACGTATACACGCGGATGACCGACTCGCCCGTGCGAGCGGCGCGCCGCATGAGCGCGTGGTCCAACGCCATATTCTCCGCACCCGTGAGCGGCTCCGTGACGAGGAGCCGCCAAGTCTCGCCGAACTTATTCGCCGACGTGAGTCGCGTATTCCTGCGCGGTCAAGAGACCATCACCGGCGGCGGGCGGCGCGGCGGGCTCGATCTCGATCATCCACCCGTCCCCATACGGGTCGGTGTTCACGAGCGCCGGCTCTTTGTCGAGCCGCGGATTGATCGCGAGCACGGTGCCGGCGATCGGCGCCATGAGATCCGAGACCGCCTTCACGGCCTCGATGGTGCCGAACACTTCGTGCGCGCTCAAATGCGCGCCGACTTTCGGCAGCTCCACGAATACGACGTCGCCCAGCTCACCCTGCGCGTAGTCGGTGATGCCGACGCGGGCGGGCTCGGTGCCGGTGGCGCGAAGGTATTCGTGATCTTTGGTGTAGAGCAGGTCGTTCGGGATCTTGGAAGCCATTCAAATCGTGACGGTAGATGCGAGAGTTTCGGCTTCGCGCTCGAGCTCCATCCAGACGTGGGCGACTTTCGCCTCGAGGTCGGTCAGCGTGCCGACGTTATCGATGACGTAATCGGCGCGGGCCCGCTTCAGTTCGGCTGGCATCTGCGCGGCGATCATGTCGAGCGCCTCGGTCTCCTCCAACCCGCGATCGCGCACGAGCCGCTCCAACCGCAGCGGGCGAGGCGCATCCACGAGGACGACCCGATTGAACTCGTCCACCATCTTCTTCTCGAAGAGGAGTGGGATGTCGCACACCACGACCCGGTCGCCCCGTCCCACGGCGTCCGCCACGAGCCGGTCCCGTAAACGGTTGACTTCGGGGTGAACGATCCGGTTGAGCTCCTCGAGCTCATCGTGATCAGGGAATACGAGGTTCCGTAAGGCCGCTCGGTCCAGCAGGCCGTCCGGCGCCACAACATCGCTGCCCCAACGCTCAACGATACGGTCGTAGGCCGGTGTACCGGGCTCGACCGCACGGCGCGAAAGGACGTCAGCATCTATGATCGTCGCCCCGCGCTCGGAGAGCAGGCGGGCAACCGTCGACTTCCCACTGGCGATGTTGCCAGTGAGACCGACCAACAGCGTAGTCATAAATCCCAAGCTAGGGCGGGAGACTAGCCTGTCAACAGGGTTGTGGTGCTTGGAACAGGCACGACCCCGTTCTCCGTGCGCGGCGCACGACGGCGAGGGCCCTGAGCGGCGGCCAACCGGGCGGCGGTCAGAAATGTATCGATCACGTAGGCGGCCCCGCCGCGATCCCGCAATTGCTGTGGCGTTGCTTGCAAGTAGCGCTGGCAGGTATTCCGGAATGCGCTGCCGGACGGGAAGTCGAGCACCTGCGCCACGCTATCCGCGCTTCGGTGTTTGTCCTCGAGCATATGCGCCGCGACAATGAGCCGGCCCCAGGTGAGCAGTCGGTGCGGTGGCGGAAACCCGGCATCAGCCAGTCGCCTGGTCAGGAGACGCCGCGGGACCGCCAGCAGTCGAGCGAACGCGTCGGGCGTGAGCCGCTCGTGCGCGCGCGTCACCGACGCGAGCACCGCATCGCGGGCGGTGGGCTTGAGATCGCCGATCGCTCGTCGCAGCAGGCTCGCGACACTCCGCGCTTCCGCCTTGTCGACGTGTGACAGCAGGGTAAGCGGCGCATCGTCCGTGTCGGCGATCACGAGACCGTCGAACCCGCAACGACCCGCGTCGAACATGTCCCGCGCTCGTTCGGGCGTGATCGTCACATAGGCGACGAGCGCCACCCGCGGAAAGCGCAATTTCAGGAGGCGGACGCTCTCGAAGTTCGCCGTGCCGTCGGCGTAGATATCGATGACCGCCAGATGAACCGGCTCGCTGTCGCACATGCGCGTCAGCGCCGACCAGTCCTCACAGGCTATGATCGAGTGCCGATCGCGGATCGCGGCGCGCAGGCGCTGGAGGCGGATCGGGTTGGGGAGAAGCGTGGCGATGACTCCCATGCGTCATAAGGACGCGAAACGGAGCACCTGCGTCACCGCGTGATACGGACGTCCGGCCGCGAAACAGCGCGTGGCCCGTCATGTGCGTACCATAGGGCCGTAGCGCGAGGCCATGCCTGACGGCTTACCGCCGACCGCTACCCGACTTGCCCCTGACGTCCCTGGACGGCGGGGGTTTGTCTTTTCGGGAAGGTCTGTCGGATCTCTCGGATCTTTCGGGTCGCCCCGGCGTTGGTGGGGGCACCACCCTTCTTTCGCGCTCTAGCAGGTGAATAGCCGCTGCCGCGATCTCAATGCCGTCATAGCTGTCCAACAATGGCTGCAGCCACGTGACCTCGGCAGCGGGAACCCCAGCCTCTAATACGCGCCGGAGCTCCTCCAGTCTCTGGGTCGCCCGATTCAATGGGCCGCTCAATGTCAGCGGCGTGGCGCCGGGCAGGCGTCCCAGGGCGATGATCTGTGCGGGAGCAGACTGGATGATGGACGCCATCTCGGCGGCATCCCGTGGCATGTCATATAAGACAACCAGCGCCGCACTCTCGGAGATGGTATCCCGCGCGGTCTGTACCGCTGCGTTACTACCGCTATAACCCAACGAACGGAGGATCTCCCGAACGATGCGCTCAGATTCGTCGGTGCGAGTCCAGATGATGGCCGATGGCGGATCGAGATCGTCCAAAAGGCGCCGAAGCGTCGTCGGACGGTTGCCCTCGGTGACCGTGACGTACCGCGCGGTTGGCACCGGCGCGATCGGAGGCGTGCCGGCCACGCGGCGAGGCCGTCGCGCATAGCGCTCGACTAGCGCTTCCACGTCGGGCGTCGCCGCGGCCGTCGCCGTCGTGACGATGGTCCGCGCGGCGTCCTTGGGCACGTCGACCATCACCGCCTCGAGCGCCGGACTCGCGCCGACCCACGCGAGAACAAGCGCCGTGACACCGTCGAGCTTGAGCCGCGAGCGCTGCATGAGGCCCAGGATGATCTCCGGTGGCCCAATAACGATCGCCGGAGGCGTCACACGCGCGGCCCGGGCCACGGACGTCGCCGCCAACACGTCGTCTCGTCCAGTGGCCGAGGCCACCATGACGGCGGTTTCCACATCTGGCGTCAGCACGAGGGCCCGCTGACCGGCGAGCGGTGCCATAAACGTCGACACCGATGATGAGTCGAGCGGAAGAACGAAGAGGGTATTCACTGAGCACTCAAAAAGTGATTAACATACGTCGTGACGACAACTCTCGCGCCCTCGTTCGCGCCATCCGCGAACGTCTCGCACATAAAAGAATCGGCCACGCTCGCCGTGGCTAGTCGTGCCCGTGCGTTGAAAGCCGCCGGACGCGAAGTCCTCGATCTCGGCGCCGGTGAGCCCGATTTCGATACGCCCGAGTTTATTCGCCGCGCGGCGCAAAAGGCGATCGACAGCGGCGCGACCAAGTACACGGCGACCGAGGGCATTTTGCCGCTCCGCCAGGCCATCGCGGCTCAGGCGCACGCGGATCCCTCGGAGGTGGTCGTCTCGACCGGCTCGAAGCAGTCGCTGTTCAATGCGTGCTTCGCGCTCTTTGGTCCGGGCGACGAAGTGCTCATTCCTACGCCGAGTTGGACATCGTACTACGAGATGGTGTCGCTGGCGCGCGCGACCCCGATGGCGGTGTTTGGCGACGTCTCTCGCGGTCTCAAGGTGACCGCTGATCAGCTCGCGCATGCCGCTACGCCGCGTACCAAGGGGCTCATGCTGAATTCGCCGTGTAATCCGACGGGGTCGGTATACACGGCCGACGAGTTGGGCGAGATCCTGGAGCTCGCGAGTCAGCGTGGGTGGTGGGTAATCAGTGACGAGATCTACCAGCGGATCACGTACGAGAACCCGGCACCGTCAGCATTGTCTCTGGTTCCTGACGGAAATCGGGAGCGCTTGATCCTGGTCAACGGCGTCGCGAAGAGCGTCGCCATGACAGGCTGGCGCATCGGCTGGGCTATCGCCCAGCGTCCCGTGGCGGCGGCGATGAACGCACTTCAGTCTCATACGACGTCCAACCCTGCCACACCCTCGCAATACGCTGCGCTGGCTGCGTTGACTGATACGGCGGCGGCCGATGCGGCGATTGAGCGTATGGTCGCGACGTTCCGCGAGCGGCGCGATGCCGCCATGGCTATTCTCGACGCGGCCGGCATCACGTACGTCCGGCCCGACGGCGCGTTCTACCTGTACATTCGCGTGGGCGATGGCGATCGCTTCGCGACTCGCCTCATGGACACGCACGGCGTCGCGATCGTCCCCGGCTCAGCTTTCTTTACACCAGACTGGGTCCGCCTCTCGTACGCGGCACCCACGACCACGGTCGTCGAGGGCGTCAAACGACTGGTAGCTCTGGTTAAAGATCACTGATCGGTATTTTGCGAACGGGATTTCTACAGGGCAGCGAGGGCGCGAAGCGCCGAGCAGTCCTAGTTCTGATGGTCCAGGCACCAGTCTGAGGCACCGTGGAAGATCTCGATCCAGTGCCCTGACTTGTACTTGAGCACGATCGGAAAACTGTCCCCACCGTAACGCCAGCCTTCGATAACGACCTCGTCGACGCCATCGCCGTCAATGTCGAGATGATCGACATACCGGCGATACTCGGCGTGGGCGGCTGATCCATCGACGGTCTTTACGAACGACGGCGTATAATCGGTGCCGTCCCAGTCGGCGATGACGAAGACGTAGGAGGTCCCGTCGCCGTGCGCCGCGGCTTCCTCGGCGTTCGGATCGATGAAGGATGCGATGAGGGTCGGCTGGGCCGTGGCGCCGGTGTTGATCGCGAGGCCATGGTAGTCGAGCGAATCCAGTCGCCCCTTCGGAATGCCGGCACCCGTGCCGACTTTCATCGCGATATCCCGCGCCTTCGTCATCGCGTCTTCACGCGTCAACGCCTCAGGCTTGGGCGTCTGAGTCGCGCCGGGCAGTGGCGTGCCGGACGCCAGAAATTCAACCGTGATTCCCGCTTTGACCTTGCTGTCGAGGGCGACCGCGGAGAGCGGCGTCAGCAGGTGGCAGTTGGGCAGCGAATAGAGCGGCATGCCCGGTTTCTCCCACATGCCCTGCTTCACCATAGCCGTACCGGCGACCTGGCCATCCTGATACAGCGTGTAGTTCGTGCCGGAGCGCGTATAGATGCGATCGAAGGACTTCCACCCTGGCGCATCGAGGACGATACCGCGCAGATGCCCACCTTCCACCGTGCCGATCGGAATCATGCGTGGATCTTCCCGCTCGCCGAAGACCTCGAACAACACGTTCGGCCGCTTGGACAGATCGAGCACCGCGCTCTGCGATGCGGCCCCCGAGGAGCCGTCCGAGGCGTGCTTGTCGCAGCCTAGCGCTGCGATTACCATAACGCACAGTGCGACGCGGGCGATCACGGGTTTGGTGACAGGGTTGAACTTCAAGGCGCGGGGCACCGGCCCCACGCTGGAGACGCTCGTCCGGGGGGGCGAGTCACCGCGGCTCGCTAGCCCCGAACTGGTCGAAGGCACCGCGTTCGCCGCCCACCCGTTGAGCGGCCCCCCGATCGCCGGATTCGCGGCGTTCCTGAACGGCTTTCAGCAGAGCCGCATTTGGCGCCACGAGGGCCTCGTCCCGATCGTCCTCGGCACCGCCGCGGCGGTCATTCGTACCCGGCACAACAGGCGTCTGATCACATATGCGGGAAGCCCCCGCATCGAGCGCGCGATCTTTGCCCCTCGGGCGTTGCTATCCCCGGAGCGCTGGGACGAGCTGGCCGAGCAGGGCGCGATCGACACGGGGCCGGCCGACGCGCATCCCATGGCGCTGGCCGAGCGTGCGGTTCGCGCCGTCGAGCGGCGCCGGGAGACGCTGGAGCGGGAATTGGGCAGCGCGTGGACCGAGACCGCTCCGCTGTGGATCGATGGCCCCCTTTCGGTCGCCTCACCGTATGCTGTCGGCGTCGTGAGAACCCATCGAACGCTCTACGGATCGCCGGAGACCATCGGCGTGGGCTCGAGAAGCAGCGTATTCCGCGTCGGTGATCATCTCAGTTGGTACGTCAGACTCAGGGATCCGAAGGACCGCGATCCGCTCTGGGGTCTCTTGCGCATCGAGATGGTCGAGGCGGACGCCGAGCGGGTCGACCTCGTATCGCGGTGGGTGATGGCGGAGGCGGCGCCACTCGCGCTCCCCGATCCCCGATGGGATACTCTGGTCTATGGAGTCCGGGACTGCGAAGAGTACCTCCGTGCCGTCTGCTGACGGCGCGGTTCCCGTCATCGGCCGCGTCGTAGCGACCGAGCGGCGGCCGAACACCCCGCACGAGTTCCACTTCTGGACGGAGATCGGCGCCCCGGTCGGCATCGGGACGATCGTGCGAGTGGTGGGGACCCACCCGGTAGCCGGGCAGATTCCCACGGTGTACGGCGTGGTGGTCGAGGGCTTCAGCTACACAGATCTGGCGTCCCCACTGCACGACGTCCTCGGCCACGACGGCGCCCCGGACCGGGCCGCGGTCGTTCCGACTGAGCGGAACGAGATCCGGCTGTACACGGCGGCCGTGCTGCGCCAGGTGCCGGAGGAGCCCCTGCAGCCGGTGCCGCTCGGCCAGGTCTATCTGGCTAACGAAGCGGACGTGCTGATCGCGTTGCGCATGGATTCGTATGCTGGGCGCGGCATACCTATCGGCCTCTATCGCGCCGGCGGGAGCGAGTCTCCGGTCTATCTGGATCCCGACTTTCTGCTCGGACCCGAAGCCGCGCATTTGAACATCACCGGAGTCTCCGGGCTTGCCACCAAGACTTCGGCTGTCGAGTGGCTGCTTTCGTCGATCTTTGCGCATTTTCCAGCCGACAAGGGATCGGTCGCGGCGGTCTGCTTCAACGTGAAGGGGCCCGATCTCTGTTTTCTCGATCTTCCCGGCGTGTTAGAGGATGCCGATCGGTCTCTCTACGAGCGTCTGGGTGTCGCGCCGGTGCCGTTTCCCAATGTGCACTATTTCGCGCCCTACACCGCCAAGGGATACTCTCTCAACACGCTGCGCTCAAACGAGTCACTGTTGCACAACGTTTCGCCGCTGACATGGGGTCTGCGAGAAGTTTTACAGTTCGCTGAAGTCTTGCTCAACCGAGATGATGTCGACGCGAAGGCTGACGCCCTGATTGATTTTATCCGCGAACGCGTTGTTGACAGGACGTTTCAGGATGACTCGTTGGCATCGACGCACAACGTGAGAAGCTTCGCGGATCTGGACGCATGGTTCAGAGACGTTCTGGCGAGCATGGAGCGAAGAAATGCGGAGTCGTGGCGCACGCATCACGGCGCGACCATTCGCAAGGTCAGAAACCGCCTAACCAATATCGCCACGCGTTGTGCCGGCCTCGTGACGAACGATGGTGGGACGAGCGACTTGCCGTTCGGGAGCTTTCGCGACCGAACGGTGTATGTGATTGATGTCGCCCTGCTCGAAGAAGACGCGCAGGACCTGATCTTCGCGCGCGTCGTCTCGAAGCTCCGCGAACACCTCGAGCGGCGCGATCTTGGCGTTCAGCACGTCGTGGTGTTCGTGGACGAGCTGAACAAGTACGCGCCGGGCGACGGACCGGACACCTATGTGCGGAAGATGCTGCTCGATGTCGCGGAACGGGGCCGATACCTCGGGCTCGTGCTGTTCGCGGCGCAGCAGTTCCGGAGCCAGGTGCACCGGCGGGTGGTTGGCAACGCCGGCACCGCGTTATTCGGTCGAATGGATGGCGATGAGCTGGCGACGCCCGGGTACGCCACTCTGGGGCCCGCCTTGCGCACGAAGTTGGCGACGTTGGAGAAAGGGCAATTGATGGTGCGACACCCGCATTTCGCTCAACCGGTTTTCGTCAAGTTCCCACGGCCCGCCGTGCTCACGGGGCGACTGGGCGCCGAACGGTATCCGCCGGCGTCGGAACCGGCGCTGGATGTCGCCGTCACGCGGGCGCTTCGGGCGCTGGACTCGGGGGTCACCCTGGGCTGGGTCCAGGACACGATCGCGTTGGTCGATGATGCGGATGTGCTGCGCGCCAAGGTCGCCGTCGAGGTCACGAGGCCGGCGGACGTGAAGGCGTTCTTCCGGGCATCTTTGAGAAACGCCGCGCGCGCGGCGGCGCCGGTCGCGCAGCCGCCCGCTCCCGTGGCGCCGCTCAAGACGGCTCCGGACGACGATCCGTACGGGTTCTGATGCTCCCGGCGCTGCTGCTCCTCCAAAGCGTGGTATTGAGCATTCGCCCGCATGCGGGCGATACGCTGCATATGCGGTACGACCAGCGGGTGGAGACGGTCGCCACGACGGAACGGGGCAAGACCGACACGACGACATCGGCGGTGCAGACGCTGCTCGTCTTGAGCCGCACCATTGTCGAGTCGAGCGACTCGACCGGGGCGGACATCGTCGCCGTCACGGACTCGGTGGCGGCGACATCCACCGGCGGTCATGCGCCGGAGTCCGCCGAGGCCGCGCGGCAGATGCTCCAGGGGAAGGAGGTGCATCTGCACCTCTCGCCCGATGGGCAGACGGTCGCCGAGGACTCGGAGGCCAACCCGGAGGTCCGGTCCATGTTCGCGGCCATGCCGGCGATCCTCCCCAAAGCGCCGACTCCCGTTGGTCGACGATGGAAGCGCGAGATGGATGGGCCGATCGGGAGTGCGACCGGGCATTCGGAGGTCAAAACCACCTTCCAGCTCGACTCCATCTCACGCGCTGGAGATCTCGCGTACGTCTCCGTCAACGGCACGATCTCGGAGGCCTCCGAGGGGCCGGACCACACGAAAGGGGAGACGGCCGGCACGGTGACCGGGATGGTGCTCCTCGACCTCCGCCGCGGTTGGGTCACCGAATCGCGGGCCCGGATCGTGACCACCTCCGTCGTCCGCTCGCGCGACGCGAAGATGCGGATCAAAATGACCGTCACCCAGTGGCTGCGAGCGATAGATTGAGGGGATGCGGCTCGTGCATCTGTCCGACCTGCACCTGGGGTTCAGGCAATACCAACGTCTGACCCCGGCGGGGATCAATCAGCGCGAAGCCGATGTGGCGACGACGTTCAAGAACGCGATCGATCGGACGATCGAGCTCGAGCCCGATCTCGTGCTGATCGCCGGCGATCTCTTTCACACCGTCCGGCCGTCGAATCCCGCGATCTTGCACGCTTTTCATCAGTTCCGTCGTTTGAACACCGCACTTCCCAATGCCGCCGTGGTGCTGATCGCGGGAAATCATGATCTCCCACGCGCGAGCGAGACCGGATGCATTCTTCGCCTCTTCGCGCAACTCGGCGTCCATGTCGTGGATTCGGAAGCGCGGCGCATCGACCTGTTCGATGGTCGGGTCTCAGTGCTCGCGGTCCCCGACACGCCGACATTGCCAGCGTTGGTCGGGAATCCGGCCGCGAAATACAACGTGCTGTTGCTGCACGGCGTGATACCCGGTGTCTTGCCCGACTGGTTCGTCTCGGCGGACAAAGCCCGCACCGAAGTCTCGATAGAAGATCTGACCAAAGCCGATTGGGACTATGTCGCGCTGGGTCACTATCACGTGTATGCCCGGGTGTATCCTGATCGCCATATTTATTACTCGGGCGCGGTCGATTACACAGGCCCCAGCGCATGGGGCGAGCTGTATCAGCAAGAGAAAACCAAAGTCAAAGGGAAGGGAATCGTCGAACATGATCTGGTGAGCGGCAAGCACGCATTTCATGTGTTGCCGGCCTCACGAAAGTTCATCGATCTCCCTCCGATCCCTTCGTACAATCTCGCGCCCGCCGACATCGATAAAGCGATCGAGGCGATGCTGCACAAGGTTCAGCTGGACGGTAACATCGTCCGCGTGGTTCTCCAGGACGTCCAACGTCATGTCATCCGCGAGCTCAATCACGCGGCCCTCCGTGAGTACCAGCGACGGGCCTTGCATTTTCAGTTGGATGCACGTCGGCCGGATCCGACCCACTCGGTACTGGGAGAGAGAGGCCGCAAGATGTCGCTGACCGACATCGTCCGCGACAAGCTGCAGACCCGGCCGCTGGAAGCCGATCTGGATCGGGACGCGCTGGTGGGTCTGGGTCTCGGGTACCTCAAAGAAGCCGAGGCGATCGAGGTGCCGGAGTGAGGCTCAATAGCCTGCACCTGGTGAACTTTCGACAGCACGCCGACACCCGGATCACGTTCGATTCCGGTCTCACGGGAATCATTGGCCCGAACGGCTCGGGCAAGACCACGATTCTCGAAGCGATAACGTGGGCGTTGTACGGCTATGCCCGCGGCACGCGCGACTCGATTCGCAATGCGCGGGCGGGTCCGAGGGCGCCGGTCCGTGTGGAGCTGGACTTCGAGCTGGGACAGCACCGCTACCGCGTCGAGCGTGGGCTGAACAACGCCGAGCTGTACCTCGACAACGGCGCGAACCCGATCGCGAACACGATCTCGAGCGTCACGAGCCAGCTGCAGAAGAAGCTGGGCATGACGCGCGCCGAGTTCTTCAACACGTACTTCACGGGCCAGAAGGAACTCGGGCTCATGGCGGCGATGGGCCCGTCCGATCGCGCGCGCTTTCTGTCGCGCGTCTTAGGCTACGAGCGCCTCCGCGTCGCGCAGGAAATGGCGCGCGAGCGGCGGAAGGCGATCCTCGCGGAAGTCACCGGCATGCGGAGCGGCATGGGTGATCGCGAGACGATCGTGCGCGCCGTGACGGCCGCCGAGCTCCGGCTCGGCGATGCGACCGAGCGCTCGGTGCAGGCGTCGGCGAGCCACGATCGCGCTCAACTCGCGCTTGGCGCGATCGCGCCGCAGTGGGAGCGGGTGCAGGCGGAGCGGGAGCGCTGGCAGGAGCTCTCGGTGCGCATCCAGGTCGCCGAGGCGAAGGTCGAAGATCACCTCAAGAACGCGCAGCGGATCGCGCGCGATCTGGACGATGTGCGGGCGGCGCGCACCGAGCTCGATGGCTTGCGCCTCCAGCTCACCGGGTATCGCGCGCTGGTGCAGGAGCTCCAGCAGCTCGACGTGCTCGCGCGCGAGGAGGGTCGGCGGAAGGCGCTCGTCGAGCAAGAGCGTCTGCTGGCCGAGGAGCTCAAGGGGCTCGAAGAGCGCGTCGAACGCCTCGAGGTGGCGCCGAAAACACTCGTTGAAGTCCAGCGGGAGCTCGCGGCGGCGCAAACCACCTTCACCGACGCGCAGTCGCGGGCGGAGACGAGGCAAAACGAGTGGGTGCGAGACCTCCAAGAGGCCAAGACCAAACTCCAGTCGCTCGTCGCCCAACGGAAAGATGTCCGTCGCCAACAAGACCAACTGGCCGCCGTCGGCGAACATGGCGAGTGCCCGACGTGTGGCCAGTCTCTCGGGGGCGGGCACTACAGAAAAGTGCTCGATGAGTTGGAGCGCCAGGCGGACGAGATAGCCGTCAATGGCAAATACTATCAGGACCGGCAGAAGCAATTGACCGAGCGCCCCGCGGACCTGGTGGAGCTGGAGGCGTTGAGCGCTACGCTCAAGAAGCAAGTGACGGCGCTCGAGACAAAGCTCGTCCGAGTGCAGGAAGCCGTGAAACAGCTGGATGGCGTTCGGAAAGAAGATACCGAGAAGCGCGCGAGACGGAAAAAAATCCGCGCGGAGCTCGACAGTCTTCCGACAGGCTACGACGAGGCACGCCACAAGCAGGCGCGCGCCGAGGTCGACCGTCTGACGCCGGTCGATCATCGCGCCGCGCGCATGAGCGGGGCGGTGGAGCGGACGCCCATCCTCGAGCACGACAAAGCGCAGATCGAGATGGCGCTAGCCGCGGCCCGTGTGACTGTCGCCGAGCTTCAGGGCCAGCGCGACGCGCTCGCGTTCGACGTTGCGCTGCACGCGAGCCTGCGCGAGCAGTTCGACCGCGCGGAGGCCCAAGTTCGCACCACCGAACTGGACGCCGTTCGCGCGGGTGCGGAGGCCCAAGCGGCTCGCAAAGCGCTCGAAGCGGCCGAGAACGCTCGGAGCGAGTGGGACAAGATCCAGGCTCGGCTGGAGGGACTGGTCGTCAATCGACGCTTGCACGACGAGGTCGACCGCGCCTACAGTGATCTCCGGAATGACCTCAATATCCAGCTTCGGCCCGAGATCTCGGAGCTCGCCAGCGTGTTCTTGAACGAGCTGACCGACGGCCGGTATAGTGAGCTGGAGCTCGATGAAGAGTACAATATCAACGTGCTGGAAGACGGCGTGCCCAAGCCCGTGATCTCGGGTGGTGAAGAGGATGTCGCGAATCTCGTCCTGCGCCTCTCGGTCTCGCAGATGATCGCGGACCGCGCCGGCCAGGCGTTCTCATTGCTCGTGCTCGACGAGGTGTTCGGCTCGCTCGACGACAGCCGCCGGCACAATGTCGTCGAGCTGTTGCGCCGTCTGCATGACCGGTTCGATCAGGTGATTCTGATCACCCATATCGACTCGGTCCGCGACGGGCTCGATCGCGTCATCACGGTGCGGTACGATGCCGCCAGAGGCACGTCAGTTGTTGATGCCCCATCGGGTTCGTCCTCGGATGTCCCCGACCTACCGCTCGAGCTGGCGCTCGAGGCGGCCGACTGATGGCGGTCGTTAGAACCTGGCGCACCTCGCGAGCCGCGGATGGCCCACATCCCGCGCGCCGGGAAGACATCCCGGGCCTCAATCAGGTCTTCAGCGACGCGTTCACGGAACGCTACCGGCGCGATGGCATGATCGGCGTCCGCGTCCCGTTCCTGAATCCGGCGATCTGGCGCTATGCCATAGAAGATGCGGCGGAGGGCGCGATGCTGTGGCGCAGTGAGCGCGGGGAAGTCATCGCGTTCAACATGACGCATCGTTCCGGCGTCGAAGGCTGGATGGGACCGCTCGCGGTGCGCCCGGAATCGCAGGGCTCTGGTCTGGGCAAAGACCTCGTCCGCTCAGGCATCGACTGGCTCCAGCGCTCTGGCGCGCGGGTCGTCGGCCTCGAGACGATGCCGCGTACCATGGACAACATCGGGTTCTATTCCACGCTCGGACTGGTCCCCGGCCGCCTGACCATGACGCTGACGCTGGAAGCGGCGCCAGCCGAGCGTCCGGCGCTCGTCCTGGGGCGTCAGCCGAGGGCGCTCCAGGACGATTTCATCGCCGAGTGCCGCGCGCTCGTCGGAGCACAGGTCGCGGGTTATGACTACTCCCGCGAGCTCCTGCTCACGGACCATCTCGCGCTCGGCGACACCGTCCTGCTGCGTGACGAGACCGATGCATTGGCCGGATTCGCGCTGTGTCACACCGCGCCCCTCGTCGAGGGCCGGTCCCGCGACGAGCTGCGAGTTCTGAAACTCGTCGTCCGTTCCCTGGCCGACCTCGATCCGATGGTCCGCCTCCTCGCCGACTACGCGCGCCGGAGCGGCACGCGTCGCGTCGCCTTGCGGGTGCAAGGCGAATATGTCGAGGCGTATCAGCGACTGATCGCGCTCGGCGCGCGCGTCCGGTGGACGGACTTGCGCATGTCCCTGGCCGGCGCGAGCGAACCTCGCGCCGCTACCGGGATTGTTTGGTCGAACTGGGAAGTTTAACCCGGGCCACAATGCGCCAGATCACAATGAACAGCCCGAGCGTCAGCAACAGATGAACGAAGCCCGGCGCGTTGTTCACGATGAACACGAACACGGCCCAGACCACGAGCATGATAAGCCCAACGATGATACCCAGATCCAAGTTGCTCGTCCTGTGGATAGCGGTTAGTTTTTGCTCCAGCTAGGGGCGGAGAGGCTTACTTTTTGAGCCGATAAGTCCTCCGAGTGGGTTCGACAATCTATGCCGACGTCAGGCCCCAGTGCGGGGAAGACGAGACGTGTGGTGAGGACCTCATACATTCGACAGGGCTTCAAAAACCCCTCTTCGTTCCACCCCTTTAGAGAAGCTCCGTCACAAGTGGCGGAGCTTCTCTTTATTTTAGCGTACGTATGGACACAGAGACAGAGCTAGCCGCCCTCGTCCGCCGTCAGCTCGAGCTGCTGGGCGAGAATCCGGATCGCGAAGGGTTGGTGAAGACGCCGGTGCGCGTCGCGAAGGCCTTGGAGTTTTTCACGAGTGGGTACGCGATGGACGCGGCCCAGGTCATCGGCGACGCGCTCTTCGAGGAGCCCGGCCACGAGAGCATGATCATGGTGCGGGACATCGAGCTCTACTCGTTGTGCGAGCACCATATGCTGCCATTCTTCGGCCGGGCGCACGTGGCCTACATTCCGAACGGGCGCATCGTCGGACTCTCCAAAATGGCGCGCGTGGTCGACGTGTTCGCCCGGCGCCTGCAGGTCCAGGAGCGGCTGACCGAGCAGATCGCTCTGGCGCTTGAAAAGGAACTGCGTCCGCGCGGTATCGGTGTGGTCATCGAGGCGCAGCATCTGTGCATGATGATGCGTGGGGTGCAGAAGCAGAACTCCAAGACGATCACCAGTGCCTTGCGCGGCAGTTTCCGCGACGATGGGAAGACGCGGGATGAATTCTTGAGGCTCGCGCACAACGAGCATTAGCCTTTCCGGCCGAACGGCGCTTGTCACCGGCGCCTCCCGTGGCATCGGGGCGGCGACGGTCGAATTGCTTCGCGCTTCGGGTGCGCAGGTGCTCGCCGTCTCTCGGAGTGGGCAGCCCTCGGTCGATCTATCACGTCCGTTTGTGATCGAGTCCCTCGTCCCGGATTTTTTGGTAAACGTCGCCGGAGCATTTGCCCTGGCGCCGATAGACGAAACGGATCCGAAGACGTTCGATGACATGATGGCGCTCAATGTCGGCGCGGTCTTCAAACTCATTCATGCATTTTTGCCAAAAATGCGTGAACGAGGATCAGGCCATATCGTCACGGTAGGCTCGATCGCCGATCACGTGGCGTTTCCAGACAATGGCGCCTATGCCGCAAGCAAGTATGCCGTTCGCGGATTACATGAAGTGCTGCGGGAAGAGCTTCGAGGGTCGCCAATTCGCGCCACGTTGATCTCGCCGGCGGCGGTTGACACGCCGATCTGGGACAACATAGAAGAACGTCCTGGGTTGCCACCAAAATCAGCGATGTTGAAACCGGCGGCCGTAGCCGATGCGATTCTGTATGCGCTCACGCGCCCGGAAGGCGTGAGCGTCGACGAGATCCGTCTGTCGCACACCTAATGCACCTCGACGTCGTCCAGGTCTTGCGCTGTCCGAGAGACCACGAAGAGTCGGGGCTCGTACTGGTGGCGGATGAGACGGAGGGTCGGCACGTCATCACCGGTATCCTCGGCTGCCCCCTGTGCGAGGCCGAATATCCAATACGCGATGGACTGGCGTATTTCGTCGAGGCCCAGCCGCCCGCGCCCGTTCGCCAAGAGATCGATGTGATGCGTCTCGCCGCCATGCTCGGTCTCACCGAACCCGGTGGCGTCATTCTGCTGGAAGGTCAGTGGGTATCGGCCGCGGAGGCAATTGAGGAATTCGCCGAGGGAGCGCTCGTTCTGGTCGTCTGCGCCGGCGACCGGCTGCCGATCGCGCCTCGAGCACTACGCGCGGCCGCGATCGATACCCCACGCGAGCATATCGCGATATGGCTGCGCCCGAAGGGACGGCTCGTGGCGCCAATTGCCGTGCCGACTCCCCCCGAGATCGTCGAGCTCGCGCGCGACGCGGCATACTGGGTTGGCGAGCGTACGGAGGTGGTCCCGGTCTTGCCTCTTACGCGGGCCTCACGCTGGAGGAGCCAATGAGGGAGCGAGAGGAACCGGACGTGAAACGGGTCGATCCACAACGGGGTCGCGAGCGCGAGGGTCAGCCGAGGGAGCCGGGTTGGAAACCGGACATGCCGCCTCGGAAGGAAGACGAGCGCGAGCGTGAGACGCAGCGCGGAACGGGCATGAACGAGCGCGACAACCAGGGCGGCCGTGGCGGAATGAGAGACGAGATGGGCCGAGACGAATAGGCGTGGGCGTACTTAGCCAGCCATAGCCGGTTGCGAAGCCGGCTCGTCATATAAGGCGTCGATGATCGACCGGTACTTCTGGTCGATCACTCGACGCCTGACTTTCAACGTCGGCGTCAGCTCGCCACTCTCGATCGTAAAATCGTGCTCGATGAGCGCGATCTTCTTGGGCGTCTCGAACGACGCCAACCCCTGCAAGCCATCGAACACCTCGCGCTCCATCTTCGCCTTGACGTCCGGATGGGCGATGAGCGCCGCGTGATTGGCAAAGGTGATGCCCTTGAACTTCGCCCACGACTCGAGCTGCTCGTAGTTCGGCACAATCAGCAGCGACGGAAACTTGCGCCGGTCGCCGATCATGACCGCCTGACTCACATACCGGTTCTGCCGCACGAGATTCTCGATCGGCTGCGGCGCGATCGCTTTGCCGCCCGCGGTCTTGATGAGATCTTTCTTGCGATCGGTGATGACGAGATACCCGTCGCGCAGCTCGCCGATGTCGCCCGTGCGAAAAAATCCCTCGGCGTCGATCGCTTCCCGCGTCGCATCGGGCTTGTTGTAGTATCCCTTCATGACGTTCGGACCGCGCACCAGGATCTCGCCATCCTCGGCGATCTTGACCTCCACGCCGCTGATCGGCATGCCGACGGTGCCAAGGCGCATATGGTCCGGCGTATTGACGGAGATCACGGGCGACGTCTCGGTCAGGCCATAGCCCTCGAGCACCAGCAGGTCCGCCGCGTAGAAGAATCGCTGAATGTCCGCCGCCAGCGGGGCGCTACCGGACACGAAGATGCGCATGCGGCCACCCATCCGCGCGCGGAGCTTCGCGAACACGAGTCGCTGGGCGATGGCGTTCTGCAACGCCAGCAACCCCGTGGGCTGCCGCCCGGCGAGACGCTCGCCGGCCGCGCGGTCGGCCACGCCGCGCGCCCACTGGAAGAGCTGCCACTTGAGCGCGCCGCCTTTGCGCGCATTCTCCATGACGCCGGCGTAGACCTTTTCGTAGATGCGCGGCACGGAGAACACGAACGTCGGGCGCACCTCGCCGAAGTTCTGCAGCAGCTTGTCGATCGACTCGGCGTAGCAGATCTGGGCGCCGACGCCGAACATGAGATAGTCGGCCATCCGGCCGAAGATGTGCGACAGCGGCAGAAAGCTGAGCGTGGTCTCGTCGCGCATCGGGAGCAGCTGGCGACAGGTCGCGACGTTCGACGCGATGTTGCCGTGCGTCAGCATCACGCCTTTTGGCTCGCCGGTCGTTCCCGAGGTGTAAATAATGGTGGCCAGGTCTTCGGGTCGCACGGTCAATGCTTTGGTCTTGTATGCCGCGGTCGTATCGGCCGAATCCCCCGATGCGCCACGCGCTTCCAACTCGGCGAAGGTGCAATCGACGCCGGGAAACTTCCCGTCGAACGCACACACGGTTTTGAGTGCCGGCAGATGCGACCGAATCTCAGCGATCTTGGCGGCTTGTGCCGCGGTCGACACGAAAATCGCGACGGCGCCGGCGTCGTTCAGCATGTACGGCAGCTGATCCGCCGGCAGGCTGGGATAGAGCGGTACGTCGGTGACGCCGGATGTCAGGCACGCGTAGTCGCTGATCGCCCACTCCGGCCGGTTCTCGGACAGAATCGCGATACGGTCCCCAGGGCGCACACCGGCCGCCGCCATCCCGAGCGCGACATGCCGCACGCGTCGCTCGAGGTCCTTGTGCGAGATCGGCACGTAGGCGCCATCCCGCTTGTACTGCATGGCGGATGGCCGATCATACTGGGCGATCGCATCGAAGAACAGCGAGTTGAGCGTCCCGGACGTCAGCATTTGCTCGGATTGAGGAAAGTGATCGTAACCTGAACCGGGTTGTGTAACTGGCGGCCCTGATACCGGGCCGTCGCCTGCACCGTCACCGAGAACGTCGAGTCGTGCTTGGCCAGCGCCGAGGCCCCAAAGATCAAGACGCGCGTCGACACGCCGCTCTTGGTCGTGTCCAGAATCGACGGATTGCCGGACGCATCGGCAACGTACGCGATGAGTCCCGTGTCCGCGATCGTGCCCGTTTGTTTTCCGACGAGACTCGCGGGGCTGACGATCGCCCAGTGCATGAGGTAGCTGCCGACCGCGACGGGCGTGCCCACCGAATCCGGCAGGGTCGACTTGTGGAATAAATTGGCGTCGAATCCCGCCGAGACGGGCAGGGTTTTGCAAAAGTTCAGATGCTGAACGGAGTCCGTGGTATCCCGAGCCACGCTATCGGGCCGCGGCACGATCTGGAGATTGAACGGTAACGACTGCAATCCTCCCGCCTGGGCTACGACCCGCGGTGTCGACGGAATCGAGTCGGTCCCCGCGTACACGTGGCCGAACGTATCCGTCGTGACGACGAGCGGGTCGAGCGTCAGCCAGAGGATCGACACGGGCAGCGAATCTTTCTTGATGTTGAATGCCACCGCATGCAGCCGGCCGAGCGTGGTGTCGTCCCCGATGCGCATCGTGTCGCCCGCGACGATCGATGGCGCGGGCGCGGTGTCGATCTCGAGCGCGATGACGTCGTGGGGATTCGAGTCAGGCTGGTTGCACGCCATCGCCACGGCCACCGCGCTCACGTACGCGCCGGCGATCAACCCCCTCATGCGAATCGCTCAACCAGCGTCGTCGCCAGGTTGACGTACGACTGCGCCGCCGCATCGGAAGGATTGCGCAGCACGACCGGTTGTCCAGCGGCGAATGCGTCGGCGGCGGCCACGGTACGAGGCACGACGGTATCAAACACCATATTCGCCGGAAGGTGCCGCCGCACATAGTCGGCCACGCGAACACACGCTTTATTCGCCGGCTCGTACATCGTGAGCAAAATCCCGTCGAGCGTGAGATCGGCGTTACACGCGACGATATCCTGAATGGCCCGCAGGATCTGTGGTGTCGTTTGCAGCGCGAGTGGCTCGCATTGCAGCGGCACGATGACGTGCTGACTCGACTCCAGCGTTCGGCGCACGACCGCGCCGAGTCCGGGCGGCGTATCGACGATCACGACGTCACACCGCTGTCGGGCCTCGGATAGGACGTCATGCAGCATCGTCGTGCTCGCCATCTGCTGCTGATAGTCGGTGTGATTCGCGAGATCACTGACGGTGCCCACGAGCATCACGCGCAGCCAAGGCAGCGTCGTCGGCAAGATGATCTCGCGCAGCCGCCGCTCGCCGTTCAAATACTCGAAGAACCCATGCTGCGGGTGCCCACGCCGCAGTCCGGCGCCATACCGCACGGCGCCCTGCGGGTCGACATCGACAATCAGCGTCTTGAGTCCCCGGCGGGCGAACGCCGCGCCAAGGTTCACCGCCGTCGTCGTCTTGCCGACGCCGCCCTTCTGGCTCACGACGGCGACTACGTTCCCCACCTAGGCGTGCTCGGGGCCAAGGGTGTTCGTCTTCATGGCTTCCAGCGTCTCTTCCGCGTGCTTGACCCACCGCTCGGCCTCAGCGCCGTGCGGCCGATACTCCAGGAAGCGACCGAGATGCCGCTCCGCCCCCTCTTTATCGCCGCGCTTGAGGAGCAAGAACGCCAACCCGTAATGCGCGCCCGCGAGCTGCGGCTGCACATCGAGCGCGCGCCGGTAGCATCGCACGGCATCATCCAATCGCCCCGTCTTTGAGTACGCGATCGCGAGATTCTGTAGCACGCGATGATCGTTCGGTTGGTCGCGCAGCGCGAGCTGGTACGACGTCAGCGCGGCGTCGAAATCGCCCTGGCGCTCGAGTGCCAACGCCTCACTCAAGTAGTCCAGGCGTTGCGGCTTGGGATGGTCGGGCTTGCCGCCGAGGAAGCGGCTCAACCAGGACATAGAATCAAAGGTACGAAGGGCGTAGCTTATACACCATGGCGCCACGTCGATACATCGTCGATCACACAAAAGGGGTCATGCACATCGAATGGCCGTTCTTCGGTGAGCTGTCCCGTGCGCTCGCGCTCAAGGTGGCGCGCGCGTATGACCCCGAGATCGTCGTCGGCGTCGCGACCGCCGGGGTCGTCCCCGGCGCGGTCGTCTCGGCGATTCTCGACCGCGAGTTTCACTCCATCATGGTCTCGCGGCGCGC
>DASRDS010000389.1:0-9102 GCA_035652495.1 Gemmatimonadaceae bacterium
GCCAACTGGTTCGTTTCGACGCAGCCGTTTCGCGACTTCGTCAGCGCGGCCGGGAGTCGGGTGACGGTCACGATGCGCGACGGCACGCAGGTCGTACTCGGTCCGCTCTCGCGACTCCGCGTGCCGGCCGATTTCGGATCGACCACGCGCACCGTCACCCTCGATGGCGAAGCGCTGTTCACCGTCGTGCACGACGCCGAGCATCCGTTCACGGTCCAGACGTCACGCACGACGATTCGCGATGTCGGCACCACGTTCGTGGTCCATGCATACGGCGATGACGCGTCCGATCGGATCGCGGTCTCCGAAGGCGAGGTCGCGCTGCCGGGCGTGTCCCTCCAAGCCCGCGACGTCGCCGTGGTGGATACAAAAGGCCACATCGATGTGGAACGCAACGCCGATGTCGGTCCGTATGTCGGGTGGATCCAAGGCACGCTGATCTTCCGGCGGACCCCGCTGCGCGACGCCGCCAAGGATGTCGCGCGAGTGTACGACCTCGACATCCGGATCGCCGACTCGACGCTCGCCGGCGCGCTCGTGACCGGCTCGTTCGGTGGACAAACCGCGGAAGCCGTCCTGAGCGCCATGACGTACGTCGTCGGCGCGCACTTCGAGCGTACCGGGCGGACCGTCGTCATTCGCCGTGGGGTCGTGCCCACCCAGCGTCGCGGCGCCGGAAAGGGCGCCGATGTTCGGCTGACGCAGGCTGGAGGCGCCCGGTGATGCCGGGACGTCGATTCGCGAGCCTGGCGGCGCTCCTCGTGACCGGCCCGATCGCGGCGCAGACGCCGAGTGTCCCCACGGCCGACACGCGACCGCAGGTCGCCGCGGTCCGCGCGGAAGTGCTGGATCGTCATATCGCGCTCCACGTGCGCGGCGTGACGTTGGAAGCGGCGCTCGACGCGGTCGCGGCGGCAGGTCACGTGCGGGTCCTGTACAGTCCATCGCGCCTCCCCCTGGCGCAGATCGTCTCGCTCTCCGCGGACTCGATCACGATCGGCGACGCGCTCGACACGTTGCTCAATGGCACCGGCGTCGGCGTGAGCGTCTCCCCGGAGGGCTGGGTCCTCCTCGGCGAAACAAACCTCAAGCGGCAGGGCCTCGGCTGGATCCAGGGATTCCTGTTCGATTCGGCGACGAAGCTGCCGCTCACCTACGTCACGCTCACGATCGACGAGACCGGCAAAAGCGGCAACACCGGGCCCCACACCGACTACCTCGTCCCGAATCTCAGGCACGGGACGTATCACATCAACGCGCGTCGCGTGGGGTACGTCCCGCAGACGCGCGCCGTGGTCGTCGACAACGACACGGCCGCGGCGCGACTGGATTTCTACCTCGCGCCCCAACCCTCGAAGCTCCAGGAAGTCGTGACGACCGCGACCGGCCCGGAGCGGCGATACGAGGTGGGGAACGACATCACGGTGCTGAACGTCGACTCGGTGACGTCGGTTGCGCCGATCGCCAGCGTCACTGAGTTGCTCGCGACCCGCGTCCCGGGGCTCACGGTGCAGCCCACGTCAGGCGTGCCCGGGGCACCCGCGCGCCTCAGACTGCGCGGGATGAGCAGCATCGAACGCAGCGATGACCCGATCATCATCGTCGACGGCGTGCGCATTTACTACGATCAGAGCGGCTCGTACAACAACCAGCAGAACGCGACGAGCGGCGGCGGCAGTGCCGTCGGCACGCGTGTGGCCACCGGCACGGGGCTCGGCTACTTCGGCCCCGCCGCGCTCGATCAGATCGACCCGAACAGCCTCGAGAGCGTCGAAGTCATGAAAGGCCCGTCGGCGTCGGCGTTGTACGGATCCGATGCGGCCAACGGCGTGATCATCATCACGACCAAGCGTGGCCGCCCCGGTCCCACGCGCTGGAACCTGACCGTCGACAACGGATTCGAAACCCAACCTGGCCGCTGGCCGACCAACTACTATCGCTTCGGCCACGGCATCGGTCTCGGGTCAGGCGGCTCCCAGCTCTGCTCGATCTACGACGGACCCCAGACGTGCACGACGGACAGCATCGTGCCCTTCCAGGCGCTGAACGACACACGCTATTCGCCGTTGGGCACCGGCCTCGATCAAGCCGTGAGTCTCGGCGCGTCCGGCGGCAACGGGCCGGTCACCTTCGCGGTGAGCGGCAACATCGGCGATCGCAACGGCTACTTGCACTTGCCGTCCATCGAAGTCCAGCGGTTCGACAAGTTCCACACCGTCGCCGCGCCGGGCTGGATGAAGAACCCCGACACGTATACGACGTGGGGTGCCGCGAGCAATCTGCGAGTCCTGCTCGGGAAAAGCGGCGCCAGCCTCTCGTTGTCGAGCAACCTGTATCACAGCCAGCAACAGCAATCGTCGCTGCAGACGGCGCTCCCGATCCTGGGGAGCAATTACATCGACACGACGCAGTTGGCGACCCAACCGCTCATCGCCGAATACTACGAGCGCGCGCGCCTGACGACGCTGACGTTCACGAACGCCCTCACCCTCGGCAACTGGTCGCCGATCCGGTGGCTGCCGCTCGACCTCACGGTCGGTCTCAACGTCCAAAGTCTCAACAACACGTCGCTGACGCCGCGCGGCTACGTGTTGTACAGCGCCGACAGCCTCGGCACGTACATGATGAACCAGTCGATGAACGTGATGGAGACCATCAGCATCGGCACGCACGTGCAGGTGAAGTTCCTGACGCTGGCGACCGGCTTCAACATCCAGAATCAGACGACGCAGACGTTGGCCAACTCGACGGATGATTTGCCCCTCGGCGTCAGCGTCCCGAACACCTTCGTGTGCAACGGCCTGTGCGGGTCGCTCATCTCGCAGGGCGCGACCACGTACGGATGGTATATCCAACCGAGCTTCAATTTCTCGCGCCGCCTGTACGTGAGCCCGGGATTCCGCCTCGATGGAGGCACCGCATCGGGCAGCAACCACTCGCTCACGTTCTTCCCAAAGATCGACGTCTCCTACATCGCCGTCGAGCGCACGAACCATCCGATGTTCGGATTTCTCTCGACGCTCCGACCGCGTCTCGCCTTCGGTATCGCCGGCGTGCAGCCCGCGCCGGGCGACAAGCTGCGCTTGTTTCTGCCGGGGACCGTCGTGGGCATCGATCCGAGCGGCGGCGCCGGAACACCCGTGAGTACGCTGACGCTGGGCTCGATCGGCAACACACGCCTCCAGCCGGAACGCTCGCGCGAGCTCGAAGGTGGTGTGGACGTCGATCTCTGGAGCGGACGCGTCAGCTTCAGCGCCACCGGATATCAGAAGATGCGCTACGACGCGATCCTGGACGTGCCGCTCGCGCCATCGGCCGTCGGCGACTTCGGCAATGACCAGCAGCGGAACGTCGGGACCGTCGAGAACACCGGCATCAACCTCCAGGCGACGATCCTGCCCATCGAGCTGCGGGCAATCACGTGGAGCATCACGGGTCTCTTCTCCCAGAACACGAATTCCGTCAAGCGCCTGGAGCCCGGGCAGCCGCCGATCAAGATCGTCGGCGCCACGGGGGGCAGCACGTACTACACCGAGATCAAGCCGGGATTTCCGATCGACGGCATCTGGGCCCGTCCCATTCTCAGTTATGCCGACGCCAATCACGACGGATACATCGAGCCCGGCGAAGTCCGGTTGGCCGACAGCGCGGTCTTCCTCGGAGAGGCGTTGCCGAAGTACGAGGCGTCGTTGAGCACGGGCCTCGGGCTGTTCGGCAACCGCATCATGCTGAATACGGCATTCGACTACCAGCACCACCTCACGCAGGTCAACGTCGCGAGCCCGCTGGGGCTCGAAGTGAATCAGCCCAACGCGACGTTCGGCCTCGAGGCCGCGGTGGCCGCGGGCGGCCAGTCGGCCTATGGGGAAATTCAGACCGTGAACGTGCTGCGCTGGAACACGGCATCGGTCGCCTACAATGTGCCTGAGCGCTTCGTGCGGTGGTTCCGCGCGACATCCATGTCTATCGCGCTCCAGGCCAGCAACCTCGCGCTCTGGACGAGCTACCGAGGCAAGGATCCCGCCGTCAACGTGTTCGGTAACGGAAACCTGACCGCGGATACGGGACAACTGCCGCTGCCAAGGATGTACAGTGTGCATTTCTCGCTGGGGATCTGATATGTCACGAGCGCTCCTCGCGATGCTCGCCCTCGGTGCGACGGCCTGCAACCTGTCGTCCATCAACGGATCATCGGCGCTCCCGGCCGGCACCGTCGACCCGAACTCGTTCCACACACCGGCCGGCGCGATGGCCCTCTACGAGGGCGCGATCTACACGTTTCAATACACGCCGGAACACCTCACGACCGGCGCCGGCGGCACGATCAGCCAGACGGCGAACGGCGCGTTCGTCGACTACATGCTGACGAGTGGCTTGATCTCCGATGAACTGCAGGCCGGGAATCTCGGCGGGCCGCCATCGAGCTACTATCCCGATGGCGCGCAGTTCGGTGACTCGCTGGATGCGCGCGCCCTTCCGGAGGGGGTGAATGCCCCCGGCGTCTACCTCGGGCTCCAGGGCGTGCGCGCCGCGTCGTCCGAAGCGATCGGTGCCCTCACGGCGTGGGATCCCGGATCACCACCGGCGCTCCGCGGACATCTGATGGTGCTCCGCGGGTACGCTGAAATCATGCTCGCCGACCTGTTTTGCTCCGGCGTGCCGCTCAGCACACTGGATTTCTCCGGCGACTATACCTACGAGCCCGGATCGACCACGAGCCAGATCTACCGGGCCGCCATCGCGCAGTTCGACTCGGCGGTGACCCTCGTCGGCGACAGCGCGCGGCTGCTCAATCTCGCGCGCGTCGGCAAGGGGCGCGCCTTGCTCGACCTCGGACAGTTCGCCAGCGCCGCGCAGGCCGTCGGCGCCGTTCCCGATAATTTCGCGTACCAGTTTCCGGTCGATTGGTCCGGCGGCAATACCGATGGCAAGTCGATCTTCAGCACAGCCGTGACGGTCGGCGCGACCGTCGCCGACCAGGAAGGGATCAACGGACTGCCATTTCGCTCGAGCGGCGATCCGCGATCCGCGTCGGCTCCCGCGCCGACGGGCCCCAATACCTTCGGGCAGCCGCAGTACAGTGCGGTCAAATACGGCGGCAGTGTCTTGGGCGTGACTCCGATCACCGTCGCTGATGGCATCGAAGCTCGGCTCATCGAGGCGGAGGCCGCGATGCAAGCCGGCGACTACGCGACGTGGCTGTCGAAGCTCAATCGGGCGCGATTGCTCGCGGCCGACACGCTGCCGCCACTGACCGATCCTGGCATCGACACGGCCCGTGTGTCGCTCACCTTCTCCGAACGCGCGTACGATCTGTTCCTTACCGGACATCGGCAGGGCGACCTGCGGAGGCTCGTGCGCGAGTACCATCGGCCGCAAATCACCGTGTACCCGTGGGGACGGTATCCCAGCGCGGTGCCGGGATACGGGAGCAACACGAACGCCCCGCTGCCGCGCACCGAGTTGAACAATCCGTACTTTCACGGTTGCCTCGACCGGGGGGCTTGATGATGCGCATCAATCGATGGATCGTCACGGCCGCCGCGATGGCGGTCAGCGCGAGCTGCGCCGGCGACGCCGGACATCCCACGAGCACCGTCGTCCCTGATCAGCAGTACTGGACGCTCTCGCTCAATCATCACGGGGTCACGTTGGCGACGCTGGCGCCGTACGACACGCTGACGTTGGTCGCCACGCCGTACACGTTCACGCATACCGTCATGCCAAGCACGGCTCCGACGATATTCACCAGCAGCGATCCGACGACGGTGACCGTGAGCTCGACCGGCGTCCTGAAAGCCATCCAGCCTGGGCAAGGCGTGACCATCGTCGCCCAGCGAACGATCGGCGTGTTGACGCTGGCCGACACGGCGACCGTCGATGTGAACAACGTGCCGGTGCCACCGCCGGTCCTCGCGACTCTATCGATCCATCCGGCAAGCGGTGACAGCGCGGATGTCAACGCCGGCCTGACGAAGGTCGTTACCCCATTCGTCGTCGACACCAAGGCGGATACGCTGTCCAACGTCGTGGTCTACTTCCGGTCGTCGGACTCGACCATCGCGACGATCGACCAGTTTGGGAATGTAGCGGGCTCCCATCCCGGTCACGTGACGCTCTACGCGAGCGCGACCGCCTACGGGGTGTCCCGCGCCGACTCGATCGCCTTCACGGTGAAGCAGCCGGTCATCTCGTACATCATAGTCCTGAGCCGAACGCCGACGAACAGCACCAAGGCGCAAAGTTATTTCTCGCCCGGCACGGCCGTGGTGGCTCAGGGTGGGATCGTGGTCTGGCAGAATGAATCCGGGCAGCGTGTCGACGTGGTGTTCTCCGACACGGCGGGCGTCGAACCCCTGGCCGGCGTATTCGATCTGGTCGGCGAGGAGCTGTACGGTCTGGACACGCCGAACAACGTGAACACCGGCGGCAACATCCCGGCATTCGCGGCGATGGACTCGACGTCCGGCAGCGATGGCATCGGGGTCCGCCTTCGCGCGTTTCCCAACGTGGGGACGTACCAGTTCCACAGCGCCCTGTACAACACCGCGGGCAAAATCGTGGTCACCAACCAATGACGGACCGCCGCACGTTTCTCAAGCACGGATCACTCGCGGCGGTGGGGCTCGTCGGGCTCCCGCGCTGGATGCGAATAATGGAACCGACGTCGTCGAACGGCGCGGACCGCGTGCGCGACCTAGCCCAGCGCGCAATCGAAGCGGCGCGCGACGCCGGCGCGACCTACGCCGAAGCGCGCCTCACACGCCAGATCTCCGAGGTCTTCAACGGCTCCGCGCTCGGCGGCCACGCCGAGGAGTTCGGCGTCGCCGTTCGCGCGCTGTACAATGGCTACTGGGGATTCGCCGGCAGCCCATACTGGAACGCGGACGATGTCGTCGACCAGGCGCGAAGCGCCGCCAACCAAGCCAAAGTGTACGCGCGCGGACGACCGCACACCGTGGACTGGCCACCCATTCCCGTCGCGTCAGGTTCGTGGTCGACGCCGATCAGGTACGATCCGTTCACGATTCCCATAGAGGAAAAGACCGATCACGCCGCCTCGTGGGAACAGCTCGCCCGGGAGTTCCATCCGCACACCAACGGCGCGATGACCGGGATGAGCTTTGTTCGCCGCGAATGCGCGGTCGCGACCACCGAAGGCGCGTATTTCACGCAGACGACCTACGTGAGCGGTGGCCGGTTCGTCCTCCTTTATAAACCGTGGAACGCCGAAGGGAATCTCGACAACGCCGAAGCGGACGCGCAGGGATTGATGCACACGGGCGCGGGATGGGAGTTGTTCCTCGACGCCAAGATTCCCGATCAGTTTCCCGCGCTGCTCGCCCAGTGCGAAGCGCAGCTCCAAGAGGAGAAATCCGACCCCAAGCCGGGCGAGGTGGGCCGCTACACGATCGTGTGCGATGCGCTCACGATGGCCAATATCCTGGTCAACACGATCGGCGTCGGCACGCAATTGGATCGCGCGCTCGGCTACGAAGCGAACACCGGGATGACGAGCTACCTGGGCCCCGACCCGATGACGTTTCTTGGGGACCCGATCGCCGCGCCGCTCGTCACGGTGCGGGCGGATCGGTCCATGCCACGTGGCCTGGCCACCGTCCAATGGGACGCCGAAGGCGTTCGTCCGGAGCCCTTCACGCTCGTCGACAAAGGCACATTGGTCGACTATCAGACGACCCGCGAGCAGGCGGCGTGGCTTGCCCCGTGGTACCAGAAGCGCGGCAAGACGGTCCGATCCAACGGGTGCGCCAACGCCGAATCCGGTCTCTTCACGACGATGCAGCACTTTCCCAACCTCACCCTCGAGCCGGGGCCGCGCGACATCGACTTCGATGCGCTCGTGGCCGCGACGCCGCGAGGCTTGGCGGTCCAGCACGGCGCCGGTGAGCCCAACTTCAACGGCGGGCAGATGCTGCTGCGGCACTTCGGATGTCGAGAGATCGTCGACGGAAAATTGGGCCGCTCGGTCGCGGGTATCGTTCCGCTCTTCGGCAGCACGGATTTCTGGAAGCACGTCGTCGCGCTCGGCGGCCCATCGAGCGCCGTCCAGTATCCGATCTTCGGCGTCGACAAAGGTGAGCCAGGACAGGCCACGCCATTCAGCGTGAGGACCGTGCCCGCGCAAGTCGCCAACGTCGCGTTCATCAGTGGGGCGAGGGTGGGCAAGTAATGCGGCGATTTCTCTCGAGCGACGAGGCGCAAGCGCTCGTCAAACGCGCGATGGGCCTGGCGGCCGGCGGCGGGTCGACCGAGGTCGAGCTGGATACATCCTGGCAGGGCAACCTCCGGTGGGCCCGCAACATCATCACGACGGCTGGCGACATCTCGAACAACCGACTCGAGATCGAGCGCTCGATCCGTGGTGCGAGCGGCACGGCCAAAACCAATCAGATCGATGATGCGAATCTCCTGGCCGCGATCCGCCGCGCGGAGCGACTGCTGAACTTGCGGCGCGAGCTCCCCGAAGAGGAGCTCAAGCACGAGTTCATCGAGCCCTATCCGCGACCCGTGATCTGGAGCGACGCGACGTACGGCCTCGATGCCGAGGCGCGCGCGACCGGGATGCTGCAGGTGGCGCAATCGTCGGTGGGCGCCGGCGTGCAGTCAGCGGGCTATGTGCAAGTCGCCGCGCACGGCGTGGCGACGATGGATGAAGACCGGGTGTGGTACTACCCGTACACGACCGCGCAATTCAGCATCACGGTGCAAGATGCCGCGGCATCGGCGGCCGGGTGGGCCGGAGTGGATGGCAACGACTGGTCGAAGCTCGATGCCGCCGGTCTCACGGCGATCGCGTTGGACAAGTGCGTGCGCTCGCGCAACCCGGTCGCGATCGAGCCCGGATACTACACGGCGATCCTCGAGCCGCAGGCCGTGGCGGACTTCGTCAGTCTCCTATTCACGCCGGAGACCCTGGACCGCGAGAGCGCGGAGGCTGGGCCGCCGAACAGCCCCTCCGACAGCCGGTACTTCGATGCGAACCTGCACGGCAGCCAGCGGCTCCTCGGCCCATACACGCGCGCCATCGGTCAGTCGAAGATCGGCGAGCGCGTCATCGATGAGCGACTGACCGTCAGCTCC
>DASRDS010000390.1:0-13019 GCA_035652495.1 Gemmatimonadaceae bacterium
GCGCCTCTTGCTCGAGTGCAATGACATTTCTGACGCGCTCACCACGTACCGCTCAGGTCACGACGTGGCGCTCAAGCAGCCCAATCTCTCTGATTCAGCCAAGGACCTGTGGGACTTCCGCTGGGAGCATGCGCAGGCCCGGATCGCGGCTCGCCGTGGCAACGCGGCCGAGGCCCAAAAGCACGTGGCGGCCGCCAAAGCGATCCTCGACAAAGGCACGAATCCCGATCAGAAACGGTTCTTGCCGTATCTGACCGGGTACGTGGCGTTATATACCGGCGACTACAAGACGGCGATTGCGGATCTCAGCCAGGCCGACCAGAAGGATCCGTTCTTTCTGGCTTTGCTCGCCATGGCCTACGAGAAGTCGGGCGATGCGTCCGCCGCTACACCGTACTATCGCAAGATTCTCGAAGGAAAGCAGCACAACCCCGCGATGGCCTTCGCCCGACCCATGGCCAGGCGAAAGCTCGCGACGAGTTAGCCACCAATACCCTTGATGGTGTTGGCGAGCCAACGCACTCGCTGGCCATCTTTGGCGGACTTCGCGTCCGCCTCGACTTGCCGGGCGAGTTTTTGCAGGTTGCCCCGTTGTTGCGCGTTGTCCGTGTGCTCGGCCTTGTCCAGCTCTCCACGAATAGCCGCGATACGGTCGGCCGAGAGGCCGCTGCCGCGCTCGAGCTGATCGAGATACGCCCGCGCGACGACGAAGGTCGCCGGCCAGACGATCTTCGGTTGGTCAGACGGATTGGACGTGCCGATCTTCACCAGCTTGGCCGCGTCGATCTCATTCTGCGACAGATACTGACTCGGCTTGAGGTCGAAGATATCCAGCCCCCGCGCGATCTCTGAGCCGTAGACGTAGCCGTTGTACCAGTACGCGGCCCAGTCGCCGGCGATGTAGAGCTTGTTCGCATCGAGCGGCCCGCGATCGAAGAAGGCGATCTCCTGCGCGTGCGCTGCGTCGGTGAAGTCGTAGACCGAGACGCCGCCCTGGTACCAGCCCTGGACCAGGATGTCGCGGCCGGGCACCGGGATCAGCGAGCCGTTGTGCGCGACGCAATTCTCCGTCTCGCTCTGAGCGGCGGGAAGCTTGAAGTAGCCGTCGAGCGTGAGCTTGTGATCCGCGCCGATGGTGAAGATCGCGTCCGCGCCCCAGTTCTTGGGATCGCTGGCGCGGCACCGAGGCGCGACGCCGCCGCCCCACTCATCGGTGAAGACGACCTTCTTGCCGTCGTTGCTGAACGTCGCCGAGTGGAAGTAGGCGAAGTTCGGGTCGGTGACTTCGCCGACACGCTTTGGCTCGCCGGGGTTGCTGATGTCGAGGAGAATGCCGTTGCCCGAGCACGCACCGGCCGCGAGGTGGATCGCGGGATAGACGGTGATGTCGTGGCACTGATCGGTGACGTTCGTCTCCTGCGTTCCGTCGCCGTGCTTGCCGCCCTTCCAGAGACCATTGATCTGGCCGTTCAAGGCAAAGATGCGCGGGCCGGCGACGACTTTCGCATCCTGCGGATGGTCGAGCGGCACTTTAATGATGTCGATCCGGAAGAGCGACGTATTCGGATCCTGCTCCGGCTGCGCGCCAGAGCATCCGGCCAACTCGGACGCGGGCCGCGGTGGCGCGAGGCCCTGCACGTAGATCCAGAGGACGTTCTTGTCCTTCGGGTCAGGGATCAGCGTGTGCGTGTGCGAGCCGCGGCAGGTTTGCACCGTGGCGATTTGCTTCGGGTGCTCGACATCGCTGATGTCGAACACGCGCACGCCCTTGAACCGTTCCGGACTGGATTCTTCCTTGACGCCTTGCGTGCCGCAATCGACGCGACCGTTCGGCGCCTCGACCGACATGAACATCAAGTTGCCGTAGACCGACGGATCGCCCTGACCGCCGGGACAGACGAGCTTGACCTTGAGGACCGGATGCCGGATGTCGGCGACGTCCCAGATCTGGATCCCGTAGAAATTCCCTTGGAAGACCAGGTTATCGCGGAATGCGAGGTCGGAGTTGATGACGTTGAAGTCACCGGGATCGCCCGCATCGAAGAAGGGCGCGGGCCGGTCCACATGCGCGATCAGGTCCATGTTGTTGTTCGCCGACGCGGCCTCCACATAATGGCCGCCGGTGAGCCCGACGCGCGGGTCGGACTGCGCGCCCGCGACGCTTGTCAAACCCAATAACCACACACCCTGACGCCAGTTGATCACGACTTACTTCCTCCATTGGTGATAGCGTTCAAGACCGAGCGCATGCGCAAAATCTCCGCCCGTTGATCGGCATCAGCGCCAGAGGCGAAGGTGAACACATCCGGCGCCTGGCCAGCGCCCGTGGCAAAGAGATCCTTCACCATCTTGATCGCGCCCTCGTGATGGCCGATCATGTCCAGGAGGAAAAGCCGATCGAATGCCGGCCCTTTGGCCGCCGCGAGCAGCGAGAACTGCTCCGGCGTGAGCATACCCGGCATGACCATCGTCATGTTCTCCATGCCGGGCATGTGGGCGATGTGATTGGAGTCGACGACGGTCACCGGCTCGTGATGATCCTGTAGCCAGCGTTGCATCAACGCGATCTCATCCTGCTGCGAGATCCGGATGCGGTCGCCTATCAGTTGGATCTCTTGCCGCGTCGTGTGCGTGGGGATGAGCGCCACCATCGCCAACGCTTGGGCGTGGTGGGCGATCATTCCCTGCATGAACGCGACGTCGTTCGTGTCTGGTGCGGATTGCGCCGCCATCGTGCGCGCGACGATGGCGAGCAGTGCCAAACCCTTCACATCTGGTCCTATCCAGGTTGCCTCAATTTTGCGCCGAGGACATCGAGTTTGTCGATGGTCGGCGGGGACGCCAACAGTTCCGGCGCGTTCGCCATGAGGGCCTTGGCGATCGGGCCGCTCAGGTGCGCTTGGCGTCCGGCTTCGTCCGCAAACGCATCAAAGATCCCGAAGGTCGTCGGGCCGAGTTGCAGGGCGAACCAAACGGGCGTCGTGGTCTCTTGGTTCGCGAGTTGGAGACCTTGCATGAGGAATGAAGCGACTTCCTTCTCTTTGCCCGGCTTCGCTTCCAAGCGGGCGAATAGTGCGAGAGTGAGCATGGTCTCATGGTACGCGCCATGTCGATCGAGGGCTACTGGCAAGAACGCCAACTTTAGTTGCATTATTGCCATCCATGCGGATAAACGTCCTCGCGCTGGACGGCGTATTTGATCTCGGCCTGGCCGCGGTCCTTGACGCTTTTGGAACCGCGAACGAACTGATCGCTGTCGCCGGGACAGTCGTCCCGAGATTCGACGTGAGAATCGTCGGCGTACGCAAACAGGTAAAAACCGCACAGGGACTTCGAGTCCCGATCACCAATGCCGGCGCGGCCGACTGCGTGGTCGTCCCGGCGATCGGCTTCAAGATGCCGGGACCGCTCGAGGCGGCGCTGGAGCGCCCCGACATACCAGATGCGGCGGACGCCCTACGGCAGTGGTCTCGCCGCGGTGCGACGGTGACCGCGGCCTGTATCGGCACGTTCGTGCTGGCCGAGTCAGGCCTCCTCGATCATCAACGCGCGACCACGACGTGGTGGCTCGCGGCGATGTTCCGCCGGCGATACCCGAACGTTCTTGTCGACGAGTCGCACATGCTCGTCCGCTCGGGCCGATTCGTCACGGCGGGTGCGGCATTGAGCCACATGGATCTGGCGCTCTGGATCATACGCGGCGCGAGCCCGCAGCTCGCCGCGCTCACCGCCAAGTATCTGATCGTGGATTCCCGACCCTCTCAATCGGCTTACGCATTAGCCGATCACCTGGTCCACAACGATCCCATCATCGAACGCTTCGAGACCTGGGCCCGCGCGCGTCTCGCGCGCGGATTTTCCCTCGATGAAGCCGCGAAGGTCGTCGGCGCGAGCAAGCGAACGCTCGCGCGCCGCACGGAAGCCGTGCTCGGCAAATCGCCGCTGGCGTACTTCCAGAGCCTGCGCGTCGAGCGCGCCGTGCACCTGTTGAAAACCACCGACGCGACGGTCGAGACCATCGCGACGCGCGTCGGCTACACCGATGGCGCCACGTTGCGCGCCCTGCTCCGCCGCCGATTGAACGCAGGCGTGAAGGAGTTGCGCAAGACGGGACGTTGATTCAAATGAAGGGTCGCATTGACCGGCCGTTGACACACCGAAAATTTTCTGTTATCGCTGGCCCGCAACGATTCAGTACTGAGCGTCGCTGTCACCCGCGCGCCTCCGCCGTCGGGGGTATTTGGCGTATCTATGAACACCGCGCTCAGTATCAACCCGAGGTGGAGCTTCCGCCATGCGCCTGTCTCGTGCGGTGGCGCTCCTGACCTTTTCCTCTGTGTTCGCCTCCGCGGTGCACGCGCAAACGCGGACGATCACCGGAACGGTCACGGACGCCGAGAGTAGCCAGCCCCTGTCCGACGTACAGATCATCATTAAAGGCACACTGCGAGGGACGCACAGCAAGGACGACGGGACCTATTCGCTGCCGGTCCCACCCGATGCGCTGACGTTGAGCTTCCGGCGCATCGGCTACATCGCGACGGAAAAAGCCGTCACCGCCGACCAGGAGAAGATCGACATCGCGCTCGCCCGCGACGTGCTCAAGCTCGAAGAAACCATCATTACGGGACAGGCGACGACCGAAAGTCGCCGCAGCGTGGCGAACGCCGTCTCGACAGTATCAGCCGACCAGCTGACGGCGGTCCAGTCCCAGACCCTTGACCAAGCGCTGCAGGGCAAGGTCGCGGGCGCCGACATTCAGCAGAACTCCGGCGCGCCTGGCGGCGGTATGCAGGTGCGACTGCGCGGCGTCTCGTCGATCATCGGCACCTCCGATCCGCTCTTCGTCGTCGACGGCGTGATCATCAGCAACGCGTCGATCCCGGCTGGCACGAACTCGATCACGAAAGCCACGTCCGGGGCCGCGGGCGGCAGCGGCATCGCGTCGAACGAAGACAACGCGTCGAATCGCCTCGCGGATCTGGACCCCAACGACATCGAGAGCATCGAGGTGCTCAAGGGCGCCTCGGCGTCCGCGATCTACGGATCCAAAGCGTCGCAAGGCGTCGTGCTGATCACCACCAAGCGCGGACACGCCGGCAGGCCGAAGTTTAGCGTCACGCAGCGCTTTGGCTTCAACGAGCTGTCGAACGAGCTGGGCTCGCGGACGTTTTCCAAGGCCTCAGCCGATTCCGTGTTCGGAGCCGCCCTGGTGGATCCCGCCTTCAAACCGGGCGTGACATACGACCACGAAAAGGAGATCGCGGGCAACAAGCCGCTGTCCTGGCAGACGCAGGCGAATATCAGCGGCGGGAATGACGCCACGACGTACTACAGCTCGGGCATTCTCGAGCACGACGGCGGCATCATTCAGAACACGTACTTCGACAAGCAGACCGTCAGCCTGAACCTGAACCAGCAGGTTGGCTCTCGCGCAGACCTCGGGTTCCAGACCACCTTCGGCCACACCGCCGATGGCCGCGCGATTACCAACAACGACAACACGAGCACGAGCATTTACGCGACGCTGCCAGGCGTCCCGAATTTCGTGAATCTGCAGCCGCTGCCGGACGGGAATTACCCCAACATTCTGTTCGCGAACAGTAATCCGCTCCAAACGGCGGCGTTACTCCATAACGATGAGAGCATCTATCGCTTCATTGGATCGGGCCACGCCAACGTGCACCTGCTGAGCACCTCCAGCAATTCCCTGAATCTCGTGTTCACCGGCGGCCTGGATTACTTCCAGCAGCAGAATTCGCTCTACTCGCCACCGGATCTGCAGTTCGAGATCAAGTTCAAGGACCCGGGCACGAGCGTCCTGTCGAACACGAACAACCTCTTCACGAATCTCAACCTGAATCTCGTGCACGTGTTCACGCCTGGCGGCGGCGCGTTCAAGGCCACGACGTCGGTCGGCGTGCAGGAGGAAACGCGCTATCAGAACCTGAACCGCACCCAGGCCAAGGACCTGACTGGGAATCTGCAGAACATCAACCGCGGCACGCAGGTGACCGTGGACCAAGAACGGCAGAATACGGTCGACGAGGGACTCTTCGCCCAGGAAGAGTTCATGACGTTGCAGGACAAGCTGCTGTTGACGCTCGGCGCCCGCGCGGATCGGAGCAGCAACAACGCCAACCCGGACAAGCTCTATTTCTACCCGAAGGGGTCCGCGTCATATCGAGTGACCGTCGGCCACTCCTTTCTGGACGAGATCAAGTTCCGCGCGGCCATCGGCGAATCGGGCAACGAGCCGCTGTACGGCCAGAAATTCACCGAGCTCGTCGCCGCCAACTACGCCGGCATTCCGACCTCCCAGATCCTCGGGTCGCTCGGATCGCAAAACCTTCAGCCCGAACGACAACTCGAGTACGAGGGCGGGTTCGATGCGACGCTGTTCGGCAGCCGCGCGACCCTGAGCGTCACCGCCTATCAGAAGAACATCACCGACCTGCTGCTGCAACGCACGCTCGCGGGCGCGAGCGGCTATCAGACCCTGTTCTTCAACAGCGGATCGCTCCGCGACCGGGGCCTCGAAGTCGAGGGTACGGCCGTGGTCGTGCAGCACCGGGATGCGACGGTCACGTTGAACGCGAACTTCTCGACCGACCATAGCCTCATTACGTCGCTCCCGGTCCCGGCCTTCATCCCGGCGAATCAGGGGTTCAGCACGACGTACGGTACGGCCTACATCGAGCAAGGCCAATCGGCCACGCAGATCGAGGGCAACGTCGTGAAAAACGGAAAAGAACAGATCGGGAAGATCGGCGATGCGAACCCGGATTTCCGTCTCGGATGGGGAGGCAACGCCAGCTGGCACGGCCTGCACTTGTCCGTGCTCTTCAACTGGGTCCAGGGCCAGAGCGTGGTCGACCTGACGCAGTTGCTGTACGACTTCTCCCAGAACACCGTGGACTACGCGGACCCGATCACCGTCGATGGCAAGCAGACCGCGAAGGGTCCGTATCGCCTCGCCCACTGGGAAGCGGGATACGGCAACACGTACGTGCAGGACGGCTCGTTCGTGAAGCTCCGCGAGCTCTCGCTATCCTATGACCTGCCAACCTCCTGGTTCCGGTTCGCCGGCCCCGCCATCTCGAACGCGACGCTGAGCATTACCGGTCGCAACCTCGTGACATGGACCAAGTATCCTGGTATCGATCCCGAGGTCTCGAATTTCGGCAACCAGAACGTCGGCCGAAACGTCGACGTTGGCCCGTTCCCGCCGAGCCGGACCTTCTGGTTCGGCCTCAACCTGGGATTCTGACCATGACGACACGTACTCTTCGCGCCGCCGCCCTGCTGCTGGTGGTGCCGTTCATGGGATGCAGCAATCTGACGGTGCCCGATCTCAACAACTCGAGCATCAGCGAGTATCAATCACATCCCTCGGCCGCCGGGGCCGACGCCATCGCCGACGGTCTCTTGCGCGGCGCTCGCGATTGCACGTGGTTCCTCATTCGGACGCTCGGCGTCTTCGGCCGGGAGGGCTACTCGCTCAACGTCGCGCAAGGCGATCTGCCGACATATTTGATCGGTCCATTGAGCCCAGGCGACTTCCTGGTCTCGGGCACCTGGAATCAGCAGTACGCGGACCTGCGGGCCGCCAACATTCTGCTGGATGGTCTGCCGAACGTGACCGACCTGACCGCGCCGCAGAAAGAAGCGATGACCGGCTTTGTCCAGACCATGGAAGCGTTCGACCTGTCGCAGCTCGCCGCGACGCGCGACACGTTCGGCATCCCGATCGCGGTCGACATCGACCCGACGGGCGCGCTGGCGCCGATCGCGCCAAAGGCCCAGGTCTATGCGCATATTTATCACTTGCTCGATTCGGCAGAGGCGCACCTCCAGAATGGCGGTGGGGTCTTTCCCTTCCCGATGCCCAACGGCTTCTCCGGGTTCGACACGCCGACGACGTTTGTGCGGTTTAACCGCGCCCTGCGCGCGCGGGTCGACATCACACTCAGCGACTACAACTCCGCGCTCACCGATCTGGCGGCATCGTTCCTCAACACATCGGCGCCGTTGTCCCTGGGGCCGGTGTTCGAGTTCTCGACCAACGCGGGCGATGAAGTCAACCCGCTCTTCAACCCCACGCTCTACGCCCACCCCCGCCTGTGGACCGAGGCGCAGCACCAGGCGGCTGATACCAGCAAGCTGGACGCTCGGGCACTGGCGAAGATCGACACCGTGCCGGTCAATACGCTGGAAGGCGTCTCCAGTAACCTGGCGTTCACGCTGTATAATGCCAGCAATTCACCGATTCCCGTCATTCGGAACGAAGAGCTCATTCTGATGCGGGCCGAGGCGAATTTTGGGCTCGGCAACAAGACGACGGCGCTCTCGGATATCAATCTCATTCGCACCTCATCCGGCGGGCTTGCGCCGTTGCCGCTCAGCTTCGCGTCGGGAGCTGACAGCACAATGCTCAATGAGATCCTGTACGAGAAACGGTATTCCTTGGTGTGGGAAGGCGGTCATACGTGGCTCGACATGCGGCACTATGGTCTCTTGCAGACGCTGCCGAAGGCACAGCCGAACCACCACATTTTCCAGGTGATGCCGTTTCCGATCGCGGATTGTCAGGGCCGCTCTCCACAGCCCGCGGGGTGTAACTTCGTCGTCGGGTACTAGACCGTTGCGCCGTCGCCGGCTTCTCGCCATCGCCGGGTTGTCCGTACTGGCGGGCAACCGGCCGCCCATGTATCGCATTCCGCTCGACGCGACCACGACCGGCCGTGGCGCGTCGGGCACCGCGACGCTCTCCCGTCCGGCATCGCCGTTCTCGATGCCGGTGACCCGTGACGGCCACATCATCTACGATGTGGCCGTGAGCGTCCAGGGACTGCCCTCACCAGATTCCTTCAACGGCGCCACGACATACGTGGCATGGGCGACCGTCCCCGACCTCTCACTCGCCGTCTCCCTCGGCAAGCTGGCGCCCGACGGGACGACGCGCGGTCAGGTCGCGCTGAACAAGTTCATCGTGCTCGTGACCGCCGAGCACGCCGTCGGCGCCAAATGGGCCGGACCCATCTTGCTCAAAGGGTCGTCGCCGAGCACGTGGATGCAGCGGTTCCAAGCGCACGTGACCGGTAACGGCGGTAACCCGGATTTCTAATGCGCTGGGTGCGTCGTCTGATCGTTGTTCTTGTCCCTGTCTCCTTCGCCGTACCAGTCGCGGCGCAAGAGATGGCAGGTATGCACATGGGCGCCGATGGTCATCGGATGCCGCCGATGCCGAAAGGCATGTTAATGATGCCGGGCCTCGACAGCGTCACGCCGCAAGTCACGGCGTTTCTCCCAATGGTCATGGGAAACGTGGCCGCGGCAGTTCCAAGCGCCGTCGTCGAGCTCAAAGATGGTGACACGCTGGCGCTAGACGCACGGCTCGTCACGCGTACCATCAACGGCGCCACGTACAACACATACGCGTACAACGGTCAGATCCCTGGCCCGCTGATTCGCGTCAAACAAAACACGACGTTCGTCGTGAAGTTCACGAATCACATCGACCTGCCATCCTCGATTCACTGGCACGGAATCAGACTCGACAACCGGTCCGATGGCATCGCCGGCGTCGCATCCGGGGAATCCTTCACCTACACGGTCCACGTGCCCGATGCGGGCCTATTCTGGTATCACCCGCACATCCGCGAAGACATCGAACAAGGCCTCGGCCTCTTCGGCAACCTCCGCGTGGACTCGCCGGACCCGGCCTACTACAACCCGGTGAACGCCGAAGCAACGCTCATACTGGATGATCTCCTCGTCGACAAGGCCGGGTTGATCCCCTACGGAAAAGAAGGGGCGAATTTCGCGATCATGGGACGGTTCGGCAACATCCTACTGGTGAATGGCCAACCACACTATCACTTGGATGTTCACAAGGGAGATGTCGTTCGGTTCTTTTTGACCAATGCATCGAACGCGAGGAGCTATAACCTCGACTTCGCCGGCGCCAAGCTCAAAATCGTCGCGACCGATGAGAGTCGATTCGAGCACGAAGTCAACGTGACCAGCGTCGTCATCGCCCCAGCGCAACGATTCATCGTCGAAGCGCGTTTCGACAGCACCGGCACATTCTCCATCGCCAACCGCGTGCAAGCCGTCTCGAACTTCTTCGCCGAGTACTCCGTGGAAGCCGACACCCTCGGCACCGTCACCGTCTCGGCCGAGCGCACCAACGCCGATCATGCGAAGGAATTCGCCACGTTACGTTCCGTCCCCGACGTCTCCAAAGACATCGATAAGTTCCGTTCGGCGTTCGACAAGCCAGTGGATCACACGTTGATCCTCACCGTGAACATTCAGGGACTGCCACGAAGTCTCGTCCAGTTCATGGCGATCGACACCATGTATTTCAATCCCGTCGAGTGGAACGACGGCATGCCCGACATGAACTGGGTGTCGACGAGTCGCGAGGTGCGGTGGATTATGAGAGATAGTGCCACCGGGAAAGAAGGCATGGACATAGCCTGGCCGCACCTCCACGCCGGCCAGATGGTCAAGATCCGCATTCACAACGACGAACGCTCGATGCACCCGATGGCGCATCCGATCCACTTCCATGGCCAGCGCTTCTTAGTCCTGGAGCGCGATGGCGTGAAGAACGCCAACCTGGCCTGGCAGGACACCGAGCTCGTTCCCGTGGGAACGACCGAAGACCTGCTACTCGATGCCTCCAATCCCGGCGTTTGGATGGCTCACTGTCATATCGCCGAACATCTCGACGCCGGCATGATGATGCAGTTCACCGTCGATCCATAGGGAGCGTGACATGATGCGAGCCGGAGTACTCGCCCTGGCATTCTGCGCGGTAGCCGTGGGCGCTCAAGAAGACAACAAGCCGAAGCTCGACAAAGTCGGCGGCAGCCCGAACGTGCACCTGCTCTCGCACGTCCCCCTCGGCGGCTATTTCCGCGTCGCCGACGCGGATCTCGAGCAGGAGATGAGCCGGCCATACGCCTACGTCGGCCAGATTCGCGATCGGGCCGGGTTCACGATCATCGATATCAAGGATCCGGCCAACCCGAAGGTGATCTACCGGTGGCGGATCGAGAACTACGAGCTTCACCAGGGTGACGGTGGCCTGCGCGCCAAGTACTTCAAGCTGAAAGGCCGCTACTACCTCGCGGTGTGCTACCAGTTCCTGCAAGGCTCACCCGACGCCGATCTTGGCGCGATCATCTACGACGTCACGAGCCTACCGGATACCAGCAAGATCAAGGTCGTCGCCCGCATCACCGCGCCGTCGACGCCGGGCGGCTTCCACAATCTCTTCGTCTACAAGCACTCGGACGGCCGCGTGATCCTGTTCACGACGACGACCTCCAACGTCGCGAACATGTACGACATGGAGAAGACGATCGCCGGCGACAAGGACTTCGGCTTCATTGGCACGGTGCCGATCCCGCAAGGCTCGGCCCACAAAGAAGTGCTGCCGGGATTCGACCAGGGCCAGATCGCGATCTCGGGCTACCACGACTTCGCCGTGCAGTACGATCCCGCCACGCATCAGGACAAGTTCTACGGCGGCGGCGCCGGTGGATACTACGTGTACGACGTGACGCACACCGACCAGATCAAGCTCGTGACCTCGATCGTCGGCTCGGCCGGTGTGGGCTGGGGCCACACGTTCACGCCGACCCCCGACGGCGCGTTCGCGATCACCGAGACGGAGTATCAATGGGCGCCCCTCCGCATCTACGATCTGCGGCCCGGCCTCGAGGGCAAAGTGCAAGCGGTCACCCAGCCGGTCTCCGTATGGAACTCGGATTGGAATGACCTGGCACACAACCACGAGATCCGTTGGCCCTACGTGTTCGTCTCGGCCTACGAAGACGGGCTCCAGATCTTCAACATGCAGGACGCGGCGCATCCCAAGACCATGGGCTGGTACTACACCTGCGAGTGCCAGCATGAGACCGGGTTCGGCGGTCTACCCCAGTGGACTGGGCACAGCATCTACAACGGCGCGTTCGGCGTCATGGTGCGGAATGCCGATGGGCTCATCATGATCACCGACTCGAACACGGGTGCCTGGTTCTTCAAGATGGACGGGTTCTCCGGCTGGAACGGCGAAGACTGGGGTATGCCGAACATCTCGAGCGCCCAGGATTGGGATCACGGCCCGCCTGGCGCGCCCGCGTCGAAGGCGCCGGCGCCGAAGAAGGTGGCGACGAAATGAGACTTTTCCTCGCGTGGTTGCTGGCCTCGGCCGTCGGAGCCCAGCCGCCACGCTTTGAGGTGACGTTTCCCGCGTCGCTCGAGGCTGGACCGATTACCGGGCGACTCTTCGTCACGCTCTTTCAGCGCGCTGACATAGAGCCTCGTATCGCCGCATACCAGTCGGCGCGGTTTCGCATTGGGCGCGTGCCGATTTTCGCCATCGACGTCGATCAGCTCGCCCCCGGTCAGACGGCGATAGTCGATGCGAAGGCCATTGGGTATCCGTTGGCGAATATGAAAGAGTTGCCGCCTGGTGACTATTACGCTCAGGCCGTGCTCAATGTCTACACGCAGTACCATCGCTCAGATGGTCATACGATTTGGGCGCATCAGGATCACTGGGAAGGCCAACGCTGGGCGTATTCCCCTGGAAACCTTCTATCAACGCCAGTCAAGGTACACCTGGATGCAAGCCGCGGCTTCCAAGTCAAGTTGGCGCTCGATCATAAGATTCCGGACCTCGAACCGCCGCACGACACGAAGTGGGTGAAGTGGGTCAGAATAAAAAGTGACCTGCTGACCAAATTCTGGGGCGTGCCGCAGGAATTGGGCGCGACGATCCTGCTGCCCAAAGGATATGACGAACACCCGGATGCCCATTATCCGGTGGTCTATATCCAGACGCACTTCTCGTTGGAACCCCCCTTCGGCTTCACGGACGACCCCTCCCCGCCGCCAGCGCCGATCCAACTCTCGCCGCCGAGCGCACGATCGAACGTCGAATCGTCCCGCCCGTTCGGCGGAGGCGGCAAGAAAGAAACCGGCTACGAGTTCTACCAATC
>DASRDS010000391.1:0-6438 GCA_035652495.1 Gemmatimonadaceae bacterium
CGATGACGCCGTGCGTGAACCCGCGCATCCGCGCGAAGGTCGCGTACTGCTTGTCCGGCAACGTCACGTTGAACTTCACGAGATGATCCGTCACGAAGCCCGGATCGACGGCCATCGTCCGAACGAAGCTCTTCGTCAACAACCCCGCGCCGATGAGCAACAACACCGCGAGGGCAGTCTCCGCCACCACGAGCCCACTACGCAGTCGCTTCGACCCACGCTGCGCGCTCGCCCCGCGCATGCCGGACTTGAGCGAGTCCACCAGCTCGATGTTCGCGGTCTGCAGCGCGGGCGCCGCGCCGAACAGAATCCCCGTGATCGTCGCGGTGGCGAGCGTGAACAGCAGCACGCGCGTGCTCAGCGTCACTTCGTCCAACCGCGGCAGATTCCCCGGATGCATCGTGACCAGCAACCGAATCCCACCCTCGGCGATCACCACGCCGAGCGCGGCGCCGAAGAATGCGAGCAACACGCTCTCGGTCAGCAGCTGCCGAATGATCCGCGGACGACTCGCGCCCAGCGCGACCCGCACGCCCATCTCGGCCGAACGCCCGGTCGAACGAACCAGCAACAGGTTCGCCACGTTCGCACAGGCGATGAGGAGCACGCACCCAACCGCGCCGAACAGGATGAGGAGCGCCTGGCGAGAACCGCCGACGATACTATCCTGCAGCGGCGCCAGCGTGTAGCGGTGCGCGGCATCCGCATCCATGTGCTGCGAGCGAAGCCGCTCGCTGACCGTCACGAACTCCTGGCGCGCGCCGGCGAACGTCGCGCCATTGGCGAGACGGCCGATCACCGCCAGAAAGTGCGCCCCGCGCGCGTCCTCCGTGAGATCCTGCGGGTTGAACGCCAGCGGCTTCCAGACATCCGGATCGTTGGGAAATCGCAGGCCCGGTGGCGCGATGCCGACCACGGTGGACGGCTGCCCGTCGAGATCGAGCGTCTGTCCCACCACCGACGGATCGGCGCTAAACCGCGACCGCCAGACCGCGTCGCTTAAGATGACGACCTTCGCCGGATATACCTGATCGTCCTCGGGCACGAACGCTCTCCCCTGCTCGACGCGGACGCCGAGCATCGAGAACCAGTTCGCGCTCACGAGGGCGGCCCTGAACCGCACGGGCTCCGCGCGGCCCGTCATGTTCACATTACTCTCATCGTACGCGGCCAGGTCGCTCAGCCGATGTACCTCGGCCCGCCAATCGCGAAAGTCCGGGGGCGACACCGCATCCGCGTGCGGATCCAACGCGGTGATCGCAACCAACCCTTCGGGCGACCGAAACGCCAACGGGTTGAGCAACACGCCGTTGACCACACTGAAGATCAGGGTATTCGCGCCGATCGCGATCGCGAGCGTAGCGACGACCGCCACGGTGAACCACGGGGTCGACCGAAGACCGCGCAGCGCGGTCCGGAGATCCTGGAGAAGAGCGTCCATGGTCCTTCCCATAGAAAGCCGCATGCCGTGGTTCGTAGTTGTGTAACCTGCGCTCTGACAGTCGGTTACATAGCGAAGCGTGAGCGGGCAGTGTCCGCCCTTGGGACTTCCGGTTCACCGGTTTCGGCATATCTTCGGGTACATGGCACCCGATTATGTCGAACTCCATTGCCACTCGGCTTTCTCGCTACTCGACGGAGCCGCCACCCCAGAGGCCCTGGTCAGTCAGGCCGCCGCCCTTGGCTACACGGCGCTGGCCCTGACCGATCACGACGAGCTGGGCGGATTCGTACGCTTTGCCCAGGCAGCGCACGAAGTAGAGGGATTCAAGCCGATCATCGGCGCCGAGCTCACGGTCGGCTCACATCATCTCGTCCTGCTCGCCGAGACGCGCGAGGGTTACGGCAACCTCTCGACACTGATCACGCGCGGACGAATGGACTCGCCGCGAGGCCAGCCGTCCGTTCCCCTCGACTTGGTCGCGCGCCACGCGGCCGGGCTGACGGCGCTCACGGGTTGTCCGCGCGGGTGGGTGCCGGCGGCGCTCGTCGCCGATGGCCCGCACGTCGCGAAAGCGGCGGCCGCGACTTTGCTCGACATATTTGGGCGCGAGCATCTCGCGATCGAGTGTTGGGATCACGGCCTGCCCGAGGAGCGCGCGATCGTTCGTGGGCTGATCCCGATCGCGCGCGCGCTTGGGCTCCCATGGGTCGTGACGAATGACGTGCACTACGCCGAGCCGGGGCTCGCGCTGGTGCATGATGTCCTGGCCTGCCTCCGGCATCAGTCGACGCTCGATACCATGGGCACGCGACTCCGGCCCAACGCGGAGTGGTATCTCAAAAGTGTCAATGAGATGCGGCGACAGTGGCCCGATCCGGCGGGCATGCGGGCGACGCTGGCGGTCGCCGAGCGGTGCACGTTCGGCTTGGACGATCTCCAGCCGACGCTGCCCAAGTTCCCGGTCGACGAGCCCGACGCGTATCTCGCCGAGCTCGTCGAGCGCGGCGCGGTCGAGCGGTGGGGATCGGATCGCACCCCTGCCCACGATCGCCAACTGCGACATGAGCTCACCATGATCCGGCAACTGGGCTACGCCGGATTCTTTCTCATCGTCTGGGACATCATGCGCTTCGCGCGAGACGAAGGCATCCTCGCGCAAGGCCGCGGCTCGGCCGCCAACTCCGCCGTCTGCTACTGTCTCGGCATTACGGCCGTTGATCCCATCAAGATGGGACTCTTGTTCGAGCGCTTCTTGAGCGAAGGGCGCAAGGAACCGCCCGACATCGATCTCGACTTCGCGCATCGCGAGCGCGAGCGAGTGATTCAATATGTGTATAACCGATACGGCCGCGAGCACGCGGCCATGGTCTGCGAGCAGATCACCTATCGCGGTCGCTCGGCCGTCCGCGACGCCGCGCGCGTGTTCGGCTTCTCGGTCGAGCAAGCCGGCGCGCTCGCCGACGTCAGCGACCGGTTCTCGGCCAAACAAACCGCCGCCACGTTGCGCGGAGACCAGGCGCCGACGATGGAGGGCGCTGGGCGGGATCCGACCACGTCGATCCGGCCACGAACCGATGGGGCCGAGGATGTGCTGACTCAGGCCGGGCTCGATCCGAATGATCGGCGGGTCGGTCTCCTCGCCGATGTCGTCGAAGGACTCGACCAGCTGCCGCGCCACCGATCGATCCACGTCGGCGGATTCGTGCTGACGGAAGAGCCGCTATCGACCGTCGTTCCGATCGAGCCCGCCTCGATGCCCGAGCGCACGGTCATCCAGTGGGAGCGCGATGACCTGGACGGCGCGGGCTTGATCAAGATCGACCTGCTCGGCCTCGGCATGCTCACGCTGCTCCAGGATTGCATCACGTACATCAAGGAGACGCGCGGCATCACGATCGATCTCGCGCATCTCGATATGTACGACACGAAGGTCTACGAGAGTATCAGCCGGGCCGATACGATCGGCGTGTTCCAGATCGAGAGCCGCGCGCAGATGCAGACGTTGCCGCGAATGAAGCCGCGCTGCTTCTACGACCTCGTCGTCGAGGTCGCGATCATTCGGCCGGGGCCGATTCAGGGGGACATGGTGCATCCCTACCTCCGCCGGCGCGCCGGCGTCGAGGAGGTGACGTATCCGCACCCTAAGCTCCGCCCGATCCTCGAGCGCACGCTGGGCGTGCCGCTCTTTCAGGAGCAGGGCATGCAGGTCGCGATCTCGTGCGCCGGGTTCAGTCCGAGTGAGGCCGACAATTTGCGGCGCGCGATGGGACATAAGCGGTCGCGCGAGAAAATGGCGGCGATTCATGATACGCTCGTCGGCGGGATGATCGCGAATGGCATCGCGCCGGAGTTGGCCGAGCGCATCTACAAACAAATCAATGGCTTCGCTGATTACGGGTTTCCGGAATCGCATGCCGCGAGCTTTGCGCTGCTCGTCTATGCGTCGGCGTATCTCCGCTATTACTACGCACCAGAATTCCTCGCGGCCATACTCAACGCGCAGCCCATGGGGTTCTATGCGGCGGGCACACTCGTCGAGGATGCGCGGCACCATGGCGTCGACGTGCGGCCCATCGATCTGGCGTACTCCGACTGGGATTCCACGCTCGAGCTCAATAATGATGGTCCGCCATCCACACGTCTCGGGTTGCGTTGCGTACGTGGGCTTGGGAATGCCGCGAAAACCGAATTGGCCCGCGCTCGTGCCGACGGGCCGTTTACGTCGGTCGAGAATTTCGTCAAACGGGTCAGTTTGGATCGGAGAGTGATACGGCAGCTGGCCGAAGCCGGCGTATTCGACACGATGGTCGGTGGCACGCGACGCGAGGCGTTATGGCATGTCCTCGAAGTGCTCCGAGGTACCGGCGGCCCGCTCGTCGTACAGCCACCGGCCGACGCACCGATGGTGCTGCCGCCGATGCAGCCCTACGAGCTCACGGCCGCCGACTACCGAACAACCGGCCTGTCCCTCAACGGCCACCCGATGATCCACCTGCGCGAGACCGTCCGCCTGAACGGTGTCCGCACCGCGCGCGACATCATCGCTCGCGGCAAGGACGGCGAGTCAATCGCCGCGGCCGGCCTCGTCATCTGCCGTCAGCGACCGGGCACGGCCAAGGGCTTCGTCTTCCTGACGCTCGAGGACGAAACTGGAACCGTCAACGTCGTCGTCACGCCAAAGCGCTTCGCGCGCAGCGCCTTACTCATCTCGCGCACGCCACTCTTACTGATCCGCGGCGTGCTCCAAATCGAGGATGGCGTCGTCAATCTTCGCGCCGAGCGGTTTTCCGCTTTGACCGCCCCGGTGGGAGCGGAGCACGCGCAGCGCCACGATTTCCACTAACGGACGCTTGCTCGCGATCGAGCGCCGCGCCGAACTCTGCCCAAGTCACGTCCATCGCTACCAGTAATTGATCGACCGTCAATAGCGTCGGCGACTGCTTCTTGCGCTCGATTTTGCCGACGGTTGTGCGGTCGACGTCGGAGACCTCCGCCAACTTCTCTTGCGAGAGACGACGCTCCGTCCGAAGCCGATGCAACGCTCCGACGATATGGTCCAACTTCAGCATCGTTCGGGGCACGCCAGGGAACTAAAGCGGGCGCCAGAGCTGGGTTACGGCGACTAATCCCCAGGACTTCTCTCCGTGGTCGTCCTCGCAGTGGTTGCGAATGAGGCATGCTTGCTGTGGGCGCCGATGCGGTCGACCAACGCCATATCTGCATATAAAATCGAGCATGCCTATATCCGCCGCGAAATGCAGGTTCAAGGTCGTCCTCCGAATGTCGACCGAACCTGCGAAAAACGCTCAGAGAAACGTCAGAGATGCGGCTCGAAGTTTCGTGCTCGAATTTCACGAAATGACGCCGCCGGTGCCGCGCACACAGCGCAAGCGTCCAGCGCGGATCAGGACCCGGCGCTGAGTCCTGGCAGGCCGCCGGATTCGGCGAGCTTGAGCGCATAGTCCGCCATTGCCAGCTCGACGGTTCCAACAAGCTCGGCGGCCGCGTCCGCGTGCTCCCGCGGGACGGGAATCTTGAGCTCTTGCGCCCGCGCACCCGGCAGATCGATGAAGGCCTTGAGATCGCGCGCGGCGATCACGACTTCACGACGGCGCAACCAGCCAGTTCGGCGGATGCGAATCGATGCGATCGCGCTGATCGGCACCCGAATGTCGCGCACCGGTTCGGTGAAACGATCCGTCTCGACACTGGTACCACCGACGCGCGTTGTGGTTCGGGTCACTAAAACCTGAAACACTAATGCTTCGCCATCGACCCGTAACAATCCTTCGCACACTTCGTGCGTCGTCGTGACGCGGGTGGCCGAGTGCACCTGAGCGTCCTTCGTGTTAACGAACCGGATAGGAAGCATCGTCCAAAGATAGCGAATATGACCGAAGCCCTCGAATATGGCCTGGAAGCGCTCGCGCGCTACGAGAAAGCCGAGCGAGCGTATTCCATTCTCGCGCGCCGCTACGGCTCGGCGGTCGGCGCCGAACAACAACGGATCGATGGCGAGCGACGGTTCGTGCGCACGGAGCTCGAGCGGTTGATCCGACGGTACACCGCGCTGATGCGCGCGAATGGCGTCCCCGCCGACGAGATGATCGCGACCGTCCGAGCCGTGGTGAGCCGCGCCCTCGTGCGCGTGGGCTGGCGCCACGGTGGCGCGTTGGTCCTCGAGATCCTCGACTGGGGACTCGAGGGGTACTACGGCACGGTCAGCGCGGAGAGAACTGCTGCGCCCGCGCCGGTGCGGTGCGCCATGTAAGCGTCCACCGACGCTCGGCCCCCGGCGCCAGCCAATGCGCGCTGTCCCAGGGCTGCAAGAGCGCGTTGGTCAGCGAGTCCGGCGCGCCGATGCACGGCGCGATCGACACGCTCGCGTACGGCTTGATCTTCCGGTTCGGACTCCAGCCCCGCCGATTGATCCAGAGCCCGCAATGCGGGATCTCGGCCGCGTCAAAAACCGCTTCCAACCGCGCGGCGCCCTG
>DASRDS010000392.1:0-29428 GCA_035652495.1 Gemmatimonadaceae bacterium
CTACGATACGTACTACTTCCCCCAGCAAGCCGCGCTCACGTTCGTGGCGGACAGCACGACGAACTGGACGGTGCGCGCCGCGACCGAGGATACGCTGGCCGGTGACCTGGGGCAGTATTTCATCAAGATGCAGCAGTGCCGGGTGCCCGCGCCGCCGCTCATGGCCAACTCAGATGCGATCTTTCTCGCCGACAGCCTGACGAAATCGGACTGTCTGATGCCGAAGTCCGACTTCAATACGGCGGACAGCTCGCGGGTGCACCTGTACTCGTTCCACCTGGATGCCGGGCAGGCCCGCACGATCGCCTACGATGCCGCGAAACCGATGGTTATCCTGATCGGCCCGACGTACGACACGTTCGCATCGCTGGCGGGATCCTTGGGCGCCGACAGCATCGACTCGCGGAGCGGCTCACTGGAATTCGCGGCGGATTCGGCGGCGGATTATACCGTCGTCGTCGGCAGCTTCGCGTACTCGGCGACGAGCGTCCCCTATACCTTCTCGATCACCGCCGAGCATGCGCCGATGATGCAGCGCATGCGGTTGCGAAACGGGGCTACTCGGTCTTCCAAAAATCTATTCCGCCCGCCTGTGGCCCCACGTCGATCGACGCCACTTTCTGTAGTGCGTCGAGGTCGATAACGTCGACCGTGCCGGGTTGTGAGCCGATGCCCTCGTCGGTGACGAACGCGTAGCGATCATCGGGGGCAGTAGCGCGACGTGCACGAGGAGAATTCCCCCGGAAAAAGTCGCTACTGACTACAACCGGGCGCGCGTATGCGCAATAGTCGCCCGTCTTCTGACTGGCAGGACAGAGGAGTGGCGTAGCCACGACATCAAACCGACCTAATACCCTGGTCGTACGAGGATAGAATCGCCGACGCGAATGCGATTCGAGGACAGGTGATTCCACCGCTTCAACGAATCGACCGACACGTGATACTGATTCGCGAGCGTAGCGAGCGCGTCGCCGCGCTTGACGCGATGATACTGAGGCGCGCGCGCCAGCTGCGCGGCCTCCTCCTGCTGCTGGATAGCCCGAGCGGTCGCCGCACGCTGGGCCGTCTGCCACCGTTGCACTCCAGTCATGAGCTGTTCGGCCGCCGCACGATCGCGCGGCAAGATCGTAAAACGCTCGCGGGTGCCAGGCGCGCGCAGCGCGATGCCCTGGATGCCGCTCACGGCTGACCGCGTCTCGCGCAGCACGATCGAGTCGAGCCAGAAGCCATAGAGCTCCGTCGCCGGCGGCTCGCCCTCGGCGGGCGGCGGCGGCAAGAGCGACGGCACGAGTCCGACGAAGATCAGTCGTCGATCCGTGACCGCGAGCATACCCGGCGTGGACTTTGGCGACCACCACACGTGCCGCGACACCGGTACGGTGTACAGCGTGCGTTCTCCCGAGCGCCGTAGCTCGTCTCTCAGATGCTGCGCGACCGCGGGCGGCGGCGCCTCGGGCGGGCGCTCGAGCAGGTAGAGACCGTAGCCAATGACCTCGCGTGCGCCGACAATCGCGAGCAGTGCGAACGCCAGCTTGGCGAGACGGCGTCCGGTCAGTTTCTGAAGCAGCGAGCTAGACGAACTGAGGGCGTGACGAACACTGAGTTGCACAACGAAATTTACCCCGATGTCCCGAGAACGTGTCGCAATGCGCGTAGTGCAGGCCGGCGCGATCGCCGTCGTCCTCGCCGCGCTGCCGTACAAGACATTTGACCTCGATCGCTACTTCGTTCCGAAGGAGCTGGTCCTAGGTCTCGCCGCCACGGCGGCCGCGCTGCTCTTGTTGGCGCATCGGGATGCGCACAAGCCCACGGTCGACCGCGTCGATCTCTTACTGCTGCTGTTCCTAAGCCTCAGCGGGGCTTCAGGTTGGTTTGCGATCAACAGCTGGCTCGCCTGGCGGGCATTCGCCATCAGCTTCTTAGGCGTCCTGCTGTTTTGGACGACCCGTGGCCTGGCACGGGCGGGCCTGGGCCACCACGTCCTCGGCGCCGTCGCCCTGGCGGTCGTTATCGCCGCCGGCACCTCGCTCTTCCAGGCCTACGGCGGCCACTCTGACCTTCTGAGCCTCAATCGTGCCCCCGGCGGCACACTCGGCAACCGAAACTTCGTCGCCCACCTGGCCGCGATCGGACTGCCGGTCCTAGTCCTGATCATCCTCGATACGAAGCGCTTCTTCGCGTTCGTCGCCGGGACGATCGGCCTCTGCGTCGTCGTCTGGGCTCTCATCCTCTCCCGCTCCAGAGCCGCCTGGCTCGCCGCCGGCATCTGTGCCGCTCTGGGCCTGATCGCGGCAATTCGTTCCGGCTACCGCCCAAAGATCGGCCGCGCCCTAGTCCTAGGCAGTGCCGCCGTCGGCGGTATAGTGGCAGCCCTGGTCCTGCCCAACACCCTGCACTGGAAAAGCGGCCACCCATACTTGGAATCGGCCGTCGGCGTCGCCGACTACCGCGACGGCAGCGGCCATGGCCGCATCGTCCAGTACTCGACGACGACGAAAATCGCCCTGGCCCACCCGGCCCTCGGCGTCGGCCCAGGCAACTGGCCCGTCGTCTACCCGAAGTACGCAGCCCCGAGCGACCCGTCGCTCGATAGCGACGACGGCATGACCTCGAATCCGTGGCCCTCGAGCGACTGGGCCGCGTTCTTATCCGAGCGCGGCTTCGCGGCCACGATCTGCCTCGCCCTAGCCTTTATCACGCTCGCCGCGTCGGCCGGCGCCCCCCTGACGCTACTCGCGACAGTACTAGCCGTCTTCACCGTCGGCGCCTTCGACGCCGTCTTGTTGCTGCCCGCCCCAAACCTGATCGTCTGGTGCGCCCTCGGCGCCCTTTCCCCACCCACCACCACCGGCTTCCGCATCCCCATCCCGCGGGCTGTAGTCGCTGTCCTCATCTTCGTCCTGGGCGCCGCCGCCGTCCTCCGCAGCACTCAAGAAGCCGTCGCGATGGGCATCGCAAACGACGAGACCTCGGCTGCCCCTCTCGAAATCGCCGCCCGCGTCGACCCGGGCTCCTACCGCATCCAAGTCCGGGTGGCCGAGGCCGAGGAACACCGCGGCCACTGCGGCGCGACGATCACGCATGCGACGGCAGCGCGCAAACTCTTCCCCTCAGCCCCCGCGCCGCGGCATTTGCTGTCGCGTTGCCGATAGCGAGCGCGGGTATTTACAAGAACGCCTTAGGTTTTGCAGCGTGTAAATATCGCGACTTTACAGACTATTAAAGAAGCGATAATTTAGTAAATATGCCTGACAGCCGCACGGCGCAGCTCGAGAGGCGCGCGCTCACACTCCTGCGCCATGCTCTGCCGGCATCCGTTCAGGTCACCAATAAGTCGACCGCGAACGATGCCGGGGCCGACGCGCATCTCGAGCTACCGGACGGCACGATCGCGTCCGTGCAGATCAAACGGTGGCACGGCCCGGACGTTCCGAAGCGCCGTCCTCCTGCTCGGCAGGGTTCGCCCGCCATCATGTGGGTTGTGCCGCGGGCATCGGCTCACCAACGCCGGCAATGGCGCGATCGCGATGAGAACTTCGTGGATCTGAGCGGCGCGGTCCGTCTCGTCCTTCCAGGGCTGGTCATCGATCGAACCGACCTTTCGCCTGTCACGCCATCCGCATCGGACCGCATCACGACCAGCCGAAATCCGTTCGCCGACCGCGCCTCACTCGTCGTCCGCGCCATGCTCGACACGCCGGGCAAGTCTTGGAGCGCGACCGCGCTCGCCGAAGCAACTGGCGTCTCGCTCCCGACCGTGTCACTCGTCTCTGAAGGACTTCGGCGACTCGGACTCCTGTCATCGGCGGGCGGACGGCGCGGTACGATGATGATCGACAATCCGGCGGCCGTGATTGCGCAATGGTCTCGGCGTTATGACTGGCGGCAGAACGAGAGCATCGCATTCACGGCGCCAATCGGCACTCCAAGTCAGTTCTTGAAGCGCCTCTCTGCAACGTTGAAACCGGTAAAACACCGCTGGGCTCTGACGCTTCAAGCGGGGGCGTTCCTCATTGCCCCACACGCGGAGTGGGACATCGTCCACCTTTACGTCGATGTCGACTCGATGGATCAGATGCTCGAGATCGGATCGATGGGTGGATGGCCGCCCTCTCCGAGTGGCCGTCTCGTGCTGATGCGGCCATGGTACCGCACATCGGTTTGGTACCATAACGATGTCGTGCAACATCTCCCGGTGGTGAGTCGCACGCAGCTCGTGCTCGATCTGTGGCACTATCCCATCCGCGGTCTGGAGCAGGCGGAGTTCCTCATGCACCGTGCGGGATGGGGCGCGTAATGGCTGAGGGTGGCGAGAGGGATCAGGAGCAGGCGTTCAGGCGCGTCCTCTGGTTGCTCCGCGGGTACCTGCCCGATCTCGTCATCATCGGTGGATGGGTGCCGTACCTGTACAAGCGATTCGGTGGCGACCTGTGGAAAGGGCGAGTGCGGCGAGCCCGAGGGACGCCGCGACTCGCATTAGGCGTGGGTCACATCATTGGACGTCGCCTAGTAGGTATTGTTGCACAAAGGCGACCGCGGCGTACTGCTGGTAGTCCTGGTTCTTCTTCTTGGAGAAGCCGTGGCCCTCGTCGAGGCCGACGAGGTACCAGACGGGCGTGCCGTGTTGGCGTACCGCGGCGACGATTTGGTCGGCCTCGGATTTTGGGACGCGCGGGTCGTTGGCGCCCGAGACGACGAATAACGGCTTCGTGATCTTGTCGGCGTGATTGAGCGGGGCCATGGATTCCATGAACGCGCGAACGGTGGAGTCGCGCTCGTCGCCGTACTCGGCGCGACGGAGGTCGCGGCGGTAGCTCTCGGTGTGTTCCAAGAACGTGGCGAGGTTTGACATGCCGACGATGTCGAGGGCGCACGTGATCTTGTCGGCGTAGAGCGTGGCGGTGACGAGGGTCATGTGGCCGCCGTAGCTGCCGCCGGTGACCATGACGTGGTTGGCGTCGAGGTCGGGCTGGGTCGCGATCCAGTCGAAGAGCGTGCCGATGTCATGGTAGGCGTCGATGCGTTTTACGCCGTTGTCGGCGGCGACGAAGGTTTTGCCGTAGCCGGTGGAGCCGCGGATGTTCGGGTAGATCATCGCCACGCCTTGCTCATTGATGAAATAGTTCATCCGCCCCAGGAACGCCGGACGCGACTGACCCTCGGGGCCGCCGTGGATGTTGATGATGACTGGGCGCTTGCCGGTGAACTTGGCCGGTGGCTGATACAGGAAGCCGGAGACGACCAGGCCGTCCGTGCCCTTCCAGTGAATGAGCTTTGGCTCGACGAAGGTCTGCGGGTCGATGCCACCGGTCTCGCTCTCGGTCCAGCGATCGACTTTGCCGCTCGTGACGTCGAGCGAATAGACGTCGGTGGGGGAGCGCGCCGAGCTGACGGTGAATCCCAGGTCGTGGTTGTTGCGATGCCACTGGAGGCCACCGATCAGGCCGATGGGGACGTTGGCCACGCGGTGACCGACACCGGTCTTTGGGTCCATCAAGTGCAGCACACTGATGCCGTCTTCGTTCGTGACGTACGCCATCGTTTTGCCATCGCGCGAGAGCGAGAACTCTTCGACGTCCCATTTCGGATCGCGGCTCACGACGTGCGCGACGCCGGTCGCCACGTCGATCGCGATCAGACGGGCGAACTCGGAGCTCTCGTCGCTCGTGGTGTAAATGACCTTGCCGTCGGGGCTGAACTGGCCGCCGCCGTAGGCGACTTTGCCCGGCGGCGTGAGGCGGCGCTTGGAGCCTGTCGCGAGGTCGACGAGCCAGAGTACGCTCTCGTTGACCGAGTGGTACTCCTCGACGAGCAGCGACTTGTCATCCGGCGACCAATCGCGCGCCGCCCAGCCGCCGCCCTGAACGTCCAGGACTTTGCGGTCGGTCGTGGGATTCGCGGGATCCATCGTCCAGATGTCGGTGTCGGTTCCGTTTCGCCGCGTCGACGTATAGGCGATGCGTGTGCCGTCGGTTGACCACGGGCCGAGGTCGTTCTTGCTCTTGCCATCCGTGAGCAGCGTTGCTTCGCCGGTGACCGGATTGAAGCGATAGAGCTGATTGAACTCGCTGCCGCCGACATCGCGCTCGATGACGAGATAGGCGCCGGTCGCCGGTTGATAGCGCGCGGCTTCCACGCGATCGGGGAAGAAGGTCAGTTGCCGGCGATCGCCGCCCGGGGATCGCACCAGGTGCGTCTGGTTCACATCAGCGAAGCGCGTGCTGATCAGAATTTCTCGGCGCGTCGGGTGCCAATCTTGAAGGCCCGCGCTTCGGAATTCGGTGTAGCGCCCGACCGTTTCGGCGACGCGCATGGAGATCGGCGGGATGCCGTCTACGACGAGGTGTTCGTTTGGGGTGACGTTCGGCCCTTGGGCCAGGGCGACGACGGGTACGAGCAACGACAGACGAGCCAACACCGGGCGGCCTCCGAAGCGGGAGCCGAACAATCTAGCAAGCCGCTACAAAACCCGAAGCTCTCCGTCGCGGATGTCGATCGATCGGGTCGGTACAACGCTGCCCTTATCGTCCAGCAGCTCGAGTTTGAGCGCTTGCATGGCTTGCGCGAAGCGCGGGCCGCTCAGTTGGAAGAGCGGTTGGACCAGGTCGAACCCCGGTCCGGGGCGAAACGTGCCCGAACGCAGGCCGGTGGCCGGGTCACTCGCGGCCAATTCCGCGCGGCCGACGATAATGCCGCGCAGTCGAACGGTGAAGCTCAAGCTTAATTGCTCGCCAATTTTATCGCGATTTCGCCGACGTACGGGCGGAGCTCACGGGCGAGGTGGTTCGACGAGGAGACTTTCTTGTCGCCCATGACCGACCGGTACGGTTTGTTGTCGATCAGGTGGAGCGCATCGAGGCGAATCGCGATCGCGGTATCGCGCGACATCGCGCCGCCGTGCCAGTTCACGACCTGGCCGCCGTAGTCCCATCCGAATCCGTTGAACTCGAACGGCTTCGAGTTGAGCTTCTGCAGCTCGTCGACGGTCGTGCCGAGGGTGACGCCATCGGCGGTGTGCCACACGGACTGCGAGCCGCGGATCATGACGCTCTTCGGGTAACGCAGGTTGACCGTGTCGCTGAGCGCGATCTCGACGCGCCGCAGCGAGTCATCGGGAAAGAGCACGACGGCGATCCCGCCCGCGTCGCGCTTGAGCCGCACGTTGGCCTCACCGTATGCGCGCGCGACATCGGCGAGCGTGCATTTCGAGGTAATCGCGCCGACGCGGCTGCCGGGGATGATCACGAAGTCCGGATTGCTGTCGGGAGTCGGTGACGCGAGAGCGGCCAGGACTACTGCCGCCACGAACGTGTATGCGGCGCTCATGCTAGTTGGACGATCGAGCCGCAAAAGAGTCGCGCGGTGCCGGGACCGCGCGACCCTTTTGATTAGTCGCTACTTAGCCGCCACTGTCCGTGTCTGAACGATGCGAATAGGCGTCGAGCCAACCGGGCAACACATGCGTATTCTCCGCCACGGCGCCGGCGAGCCCCCACAGAACGAATTTGGCCTGATTCGTGGCGGAGTTGATGCGAATCTTGTCGGCGGCAGCGGCGGTCAGATCCTGATTGTCGAGCCAAATGAGACCGATGTCATCCTCCGTCGCGTTGGCGACCAGATTCGGCGCAATGCTGTCGATCTCGGTCGGAATGAGCGTATCGGCCACGATCTTTCTGAGCGCGCGCGCGACCGGCGTCTGACCGTGCTTCGCCGCCACGATGATGAGGGTCTCGTCGGCGACGCCGGTCGCCTTGAGTGCCTGCTCTCGAGCACCGAATTCGGGTTCGTCGCGCCGAGATTGCGGGTGGGGGCGGTCGATGCGTTCGAGCTGCACGCCGCGATCGCGGCGAGGGTTACGCCGGTAGTACAGACGAGGCCGACGACCATCGTTGTCCTGCGTTGCAACATGATCTCTCCCAGGGTTGTGAAGTCCTGGGATTGCTAGTCACTTCTATCTTCGTCGCCGTGAGCCTTTGTTAAGCCTGATAACACCGAGGAGACGCCCGAGTCACACCGGACGGAAGTGCGGAACAGGGCATGCGAATTGCGGCCCGCTGGGCATGATGCGCGATAAAGACTCACGATCCCGGGAGCCGGTGGTTCCGACGGTCGATCCGAAGGAGAAGGCGAAAGCGGATCAGAAGAAAGCGAAGCGCCGCGAGCTCGGCGGCGACGCGGATCGGGGGCTCGATACTGGTGAGTTCGAGCCGTACGAGGATAAGCGTGAGCCGGACTCAGGCAAATAATGCGTGATGGATGGCGATACCGCCGAGCAGTTCGCGGTGAACTTGTTCGACGGTGAAGCCGGTCTGGTTCAGCGCGTTGTTGAAGTCGGTGGCGGAGATGTAGTGATCGACTGAGTGCGCGATGTAGCCGTAGACGACCGGCTCTCTATGCCAGAGCCAGCCGACGATATTGCCAGCGGCGCTCAAGTACGCGAGGAACGCTCGTCGCCAGATGATGTTCTCGGGGCGATAGAAATCGAGCGTGAGGAGTCGTCCGCCCGGTCGCAGGACGCGCGCGATTTCTTGTAGCGCGCGATGATAGTCCGGCACGTTGCGGAGCGCATAGCCGGCGGTCACGACGTCGACGGATCGATCGGGGACGTCGAGGGCGGTCATGTCGCCGACGACAAAGTTGACCGACGAGGAGCGGCGTTTTGCTTCGTCGATCATTCGCGGCGACGCATCGATGCCGGTGACGCGAGCGCCTTTGGCCGCGAGCGCAAAGGCTAGGTCGCCCGTGCCGCACGCGAGATCCAGTGCCTCGGTTTTGTCGCCCACATAAGGCGAGAGCTCGGCCAGCAGCTGTGCCTTCCAGCGCCGATCGAGCCCAAACGAGAACACACGGGTGAACTCATCATATCGCGACGCGATGATATCGAACATCGGCGTCACGAACTGCTGCTTGAGCGCTGGATCGCTCAAGTGCCGCTCCACGGATAATCCGCGGAGCGACCTTCGAGCTTCAGCCAATGAGCCGGCGAGGCTCCCTGGTCTGCTGATCCGCCGACTCCGACCGTGCGGGGGCGTTGGTCGTGTCCGCGCGGCCTGCGTTCATCTGGTCCTGCTGGGGCGGCTCGTTGATGGCGTCTTTTACGCCGGACAAGCTGCCTTTGAACTCCCTGATCCCTTTTCCGAGGGAGCGGCCGAACTCCGGCAGCCGCTTTGCCCCGAAGAGCAAAAGGATGATCAACAGCAGGAGCAGAATTTTTTCGATACCAATTTCACCCATGACGCCGTCCGAAGTAGAGAGCGATCTGTAACTTACTTCGGTACGCCGGCCTCGCGGAACTGGGCCAGTGAGTGACGGGCGACCGAGATCATCCCGCCGCAGTTCGGGCAGGATTCGACGGTCACGTTGGGGACGCGAAGACGAGTCCGGTTGACCGTCACGGTCTGCTTTGAGGACTCGGTGCGAACGAGGGAATCGCAGTGGGGGCAGACGGCCGAGTTGCGGCGCGTCATTGTCATACCAGGCATTTAAGTACTCCAGTTAGGTCTCGCACCGTCTACTACGGGTGCGGTGGCAAGAAAGTTTTGGCTCGCTTCGCTTCGCCATCACTTTCGGGTTAGAACCCTTCTTTATCTACGTCTTAGACACCTCGCCTAGGACACTCGCCAAGGCATTCGTCTAGGGCGTTTCGAGCCAAAACACTCCGCCAGGCAACGCAGCCTAAGACGCTTTTCGAGGTGTTCGTCCCAGGCATCATCTTGTCGAGGACACTCGCCCCCGTCGATACCAGGGGCGAGCGAAGCGAAGCCCATGGCATCTTCACCCTCTTAGACGCTCAAAGAGGGTCGAAGGTTTTAGTCTGACTTCTGGCCGGGTATTCCGGCCGCGACCCGGCGTTTACCAGCCAAATCGTCCGCACTCCACGCGTAGTTGGCGGGAGCCGCGGCTGAGTCGCTGTCGCCCGAGTCAAAGATGACGCGAACGCTCTTGAGGGATGATTTGTTCTGATAATGCGCGATCGCGTACTCAGCCACTTTGCGCGCGAGAGTTGCGGGATCTGTGGTGTCGCCCTGCACGGAGTCAGGCCGAGTCGTATCGATGCGCGCAGGCGGGATGACGAGAATCAGCTCGCCGTGCCGAGCGGCCGAGACGACGATCGGCCGGCCGAATTGGTGGCCGAGATCCTTGCCGAGCGCGGACACCTGCTTGACCGGCGGCCGGCATGCAGCGACCACAAGCGTCGCAGCAAAAACGGCATTTAGGGCGTTTCGCAAATAGGATCTCCGCATACATTTGTGAGACGCATACTCGGAGAAGCGGCAACCGGGGAACATATGTGTGTATTTGAAAAAAAATACGCCGCCGAGCCTGCTCATTGATTATCTTGTTCGCACTTGATGTCCGGCTCTCTCGGAGCCGGCACACCACTTAACCGGGTCTCGAATAGTGAAGCATGCCAAGGCGACGGCCGGACACCTTACGCAACCGGCCGCCGGCGGGGATGTTCCAGGAGCGGACATCCTCGACTTGTACATTGAGGAACTGCGTCGGACTCCCGTCATCTCCGCACAAGCCCAGAAGGAACTCGCCCGTCGCATGCGCAATCCGCGCGTGTCGACCGGTGATCGCGCGCGCGCGCGCGAAGAGTTGATCACCGCGAATCTTCGATTCGCGTTCTCCGTCGCAAAGAAATATCAGAACCGCGGACTTCCCCTCGATGACTTGATCAGCGAGGCGAACGCGGGTCTCTGCCGCGCCGCGGACAAATATGATCCCGACGTCGGCGTCAATTTTATCTCGTATGCGGTGTGGTGGATCAAGCAAGCGATCCTGTCGTCGATCACGACGACCGGTCGCTCGGTCCGCCTCCCACTCGGCCGCGCGGCCGACGTGGCTCGTCTGGGCAAGGCGCAGACGGCCCTCCGTCAGGCGCTGAATCGCGAGCCCACCGTCGACGAGGTCGCGCGCGTGTGCGGGCTCTCGGTCGAGATGGTGCAGAGTCTGTCGGCGCTCGCGTATCCCGAGCGCTCGCTCGATGAGCCGGTCTCGCGGAACGGCTCCGAGGATGGCGGTGCGACGCTGGCGAATTTCGTGGCCAGCGAAGATGACGATGGACTGCCGCCGGGCTTCGACGAGCGTGCACGCCGCGAGGCGCTGTGGCAGGCGCTCGAAGAGCTGCCGCCGCGCGATCGCCGTATCCTGGCGTTGTATTACGGCCTCGAGACCGGCGAGCCGCTGACGCTCGAAGAGATCGGTCAGATCTTCGGCGTGAGCCGCGAGCGCGTCCGTCAGCTCCGCGACCGCGCGCTCGCGCGCGTGCGCCGCGGTGTCGCGGCTTCTACGCTCCGGGACTGGGCCGCGTAGTGGCGTAGACGGCGATATCGCCGACGCTGTACGCTGGTTGCGTGTGCGCGCTGACATCGGCGCGCACACGCGCATCCGGCCCCGCCACCACCACGAAATCGTAGTCTGCTGAGATCCGCCTCCAGTCGAGGGGCTCTTGGGTGTGCTCGGGCCCACCATCCCAACCCATCGGATCGTACGGCGGGTCGGTTTCCTCGAAATAGGGCATGAAGCTCTGCACTGGCCACCCAAAAAGCCCGGGCTCGCGGCCACCGCGCTCGATCTGATACCAGAACGCGAAATGCCGATAGGGCACCACGCGCGGACCCCATCGCATGTCGTCCGCGACGATCGGGAAGATGGCTTTGCCCGCCGGCAACCGGTCGAGCGCGACCGCATAGTCATCGAGCTCGTGATCGATCGCATGCACGGAGCGCGATAACAACGCGGTATTGATCAACGCCGCGGCGAGCAATATCGCCACGACGCCCATCTTCGGTGCGCGCGACTCGCGCCCCGCCAGCAAGAACGGCAGCATGAACGCGGGAATGAGCCACCGCATATCGAGGTATCCAGCGCCGGGCAGATTCGCGGGGAAAATGAGATACAGCGCCAGAAACGCGACGATGGAAACGCCCCACGTCCCCCGCCAATGGAATCGCTTGTTAGTTCGCCAGAAGAACACCAGCGCGAGCAGATAGGCCACGATCGCGACGATCGCCTGGCCGTAATCGTAGACGTAAAACGGCGTGAAGATATTCCGGATCTTCACCCACGGTGACGCATAGTGCACGTAACTCTGCGTGCCATGCGCGACGAGCGGCGTCAGCGCCGCCTGCACCAGGAAGAACGCGACCAGCACCGCCGTCAGCGCGAGCACGCCGCGCCAGCGCGTGTCCCGCCGCCAGTTGAGCAGCATGTCGAGCCAGATCACGACGAGGATGATGAGCGGCGCCGAGAGGTGAAAGAGGTACGCGACGATGAGACCGACCGCCAGCACCACGAACCGCGGCGTCGACAGCCGCGCGCGCTGCGGCCACCAGATGGCCCACCACGCGAGCGCTAGCCCAAGTCCGATCGTGTAGTTCATGAAGCCGACATGCGTGAAGAACCCGAACCCGACGAGCACGCCCACGAGCGACCAGGCGGTGTTCTCGCGATTCATGGCGCGCAGCAGGAGATAGAACCCGACCGGAATCGCGATGACCACGAGCACGCCCATCACGCGCAGCGTCATCTGCGGCGACAGCACGGTCGCCAGCGCCGCGCCGAGGAGATCGAGCCCGAGGTACGGGCCTGGAATCGCGTGCAAGTGAACGTAGGGCGCGCCGTGGCCCGCCCACGCGTTGGCCATCAACACCCATCGCGTGAGGTGGTTGACCGAGTCCTCGAACGGGAAGTTGTTCCGAATGGACAAGGCGACGCCGACGTTCGCGGCGAGGCCGACCAGAAAGGCGCCAAATATGAGTCGCCGTTTCGCTTCGCTCGTGCCAAGCGCGACGGTATAATCGACCAAGCGGGACTGTTCTGTCGATATCCTATGGGTTGTCATCATCAGGTCGCGGTACGGTTGCAAGGTTCGAGCTTGCTCGTCCCAAAACGGATGACCCCTCTCGGCTCCAGGCGTTCCCGATCGATCGCCGATCGACTGTGGATCGGCTTCGCCGGCTTGCTCTTACTGCTCATCGCAGCCGGGGCTATTGGGTGGTCCGCGCTTCATTACCTGTCGAACGCGGTCAAGGACTCGGTCGCTGGGGCGCAAAGTGATGCTCAGCTCGCTTCGCGCCTGTCGAGCAACGTGGCGCGTGAGGTCGATGCGGCCGGCCGGCTCCTCGAAAGCCAGGGCGACTCCGCCGCGATCGAATATCGGACGCTGAGCGAGAACGCGCACGCGATCCAGCACGAGATGACGGTGCGGCGGGATCAGACCGCCGTCGAGGTGGCGCTGCTGGCGGATGTCGATGCCAAGCTCTCGCAGCTCGAGGTGCGGTTCTCGCTCGCGCACGTGCTACACGAGCTTGGCCGCGGTGACGCGGCGGTCACCGAGCGCGCGGCCGCGCGCCCGCTCGTCCGCGCCGTGCTCGACGACCTCGATCGGCTCGCTCAGCTCAAGGCCGCGCGCGAGCACGACCAGTCCGTGCGCCTGGGCGACGAGGCCTCGCGCCGCGCGCTCTTTTTCGTCCTGGCGATCCTTGCCGCCGCCACGCTCTCCGTGCTCGTGGTCCGCGGCACGGTCACCGGTATCTCGGGGCCGCTCCAACAGCTGCTGACGCACGCCCGGCACTTGAGCGACGGCGACCTGACCTCGCGCACGACCGCCGCGCTACCCGGCGAGTTCGAGACTCTCGCCACGGCCCTCAATCAGTCGGCCGAGTCGCTCGCCAAAGTCGTTGGCGTCGCGAGCGCGACGGCCGAGAGTGTCGCCAAGTCCGCGCAGGATCTCACGACCGTCGCCGAGCAGATCTCGAACGCGGCGTCCCAGACCGCCGACTCGATGGGCGAGGTGACCGCGGGCGCCACGAGTCAGGTGGAAGCCCTGAATCGCATCGACACCCTGCTCAAAAGCGTGACCGAGCGCACGACCGGCGTGCGCTCCGGCGTCGAAGAAGTCACCCAGCTGGCCGCCGACGTGGCCGACTCGGCCACCGCCAAACGCGAGGAGGTCGAGCGCGCGCTCGGCATCCTGAAAGACGTGCGCGACACCGTCCAACAAGCCGCCGCCGAAGTCTCGGCGCTCACCGCGAGCACCGACCAAGTCAATCGCTTCGCGAGCATGGTTCGCGGCATCGCGGACCAAACGAACTTGCTGGCGCTGAACGCGGCCATCGAGGCGGCGCGCGCGGGCGACGCGGGCCGTGGATTCCGAGTGGTCGCCGACGAAGTCCGCGCGCTCGCGACGCAAGCCCGACAGGCCGCCGAGGACATCGCGCGCACCACCGGCGACGTGAGCGCGCGCGTGGTCGGCGTGTCCCGCGCCATGGAAGTCGGCGTCTCGCGCGTCGCCGAGATCGCGAAAGTCACGCGCGACATCGACGCCGCGCTCGCCACCGTCGGCGAGTTCGCCGGCCGCACCCGCGCCGCGGCCAGCGGCGTCACCGCCGCCGCCATCCAGAGCATGACCGCCGTCCAAGAAGCCGCCTCCGGCCTCGACTCGATCGCGCGCACAGCCGAGGGCTACGCCGCGGCCGCCCAAGAAGTCAGCGCGTCCACCCAAGAACAAAGCGCCGCCTGCGAGCAAATGACCTCGGCCTCGGCCGAGCTCCTCGACGGCAGCACCCAACTCCGCCAAATCGTCCGCACCCTCCGCGTCGCATGAAAACGTTCATCGTACTGGCACTCGCGGCCGGCGCCGTCATACTGGGCGTGCAGGTCTGGCATCGCGTGCCGCACAGTCTGGCCCAAGCGAAAGAAGAGGCCAAAGTCGCCGAACAAGCGCATAAGGAAGCCGAAGTCGACAGCCAGCCGGTCGCGGCGCTCGATACGTATGTCCCGGCGATGCCCGGCGCCGACGCCGCGATTCGTCACGAGGCGCCGTCGACGAACGGCATGCCCTCGGGCACCGTCTGGGATGAGACCACGAACCAGTCGGTCGCTCAGGTCGTGAAGTACTACGCTGACGACGCCAACCACCCGGGTTGGCAAGTCGAGTTCTCCGCCCCGAACGGCATGATCTTACGCCGCACGATCAACGCGGGCGGCACCCTCGCGAACGAGCGCATACGCATTTTGGCGCGGCCGAACGCCGATCCGCGCGGCAAGAAAACCGAGATCGAATTCGAGCTCACGCGGCGCATGAAATGAGACAAGCCTAGCGGCTCGTTGTTATACTTGGGCGCACATGCGAATCCTGTCGACATTTGCGCTCGTCGTCTGGGCCACGTTGGCGCAGGCGCAGCCGAGGATGCAGTGGCGCCTCGTGGGTCCCTTCCGCGGCGGCCGCTCCCTGGCGATCGAAGGCGTCGCGGGTGATCCCGCGACTTTTTATTTTGGCGGCGTCGCGGGTGGCGTCTGGAAGAGTGGCAATGCCGGACGAACATGGGAGCCGCTCACGGATGCCCAGCCGCTCGCGTCGGTCGGCGCGCTCGCGCTCGCGCCGTCTGATCCGAATATCATCTACGTCGGATCGGGCGAAGTCGACTTGCGGTCGGACATCACATACGGCAACGGCATGTGGAAGTCGACCGATGGCGGCCATGCGTGGACGCATCTGGGGCTCGACTCCACACGGCAGATCGGACGGATCCTCGTGGATCCACACGACCCCAACACGCTCTTGGTGGCGGCGTTCGGTCATTCGTATGGCCCGAACGCTGACCGCGGCGTGTACCGGTCGACCGACGGCGGCCAGACATGGCAGAAAACGCTGTATCGGAACGAACGCGCCGGCGCGATCGATCTCGCGTGGGACCCAAAGGATCCGCACGTCGTGTACGCGGCGCTCTGGGAAGCGCATCGTCCACCGTGGAGCCAATACCCACCGATCGAAGGCCCCGGCGGCGGTGTGTTCAAGTCGACCGACGAAGGCGTGACGTGGACCGAGCTCTCAGGGCTGCCGGCCGACGGCGGGCGCATCGGGCTCGCCACCGCACGCGGCGTCGTCTACGCCATCTGCGAGGGGAAAGGGTTGTTCCGCTCGGATGACGCCGGCGCCACCTGGCACGAGACGAGCACCGACCCGCGACTCGGTCGTGGCTGGTACTTCGGCCAGATTTTCGTCGATCCGTCGAATCCGGACGTCGTCTACGCGCCGAACGTCGCGATTCTGAAATCGGCTGACGGCGGCCGCACGTTCACGGCGATCAAGGGCAATCCGGGCGGCGATGACTACCACTATATGTGGATCGATCCCACGAACGGCCGGCACGTCGCGTTCGCCAGCGATCAGGGCGTCGGAATCAGCTTCGACGGCGGCACGACGTGGAGCTCATGGTTCAACCAACCGACGGCCCAGTTCTATCACGTGATCACCGACAACCGGTGGCCGTACTGGATCTACGGCGCCCAGCAGGACGCCGGCAGCATGGGTGTGATCAGCCGCAGCGACTACGGCACGATCACGTATCGCGACTGGATGCTCCCCGGAGCGGGCGAGAGCGGCATGATCGCGATCGATCCGGCCGACTCGAATATCATCTATGGCGGCAACACCTACGGCGGGTTGCTGCGATTCGATCGCACGACGAGTCAGACGCAGGATATCCAGCCGTGGCCGCGTGACGCGTTCGATGTGCCGCTCGACCAGCGCAAGTTCCGGTTCACGTGGACGTCGCCGATCGTGTTCGATCCGATCGACAAGCAATCGCTGTACATGGGCTCGCAACGGTTGCTGCGCACGATGGACGGAGGGCTGCATTGGGAGCTCGCGAGCCCGGCACTGTCACGCTCGGACTCCGGCGTCATCTACGCCGTCGCACCTTCGCCTAAGCGTGAGGGGCTCATCTGGGCCGGCTCGGATGACGGACGCATCGAAGTCACGCTGGACCGAGGGCTACACTGGAGCGACGTCACGCCTCAGGGTTTGGCGCCGTGGAGCAAGGCGAGCATCATCGACGCCTCCGCACTCGACTCGGCCACGGCGTACGTCGCCGTCGACCGCCACCGGCTCGATGATATCGCGCCGTACATCTACAAAACGCACGACCTGGGCAAGCACTGGAGTCGGGCCGACCAGGGCATTCCATTCGGCGCGTATGTGCGAGCCGTACGGGCTGATCCGGTACGAAAGGGGCTGCTGTACGCCGGCACCGAGCTCGGTGTGTATGTCTCGGTTGACGATGGCGAGCACTGGAAATCATTGCAACTGAATCTTCCCGTGTCTCCGATCCACGATTTGGTGATCCATGACGGGGATCTGATCGTCGCCACGCACGGTCGCTCATTCTGGGTCCTCGATGATATCGAGCCCCTGCGAGAGACCGCGCCTACCAGCGCACATCTTTTTGCGCCAGCGAAGGCGGTGCGTATCAGGCGGAGCGCGAACTTGGACACACCGCTCCCGCCCGAAACCCCGCACGGCGACAACCCGCCGGCCGGCGCGATCATCGACTACTACCTGCCGTCGCACGAGACCGTATCGCTCGACATTCTCGATGCGCAAGGCACGGTCGTCCGCCACTTCCAGAGCGACCAACCCGGCGACTCCACGATCGTCAGCTCGCCGAAGCATCCGCCGTCATTCACGAGCGACTGGCTCCCGCGGCCCGTGATCCTGCCAGCCGACTCAGGCCTCAACCGATTCGTCTGGAACCTGCGCTACGCCCGTCCACCGGCGCCGTCGTACGAGTACAGCATCGCGGCGATTCCCGGTCAGGGCACCGTCGGCGAGCCCGAGGGACCGCTCGTCGTTCCCGGCACGTATCGTGTGCGCCTGACCGTCGGTTCGGCGACTCAGACGCAACCGCTGCGTATTGTGCTCGACCCTCGCGTACGTGTCGCCCCGACCGTGCTCACGTCACAACTGCGCGTCGCCAAACAGATCTGGAACGCGATGGCCGAGGCGGAGGCGCTGACGCGTGCGGCGGGTGACAGCGCCATGGAGTCGGTGCATGCCAACGCGATCGCGGGCGGTCTCGCGCATCTGTTGAACATGGTGGAAAGCGCCGACCGTTCGCCGACGGCGCCGGTCCAAGATGCGCTCGCCGATTATCGCGCACAATTGACCGCGGCGCGCACGAAGTTGCACGCGCACTTGACATCGTACCAAGAATTGCGATAACTAGGCTGGTGCGGCGTACGTGAAAATGTCTAGGTGGGTGGGCGCACCGGGGTGCCCACCCACCTTTGACGTCCTATCTTCTTCTCATCTATGAACGCCTCCTACGACGTCGCCATCATTGGCGCCGGCCACAACGGCCTGGTCACCGCGGCCTATCTCGCACGCGCCGGCCTGCGGGTGATCGTGCTCGAACGCCGCGACATCATCGGCGGTGCCTGCGTCTCGGAAGAAGTCTGGCCGGGATTCAAAGTGTCGACGGCTTCCTACGTCAACAGTTTGTTGCGGCCGGAGATCATTCGCGATCTCGAGCTCAAATCGCACGGGTTCGAGATGATCCCGCGGAATCCATCGTCCTTCTCGCCGTTCCCCGACGGCCGCTATCTCATGCTCGGCCCCGACAAGGTTGAGACCCACAAGGAGATCGCGAAGTTCTCGGCCAAGGACGCGGACGCGCTCCCGAAATACGAAGCCATGCTCGAACGCGTCGCGGATTTCATCGAGCCGACGCTGACGATGACCCCGCCGAGTCCATGGTCGTTCGCGCCCGGCAACCTGCTCAAGCTCGCGAAACTCGGCTGGGGGTTCACGAAGCTCGGCACGCACGGCATCGAAGCGGTCGAGGTGCTGACCGGGGCTGCCCGTCCCATTCTCGACCGCTGGTTCGAGTCCGAGCAGCTCAAGGTGACGCTCGCCACCGATGCCGTCATCGGCGCGAAGGCTTCGCCTTCGATGCCGGGAACGGCCTACGTGCTGTTCCACCACGTGATGGGCGAGACGAACGGCGTGCGGGGCGTGTGGGGCTACGTGCGCGGCGGCATGGGCGGTATCTCGAACGCGATCGCCTCCTCGGCCCGCGCGGCTGGGGCCGAGATCCGGACGAATGCCGAGGTGGCGCAGATCGTCGTCCGCGAGAATCGCGTGCAGGGTGTGCTGCTCAATGACGGCACCGAGATCACGGCGACCCGCGTCGCGTCGGGCGCCGATGCGCACGTGACGTTCGAGCGGCTGATCGACCGGAAGGTTTTGCCGGATGACTTCGCGAAGCTCATCGCGAACATCGATTACTCGAGCGGCAGCATCAAGATCAACGTCGCGCTGTCCGAGCTGCCGGACTTCGTCTCGTGCCGCGGCACGGCGCCGGGGCCGCAACATCGCGGCACGATCCACATCTGTCCGACGATGGATTACATCGAGGAAGCGTACGACGACGTCAAGTACGACCGGCCCTCGCGCAACCCGATCCTCGAGTGCACGATCCCCTCGGTGCTCGATAACACCGTGGCGCCGCCCGGCAAGCATCTCATGTCAATGTTCATCCAGTACTTCCCGTACAAGCTCCGCAACGGGGAGTCGGTCGATCAGGCGAAGAATGCGTTTGCCGATCGGTGCTTCGATATCATGAATGAGTATGCGCCCAACTTTAAGCGTGCGGTGATCGACCGGCAGGTTTTGGCGCCGGTCGACATCGAGCGGCGCTACGGGCTGACCGGCGGCAACATCATGCAGGGCGCTATGACCCTCAACTCGTTGTTCTTCATGCGGCCCGTTGGTGGATACGCCGATTACCGGACGCCGATCAAGAATCTCTACATGTGCGGCGCCGCCACGCATCCCGGCGGTGGCGTCATGGGGGCGTGCGGGTACAATGCCGCGCGTGAGATCCTACGGGATGCGCGGCGATGAGGCCGATCGTCGTAGCACTATTCGGCATGACGGTCGTTGCGCCCGTTCGTGCCCAATCAGTCGATAGTATCGCGCTGCGTGACGAGGGGGTCCGCCGTCTTTCTGAGTATATACAAATCAATACGTCGAACCCGCCAGGCAACGAGCTGCTCGCCGCGCGGTGGTTTCAAAAAGTGTTTGCCGCCGAAGGAATAGAAAGTCAAATCTTGGATACGGCGTCCGGCCGCGCCAATTTCTACGCACGTCTGCCGGCGACCGTCCCGGGTAAGCGATCCGCCATAGCGCTGGTCAGTCACATGGATGTGGTTCCCGTGACGCGCGACGGGTGGTCGGTGGACCCATTCGCGGGGCTGGTAAAAGATGGCTATGTCTGGGGCCGCGGCGCGCTGGACATGAAGGGTCATGCCGTCATTCAGATGATGGCACTCTTCGCCCTCAAACGCTCTGGCGTCCCCCGTACGCGTGATATCGTGTTCATCGGCAACGCGGACGAAGAGTCGGATGGCATCGGCGCGATGACGTTCGTCAAAGAGCACAAAGATCTGCTATCCGGTGTCGAGTTCTTATTGACCGAGGGGGCCGACACCCGCGTCGAGAACGGCCACGTGAAGTGGTTCGCGATCGATGTCGGCGAAAAGCGAGCGTACTGGCAAAAGCTCACCGTGCATGGCACCACGTCGCACGGCTCGATTCCGACGCCCGACAACCCCGTGCCGCGCCTTGCCAAGGCCCTGGCGCGGATAGCGGACTGGCAGACACCAGTCCGCGTGCTCCCCGCGGTCGCGGGGTTCTTCAAGGCGCAAGCGCGCTATGAAACCGGCGAGCACCGTACGTGGCTGTCGGACGCGGCGAGATGGATCCACGATCCAAGAGCCCGCGCCTGGATCCTTTCCGAGCCCGAGCGGAACGCCCTGCTGCGCAATACGGTGTCCATTACGGTCCTTAAAGGGTCGAACAAGACCAACACGATCCCCGCCGAGGCGTCCGCCGAGGTGGATATTCGGTTATTGCCGGACGAGGACACCCTCGCATTTCGACGCGAGCTGATTCGCGTTATCGCAGATCCAAAAGTCGAGGTTGCAACCATAGGCGACGTCGAGCCGCATTTCAGTGCACCGCTCAACACCGAGATGTTCAACGCGATCACGCACGTCGCCGGCGAAATGCTACCGGGCACGCCGATCGCGACGCCGATCAACGTCGGTGCGTCGGACCGCCCGACGTATGCACAGGCGGGGATCATTTGCTACGGTCTCGACCCCTGGCTCGTCGACATCGAAGAGAACCGTCGTGGCGTGCACGGCAACGACGAGCGCTTGTCTATTGACAACATCGGATTTGGCATCCGATTCTATCGGCGTATCCTGTCGACCTTGCAATGAACGAAATCGCCGTGTCCGACGATGTCTTAGCCAGTGTCTTCGAGTGCGCCGGGATCGGGATGGCGATCACGTCGCTCGACAAGCGGTGGCTGCGCGTCAATGACGGGCTCTGCGAGCTGCTCGGATGGTCGGCCGGGCAACTCGTTGGTCAGCCGGTCCTCGATATCACGCACCCGGATGACGCGGCGGAGGACCTGAGGCTCCGCGGTCAGCTGCTCGCCGGGTCCGGCCGCCGCTACTCGCGTGAGAAGCGTTATCGGCACGCGAATGGACACTATCTCTGGGTCCAGGTCCACGTCGCGCTCATTCGCGATACCGCGGGCCAGCCGTCGTATTTCGTGTCGCAGATCCACGATATCAGCGCCCGCAAGCGCGCCGAGTCGTTGCTGCAGCAGTCCGAGGAGCGCTACCGCTCGCTCGTCGAGAGCATCCCGATCGGTCTCTACCGCTCGACGCCGGAAGGCCGGTTCCTCGACATCAATCCCGCGATGATGCAGATGCTCGGGTACACCGATCCCGACGAGATCACCGGCGTCGATACCCACACGCTCTACGTCGACCCCGAGGATCGCGATCACTTCGTGCAGGTGATGCTGGAGAGCTATCCGCTGCCGGCGACCGGCGTCGTCCAGATGCTGCGCCGCGATGGGACGCACATCTGGACCCGCCGCACCGCGCGCATCGTGCGCGATCACACCGGGCAAGTGCTCTTCTACGAGGGCGCGATCGAGGATATCACGGCTCTCCGGCATAACGAGGAGCAGCTCCGTCAGTCGCAGAAGATGGAGGCGATCGGCCGGCTCGCGGGCGGGATCGCGCACGACTTCAACAACCTGCTGACGGCGATCAAGGGCAACGCGGCGATGGTGCTCGACTCGTTGCCACCTGGTTCGCCGGACTCCGCGTGTCTCCAGGAATTGGATGCGGCCGCCACGCGCGCGGCTGGCCTCACGCGCCAGTTGCTCGCGTTCAGCCGGCGGCAAGTGCTCCAGACGCAGGTGCTCGACCTGAACGCGATCATCGCCGAAGCGCGTCCGTTGCTCGGGCGGCTGATTCGCGAGGATATCGAGATGGTCGTGACGCCCGACGCGACCCTGCCGTTCATTCGCGGCGACCGGAGTCAGTTCGACCAGGTGCTGCTCAACCTCGCGGTCAACGCGCGCGACGCGATGCCGCACGGCGGCGTGCTGTCGTTGCGGACCATGAACGTCCTGTTGCCGCAGGGGAGTTATGTGCTGCTCTCGGTCAGCGACAACGGGAGCGGGATGGATGCCGATATTCGGAACCGCATCTTCGAGCCGTTCTTCACGACGAAAGAGCGGGGCAAGGGCACGGGACTGGGCCTGGCGATCGTCTACGGCATCGTCAACCAGAGCGGCGGCATCATCGAGGTCGACTCCGCCCCCGGCGCGGGCTCCACGTTCAATCTGTATTTCCCGGTGTGCGAGAACTGCGCATCCGAGGTGCAGCAAGCCGTGCCGGGCAGACCAAAACCGGCGAACGGCAAGCGCGTACTGGTCGTGGAGGATGAAGAGGCGGTCCGACGCTATGCGGCCCGCGTGTTGACCACGGAAGGCTACGCGGTAGTCGAGGCGGTCGACGGCGTCGAGGCGCTCGATCGCTGCCAGAACGAGGGCAACGTCGATGTCGTCGTGACCGACGTCATCATGCCGCGCATGGGTGGCCGTGTGCTCGTCGAGCGCCTGCGGGCGCTCCGTCCCGATCTGCCGGTGGTCTTTATGTCCGGGTACGCCGAGGACCCGATCGGCCTGCCTTCGGCGCTTTTTTTGGAGAAGCCTTTCGGCGCGGACGCGATGGCGACCGCCGTGGCGAAGGCGCTGCGTGCTCCAGGCTCCGCCAGAGATACCAAGTCGCGATAGTCCCGTAGGGCTCCCACTTGCTGCCGATCTCGAGCACCCGCGTGGGCGACGGCATCTTGCGCAGGTTGTAGGCGCGTTGCACCGCCTTTCGAATCCCCAGATCCAGCTCGGGGATGATGTTGGGGCGGCCGAGGCGGAACATGAGGAACATGTGCGCCGACCAGCGCCCGATTCCCTTGACCTGCACGAGCGCCTCCATCACCTGCGCGTCATCGAGCTCGTGCAATCGGTCGACCGGGAGACGGCCATCGAGGGCGTGGGCCGAGAGATCTTTCACGTACTTGATCTTGGCCCACGAGAGCCCGGCCCCGCGTAGCGTCGCATCCTCGGTCGCGAGCAACTCAGCCGGAGTCGGTGAGCGATCGCCATAGAGCGCGCGCACACGCGAATAGATCGTGCCAGCCGCCTTGCCCGAGAGCTGCTGATAGACGATGGCGCGCACGATATGGTCGAAGTGCGTACCCTCGTCGCGGACCTCGAACCGGCATGGGCCCACCAGTTCGATCACCCGCGCCATCGCGGGGTCGGATTTCTTGAGATGACTGACGGCACGGGCGTGCATGGGTCTAATTTAGCCCATGCACATCTTCGGCACGCACCCGCCGGACACCGGCGGCATGGACATGGCCGTCCGACGCTCGGCGAACGCCGGCATGATCGCTGTCCAGATCTTCACCGCGATTCCGAAGTTTTATGGTGACAAAAGCAGTATTCGCGGGGATCGTATCGATCGGTTCAAAGCCGCGCTCGCCGATACTGGCATGTCGCCCAAGAACGTCATGGCGCATGGAGCGTATGTACTCAACGTATCGACGTCAATAGATGAACAATATTCCAGAGCAAGCGGCGGCCTAACGAAAGAGCTGGAACGCTCCACGATGTTAGGTCTTGGTCAATTCTGCTTCCATCCGGGTGCTGCGGTCACCGGCGATCTGGAAGGCGCGTACGCACGCGTCGCGCGCGCCATAACCCACGCGCTTGAGACCGTGCCGGGCACGACACGAGTCCTCGTCGAAAACACGGCGGGTGCGGGTCGCACGGTGGGAAGAACGCCCAAAGAGATTGGAACGATTCTCGCCGAAGTCCCAAAAGCGCTGCGATATCGAACCGGTTATGGACTCGATACGTGCCATCTGTTCGCGGCGGGCTTCGAGATCAACAAGGATGAGCAGACGCTAAAAGAGACGCTCGATGCGTTCGAGGAAGCCACCGGAGAGCCGCCATCATTCTTCCACCTCAACGACAGCGAAGGCGCGCTCGGCTCTAACCGAGACCGCCACATGCTGCTCGGCGAGGGTCAGATCGGGGTCGAGGCATTCCGCTGGCTCCTACGGGACCGCCGAACCCAAGACATCCCGCTCATTCTCGAGACCCCGCAGCTCTACGCCGAGCCGGCCAAAGACGACGCGACGGCTGATCCCTACGACGTGAAGATGCTAGGTTTGTTGAAGAGTCTGGAGTAGAGATATGAGCCAGCCATCGCAGTCGTTGGCGATCCGACTGTTGGCCCGCGTCAGCGGCGCGGCGGCGATATTGGTCGCGGTAGCGGGTCTCATCGACCTGCTGTTCTGGCAACTCGGTACCGCGCCGCTCGTCGAGTCGACGACATCATTGAGCCTGCCGCTTCCGACAACGGCTCTAGGGCTCGTCGCGATCGGGGCCTCGCTCTGGCTCGGACGCAACGACAGCGTGCCGCGATGGTCGATTATTGCATCGCGGATCCTTGCCGCGGTGGCCGTGGTGTGGGCGTGCGTGTTTCTGATCGAGTGGATCGCGACGACGGATCTGGGTGTCGACAAGCTCCTCTTCGCCGACCGTCTGCGTCCGATCGCGGGCCATCCGCCTGGCCGGCCATCCATCTCCGTCGCGGCCACGATCGCGTTGATTGGCGTGGCCTTGATCGCGCTGCACGCCGACTCGCCGATCGCGCACATGACCACGCGCGTCGGGACGTCGCTCGCGCTCTTGATCACGTTCACGATCGTCGTGAGTCACGTGAACGGCGCTCGCGACTACTACCACGTCTACCCCGTCGGCGACATGGCGCTCGTCTCGGCGCTCGCGCTGGGGTTTGCCGCGCTCGGGGTCCTATTGGTCCGTCCCGCTGCGCGCGGTGGCCTGTCATCGATCCTGATCGACGACGCGGCGGGCGGCGTGCTGGCGCGACGCTTGTTGCCGGTCGCGATTCTCGCCCCGATGGTCCTCGGCCGACTCTGGTTGTCGGGCGCGGTCGCTGGTTGGTACGATCCCAAGGGCGGTGCCTCGCTGTTCGTGGTCGCCAGCACCGTGGTTCTCGTCTGGGCCGTCGCGCGCAGTGCGCACGTGGTACACGCGACCGACGTGCAGCGGTCGCGCTTGCTCGTGCGGGAGCAGATGGCGCGTGAGGAGGCCGAGCGTGCGAATCAGGCTAAGGGAAACTTCTTAGCCGTGATGTCGCACGAGCTGCGCACGCCGCTCTCGGCCATCATCGGCTACGAAGAGCTGTTGGCCGACGAGATCACGGGGCCGATCAACGAAGGGCAGAAGCAGCAGCTTTCGCGCATCAAGGCCAGCGCACGGCATCTGCTGCAGCTGATCGATGAGATTCTCACGTATTCGCGCGCCGAGGTGGGGCGCGAGGCCGTGGATATCGAGACCGTACCGCTTCAGGCGGTCATCGATGACGCGGTCGCGCTCGTGGCGCCGATGGCGGACGATAAGGGCGTGACGCTCACCTGCACGAAGCTCGATGGCGTCACGCCGATTCGCACCGATGCGCAGAAGGTGCGTCAGATCGTCGTCAATCTGCTCTCGAACGCTATCAAGTTCACCGAGCGAGGCGGCGCCGTGTCGGTGACACTTACCACGTCTGAGCGGCGCGTCACGATCGAGATCCGGGACTCGGGGATCGGCATTGCCAGCGAGTTTCTCGATCGCATCTTCGAGCCGTTCTGGCAAGTCGAGCAAAAGGCCACGCGCACGGCGGGCGGCACGGGCCTAGGCCTGAGTGTCTCGCGCCGGCTCGCCCGCATGTTGGGCGGCGATATCGAAGTGGAAAGTGCCGTGGGAGCTGGGAGCACCTTCACGGTGACGCTCCCGACCGACGCCCTCAATCTCGCTCAGTCGCACCCACGCGTGCCGACGCCGACCTCGCCGCGACCCAGCTTGGCCGACGCACAGGCCAGCCCGCGCCGCGCGCCCGCATCTGTCGAGTCGAGCGCCAGCGCTCGCACATAGAACCGGCGCGCCATCTCGTAGTGCGCTTCGTGGTACTGCTTGTCCGCGATTACTCGCATCGCTGACGCCGTCTTCGGTACGCGCGGCATCGCTTGCGCATGCTGCCGGACTAGGCCAAGGGCGACTAGTGACGCCGCGATCAGCGCAAACGCGGACCCTGCGAATGCGAGTATGCGGCTCTTCTTTTTGGGCGGCTTCGCTGGCGCTCGCCTTAGCGGAGTCGCGGCCGCCGGTTTTGGTCGGGGAGTTGCTACAGGTTCCGCAGCCTTCGGCGGCACGATCGGCATCGGCGTCAGCGGCAGCGGCGTCGTCGGGGCCGACGCTGCCTTCGCCACTTGAGCCGAGATACGCCGAGATGCAGAAGAAGGCCGTGGTGTGCGGTCGACCGAAGTTGGCTCAGGCGCAGGTGTACTGATCGCTGGAGCGGGCTGGGATGTTCGAGGGCGAGGAGCCGTACCGCGAACCATAGACCGAAGCAGTGTCTCGCCGGCGGCGCGATCGGCGTCGGTCTGCTTAATGCCCTCGAGCGTAGCGACCAGTTCCTGAGTGCTGGCGAATCGCTTAGCCGGATCCTTCTCCAGCATACGCAACACGGCGACCGTCAGCGCCGCGGGCGTATCGGGCCGCATCAAAGACCAGTCAGCGACAGGCGTGAACCAGTGATGCTGGATGATCTCCGGCAGCGAGTCGCCGTCGAACGGCACGCTCCCAGTCAGCATCTGGTACGCGACGATACCCAAAGAGTACTGATCGGACTGAGGCCCGACCGGCTTCCCGGAACACTGCTCGGGACTCATAAAATGCGGCGTCCCGATCATAGCCCCGGTAGCCGTCAGCGTCCCGGACTCGACCGCGCGAGCGATACCGAAGTCCGAGACGACGACTTTTGCGTCGCGATCGACCAGGATGTTCGCGCCCTTGATATCGCGATGAATGATCCCGTGCTCATGCGCGAACGCCAGCGCCGCGGCGGCGGAGCGTAGCACGATGAGCACGACGGGCAGCGGCAGCGGCCCGTACGCGTCGAGCACGCCATCGAGCGGCTTGCCGTCGATGAACTTCATCGCCATGTACATGATCCCCCCGGCCTGCCCAACCCGGTACACGGGAATCACGTTCGGATGATCGAGCGATGCGGCGAGCCGAGCCTCGCGCTTGAAGCGATCGGCGACCGATCCCACCGGCCCAAGCTCGGGCGGCAGCACCTTGAGCGCGACGGTGCGGTCCAACTCGATCTCGCGCGCCTTGTACACGATCGCCATGCCGCCGCGGCCCAGCTCGCGCTCGACCTCGTACTCGGGCGCGAGCGCCCGCTTGAGCGTCGCCAGGAGGCGTTCGGACTCAGTGCCGCCGAGCGCGAGTGTCGACCCTTCGGCGCTCGTCACGGGCTGGCCGCAGGCGACGCAGAACTTCGAGTTCGCGGAGACTAATGTGCCGCACTGGGCGCAGAACATGGGTAATATTCAGACTAGGTCCGTCAGTCTGGCGTCACCAATTACCGATCGTTGAGTGCCAGTGTCCGCAGGGTTTCGTCGTCCAGCCGGTGACCCCCCGCGAACTCCATCTGCGTAAACGACTTATCCGCGTCCCGAAACGAGGTGACCTGCCGGGCCACCCGTTCCGCGGTCGCGAATTCGTCGCGCAAGCCATAGACGAGGACCACCTCCGAGCGACGCAAGGCCGTGTCGGCGCTCGGCAGCGTCTCGTCGGGCAGCACGCCGGCCCAGAATATGGTGCGGTCGATGGGCAGCCGGGTGTGCGACAGCCAGCGGGCTATGGTCGCGACGCCCTGGGAGAACCCTAGCGCGGTGACGCGAACCGTATCGCGCGCGACCTCCCGGAAGATCGCCGCGTAGAGTGCGTCGAGGTACGTCACCTGGTCGGCGATCTCGCTCGACCGGTCTTCTTTCGTCATCCAGGTCGCGCCGACCAACGAGGTCGATGAGGCGCCCGGCCGCGTGTCGTGGTAGTACCGGTTGAGCGCCTCGGGCGCGACGATCAGGTGCGCGCCATCGTCGACCGCCGAGAACCGCGCGATGAAGTCGCCCGCGAGCTGCCCGTACCCATGGGCGACGATCCACACCGCTCGCGTGTCGGCCCCGGCTGTGCCCAGCGTGTAGTATCGCGCCGTGCGCGGGACGGTTATGTGGTGCTCGTGGGGTGTTCCCATTCCAGGGGCGCGACGAAGTTGAATTCCTTGAGCACCAGGCACCCGCGACGGCCGTGGTTCGGGTCCAGCACGTAGGTCGTGAGCGACCCGTTCGCCACTTCTTCCCCTTTGTCCAGCGCCAGCAGCTCGCTCTCGGTCATGTGCTCGAGGATGTACCGGAAGCACAGGACCACGACGGAGTGCGCGACGATCATGAGCCGCTCGCCCGCGTACTCGTGCGAGATCGTATCGATGAGCGTTCTGAGCCGAAGGATCACATCGGTCCAGCTCTCGCCGCCGGGCGGCCGGTGGTAGAACTTGCCCAGGAATCGCCGGAGCGAGGCCTGCTCCGGCTGGCGCGCCACGATGCCATCGCCCGTGAGCCCATCGAGCACGCCGAACTCTTTCTCGCGCAGGCGCTCGTCCGTGTAGACCGGCACCTTATCGAGGCCGGCGGTCGAGACCAGGATCATCGCGGTTTTGGCCGCCCGCTCATAGGGCGAGGTGAGCAGCATCGTCGGCTGCTCATCTGGCGGTTGGTCGCGGAACCAGCGGCCCAATGCCGCGGCTTGTTTCTCGCCGCGCGGCGAGAGCGGGACATCGACATCCCGAATCTCGATCCCGGTCGACAGCCGCCGCGCCTGCAGTGCGGCTTCGCGCGCGATGTTGCCCGCGCTTTCGCCGTGGCGGACGATCCAGAGGGTCGCCGGCCAGACCTCGCTCGGATCGAGTTGCGGGCTCACCGCCGAAGCATAACCCGCCGTTCCGCGATGATCACGCGGGCCACCGTGAGTGCGGCGCGCACGGTGAGGACGAGTCCGAGCACCGCGGCCACGTCCGCGAGGTTGAACACGATTTCCCGTCCGCTGCTCAGGTTCCACGCGACGAAATCGACGACGCCCCGCGGAGACGTGATCAGGCTGAACAAGTTGCCCGCGGCCGCGCCGCCAATGAGGCCGAGCATCACGGGTGACCACCGGTCTATGACCGCGAGCGGCTTGCACAGCACGCCCGCCAGGATCAGTGCGACCAGGGTCAGGATGCAGTTGATCTGCCAGGTGTATGGGCCGATCGAGATACCGAGCGCGGATTGATCGTTGTGGGC
>DASRDS010000393.1:0-9177 GCA_035652495.1 Gemmatimonadaceae bacterium
TAACTGTTTCCGGCGTGGGCAACTCGCCTCGGCGAATCTGTTCGGCCAGCTCTCGACCAGCCTCGATGTGTCCCCGAATGCCGACGGGTGATGTTCCTCCGATGGGGACATAACATTGCGCACCCCTATGGAGGGTGAATAGCGCGAGCGCGGCGAGCGCGCTAAAAGCGGGAATCACGCGAGAGCAACGGGTCTCAATCTGATCAGCCACGGTATAAGCCGTCGGATTCATGACCTGAGGCCAGGTGAAGGCGACCGTCCGAGCCCCGAGTCGGGCGGCGTGCACGGCGGTAGCCAGGATGTGAGTGGACCCACGAGAGCCGAGCGTGACGACCGTGTCACCGGGCCGCACGGCGCCCAGCAAGAACTCCAGGGCGCGGACTTTGTTACCCCCGCAGACCTCGGCGTTGAGGTCATCGCGCTTGAGCCACAGCGCCCGGTCACCGTGCCCGTAGACCTCGACGGGCGTCGGGAACGTCCCAAGCGTCGCTCTTAGGCTAGATTCCTCGAACCGTGCCTCTACCGTCACGCGAGACCTCGCTCGTCTATCTCGACAGCCAGGCCGAAGTCGACAGCTTTTTGGCGTCGATCGCCGCCACGCGCGAGCTGGCCCTCGACACCGAGGGCGCGAGCTTCCATCGCTTCGTGGATCGAATCTACCTGCTGCAGCTCTCGACTCGCGAGAAGAGCGCGATCATCGACCCGCTCCCGATCGGCTCGCCGGCCGGACTCGGCCGGCTGCTCGAGGATCCCCACGTTGAGAAGGTCTTCCACGACGCCGACTACGACCTGAGACTGCTCCACCAGGACTACGGCTGGAAAACCACGAACATCTTCGACACGCGCGTAGCCGCGCAGCTGCTCGGGCTCAAGGCGTTCGGCCTCGCGGCCCTGCTCGAGCGCTACTTCGACATCAAGCTCGACAAAAAGCATCAGCGCGCCGACTGGTCGCTGCGTCCCCTGACGCCGGGCATGCTCGACTATGCGGCCCAGGACACCCGACACCTGCTGGACCTGCGTGATCGCCTCAAGGAGGAGTTGCACGCCGCCGGCCGGTGGGCGTGGGCCGCGGAGGAGTTTGCGCGGCTCGACGGAACGCGGTGGGATGATGAGAGTGACGGCCTCGCGTGGATGCGGATCAAGGGCGCCCGCGACCTGACGCGGCGCGAGCTCGCCGTGTTCCGTGAGCTCGTCACGTGGCGCGACAGCGTCGCCAAAATTCTGGACCGGGCAACGTTCCGTGTCGTCGGCAACGAAACCTTGCTCGCCATCGCGCACGAGAATCCCCGCAACCGCGAGACGCTGGCCGCGATCCGCGGCATGCCGCGCGGAATCGTCGAAAGCCGCGCGCATGATGTCCTGGCCGCCATCGAGCGCGGCCTGGCCGAGCCGGATGCGAACTTGCCGCGCTTCCCCAAGGCGCCGCGCTGGGAGCGCGACCCGGACTTCGACGCGCGCGCCGCGCGCCTCAAGGTCGTCCGTGACGCCGCGGCATCCCGGCTCTCACTCGATCCTGGCGTTCTTTTCTCGCGCGAGCGCCTCGAGGCCGTGGCCCGTGCCAACCCGAAGAATGCCGACGACCTGCGCCGCGTGAATGATGTGCGCCGCTGGCAGGTCGACGTGTTGGGCGCGGATTTTCTCAAAGCGCTGGTCGAAGCGCCAGCAGCCGTCGACGACTCGCCGTACCGCGACGCCTAAGAAACGACGCCTAGAAGCCGAGATAGGCCCGGACGCGGGGCTCGATGCGATCCGGCGACCAGAAGGGCGTCCATACGAGATTGATTGACGCATCGGCGACGCCCGGCATGCCGCGCACCTGCTGCTCCGCCTCCGTCATGATCTCGGGACCGGATGGACATCCGGGTGACGTCAGCGTCATGTCGACCGCGACTTTCGATCCGTCGACGCGCACGTCGTAGATCAGTCCCAGGTCGACGATGTTGAGATTCAGCTCAGGATCCTTCACGCGACGGAGCACAGCCTTCACGTGATCCGGCGTGAGAGCCACGTCGGCGGACGGCGTGGTGTCGCTCGGAGTGGTCTCGCTCATAAGCGAAACCTAGCTGTGATGCTTTGCCTGTGCTTTGCGATGAGCCCGGTGGGCCGCCCGCGAGCGCCGCGAGCGATGTCGGACGCGGCTGTTCCAGCCGGATTCCTTGTCCGCGCGGAACGAGACCGGCATCGAAAGGACGGCGCCAGGCTCGTCGGTGCAGGCGACGGCGGCGGCGTCGGCCAGATCCGCGCGCACATCCGCGATCACGCGGGCGGGACGGCGCGCGCGGGCCGCGTGCACGCGGTTGGTCAGCAGGATCACGAACATCTGCCGGTCGGGATCGATCCAGATCGACGTGCCGGTGAATCCGGTGTGTCCGTAGGCATCGCTGCCGAGGAACCGTCCGCAGCCGGCTTCGCCGTCGCAGGTGTCCCAGCCCAGCGCGCGAGTGCCGGCGGCGCGGCGGGTGAAGAGCTTGACGACCGAGTCGCTCACGATGCGCACGCCGTTGTACTCGCCGCCATTGAGCAGCATCTGCGCGAACACCGCGAGATCCGAGGCGGTGGAGAACATGCCCGCGTGGCCCGCGACGCCGCCCATCGCGAAGGCGTTCTCATCGTGCACTTCGCCCTGCAGCGGGTAACCGCGTGGCGGGTTCAGCTCGGTGGGCGCGATGCGGGCTTTGAGCGACTCAGGCGGGCGATAGTACGTGTCGGTCATGCCGAGCGGTCCGAAGACGCGCTCCTGGAGGAACACATTCAGCGTCTCACCCGTGACTGACTCGACGATCATGCCGAGCAGATCGGCGCCCAGGTCCGAGTAGATGTAGCAATCGCCGGGGCGGCACTCGAGCTGCGTTTCGAGGATGTACTGTTTGGCCTGTTCGGGATCGTGCGTAAGACGCCACAGGTCACGTCCCGCGGGTAGGCCGGAGCGGTGTTCGAGCAGCTGACGGACGGTGACCGAGTCTTTGTAGCCGCCAGTGAAGCCGGGCAAATACGAAACGACAGGGGCGTCGAGCGAGACGCGCCCTTCGTCGTAGAGAATCATGATCGCCGTCGTCGTGCCGACGACCTTCGAAAGCGATGCGAGATCGTAGATGGTGCTGTCGGCGGAGACGTGAGAGCTCGAGGTCTCCCAAGACAGGCGACCGAATCCGTGCTCCCACACGAGCGCACCCTTGCGACCGATCACGACGCTGGCGCCGGGAAATCCTCCGGCCTTGATGCCACGGGCAATAACCCGGTTGATGGCATCGAGACGCCGTTCGGACATGCCGACGGCGGCCGGAGTTTTGACCGGTAGACCAGATGCGAATACGGCCGCCACTACGAGGTGCAGCACCAGCGACTCCTAAAAGACGATAGTTTTTAAGTCGAGCTAAGCGGTAATAACTAGCATATGGCATGCTAGTCGGGGCCGCTGGACTCAAATTAGCGCAAGCCCATAAATACAATGGGGTTGGCGCTTTCGTCAAATATACTGATGGGACGATAGTGTTGATTCCCGGCAACCATCCGGTGTGGCGCCCGTGTCTCAAAGACAGCGCAGGATGAACACGGACGACGAGCTCGTACGGCGCGCCATCGCAGGCGATGAGCGGGCGATGCGGCAGCTATGGGCGCTGCACGCCCCACGTATTGACGCGCTCGTTCGCCGGCTCATTCCCGACCCGGACCGGGCGGCGGACGTCGCGCAGGAAGTCTGGATTCAGATTTTCCGGGCGTTGCCGTCCTTCCGGGGCGACGCGCAGTTCGCGACGTGGGCGCATCGCATCGCGGTCAATGGCACGCTGAACGCGATCCGGCGCGCGAAGCGGGTCGATCTCGCGGAAGCGGGCGGCCCGGTTCAGGAAGACACGGCCGCGGTTGAACCGGACGACGAGGCGCCGTTTGTGCGCGCGTCGATCCTCGAAGCCGCGAACCGGTTGGCCCCGGGGGCGCGAACCGTTTTCGTGCTCCATGACATCGAAGGGTACACGCACGAGGAAATCGCGGAATCGTTGGGCATCACACCAGGCGGATCGAAGTCGCAGTTGTTCAAGGCCCGGGCGAAGTTGAAACGATGGCTGGCGCATCTCATTGACGGACATGTACGCGATGCACACACCCCTGTCTGATCACCTGTCGGCCGAGCGCCTCGCGGCGCTCGCGGACGATGAGCTCACGACGAGCGAGGCGGCGCACGTCGCCGAATGCCCGAGCTGTGTGGCCGAAATCGGCGCCCACCGGCGGCTTTTGCGGGCGGCTCGCGACGAGGCACGGATACCGAGCGTCCCGTTGACGCGTTGGGAGACGCTGGCGCCCCAGTTGGCGGCCGCGGGACTCATCCGGCGACGGGCGACTCGGTGGCCGGTGCGCATCGCCGCCGCGCTGGTCTTCACGGCCGGCGGCGCTCTCGTTGGTCGCTATACAGCGATGGCGCACGTGGTACCGCAGGCTGGTCCCATTACCGCGGAAGTGGACAACCTGGACTCGATGCCCATTTTCCACTCGGCCGCCGAGGCATTGGCGACCCTGAATCGCGCCGAGCGCGATTATCGGCACGCGTCGGCCTATCTCGTCGCGCAGAATCCTGAGACCACGGTTACGGAGCAGCGGGACGCGTATCGGGCGCGTCTCCAGGCGCTCGACGAGGTGGCGCGGGCCACGCAGACGGGGTTACAAGAAGTACCGAATGATCCGGTGCTCAATCAGTACTACTTGTCCACGGTGGGAGCGCGGAATGCCACGTTGCGGCAGTTGAAGGGCGCTCTCCCGGTGGGATACCGGTTGGAGCGGTATTGATGCGATTCGTCGTACTGGGCGCGCTGCTCGCAGCGGGAGTCTTGGGGGCTCAGGAGCCCACGGGCTACTTAGGGATCGTGTTCACATGTCCGCTCAAGCGAATCGAGGACGCGAGCGGTGTGCGGGTCATCCATCTCGCCTATCCGGCCGTGGAGTCCGTTGAGCCGGCGTCCCCGGCGTCGATCGCTGGCATCAGCTCGGGCGATACGATCCTTGCCTACGACTCGGTTGACGTGCTGAATCACGAGATCTCGCTGACCCGCATGCTCCGGCCCGGCCGCCGCGTGCTCATCCGCGTGCGCCGGAACGGCGCGGTCAAGGAGGTCGCTGCCCGCGTCATCGCACGTCCGGCGGCTTACGTCGAGTCCATCCGCGTGATGCCGCCGCCGCAGTTCTTTGGGCCGCTGCTGACGGCTCCTGGCGCCGCGTTCGTGCGCGCGAACGACGACCTCATGGCCGCCTTGGGCGTGCCAAAGGGGTCCTCCGGGGTGCTCGTCGTGAACGTGTTGCAGGGGACGCCTGCCGAGGCATCCGGGCTTCACGCTGGGGACGTGGTATTGAGCGCGGACGGGCATAACGTCACGGATCCCGCGGCGCTGGCGCAGATGATGGCGCTTCCGCCGACTGATGCCGTCACGCTTCGCGTGTACGGCAATCACAAGATTCGGACGGTTACGCTACGCCCGCAGTAAGGGCATCATTTTGCGCTATCGCGCATGAAGGGGGTGAGGGGAAAATTTTCTCCCTTGGGAGAAAATTCCCCTCATTCACTTTACGCTGCCGGGAGGCAGCGTATAAAGCAGGCGCATAGTCGCGCGATCGGCGTTCGACAGGTCGCGAACGCGTACGCGAGCGGTCATGATGTTCGTCGTGTCGCTCGCGTGATCGAGGCCGAGCAGGTGGCCGACCTCGTGGAGGGCGATCGCGCGGACGGCTGAGGCGTCGAGGGGCTCGCCGTGGTTGTGGTGCAGCGCGATCGTGATGTTGGCGTCGACGATCCACCAGTTCTCGTCGCGCGCCCACATGGTCTTGCCGCTGATCTGCTCGTCGAAGTGATCGCGCCACGTGACGTGCACGTCGGCGCTCGATGAGTCGCGCGTGAAGACGAAGGCGACGGGGACGCCGGTGTTCTGCCAGGTGACGAACGCGTCGCGCGTCTGATCCACGAACTCGGGCTTCCAGTCGGGGATGGAGTCGCCCGCCTGGATCCAGACGCGCAGCGGATCGACGAGGCGCTCGGGCCACCGCGCGAGGGCGGAGTCCCGCTGGGCCAGGATGTCGCCGATATACGTGCCGTTTTCGCCCTCGGCGATCCGGCGCCGGATATCGGACAGGTCGCGGGCTGGCGCGGCGTCGTGCGGGCGGGACGCCGAGACCACGCCGGTAGGCGTACTGGCATCGCCGTCGTCATGCGCGTTGGCACGCGGCACGTCGACGATGGCGGCGGCGCTCTGCTGGGTCTGGGAGACCGACCCATGGCGCACAGCGTCCGCCTGCACCGCTATCCAGCCGCCCATCGCGACCACGGTCGCCATGAGCATAAAGTCCGTGCGCTTCATCCAGACCAAGACGACCGGGCGTCCCACGTGGGCACGCCGTTCAGGCAAACAAAAGTTCCCTTCCCCGGAACACTAGTCCCGGGTTCGCGCCATAACTTATACGCGTTGACGGCTCTAGTTGGTAACAGAGTCAACCGAAGTGTATATGCGTGCCTCACTCGTTCCGTTGGCGGCCGAACCGACCGTTCAGTTCACCGTGACGCCGTAGCTCGCACGCGCTCGGCCGCCCACGCGGCGTGCTCGCGGACCAGCGGTTCGGGGTCCTGGGTTGCCGCTCGCTCCAACACCGGGAGCGCCCGCTTATCGCCTCGATTCCCGAGTACCACGGCGGCATTGCGAGCGAGGCCATGACGCTTGGCGCGCGTGACGGCCGTCCCACGATAGCGCTCTCTGAATCCTGCATCGTCCAGCGCCAGCATTTCGGCCGCATCGATTTCTTGTCGCGGCGCTAGCGCGGCATCCTGGAGCTCTTGGGCGAATCGGACATTCCAGGGGCAGACGTCCTGGCACACGTCGCATCCGTAGACGTGGTTGCCGATCCGCGAGCGGAGGTCCTCCGGGATCGCACCTTTCAGCTCTATCGTGAGGTACGAGATGCAGCGGCGGGCGTCCATCACGCCCGGTGCGACAAAGGCGTCCGTCGGACACGCCTCCAGGCATCGCGTGCACGTCCCGCAGCGTTCAGCCTCGAACGGCGAATCGGTTTTCAGTTCGAGGTCAACGAGCAGGGCGCCAATGAAGAAAAACGATCCCAATTTCGGGTTGATGAGCATCGTGTTCTTGCCAAACCATCCTAGCCCCGCTCGACGGGCGAGATCACGTTCGAGAATCGGTCCGGTATCCACGTACGGTTTCGCCGCTATCGTCCGTCCAGTCTCACGTTCCAGCCATAGATGGAGTTGAAGAAGCCGCTCGATCATGACGTCATGATAGTCGCGTCCGCGAGCGTAGCGAGCGACGGGTGCATCAGGCGATTTGCCGCCGTAATCCAGCGTGACGACAATGGCGTGGCTATAGCCGGTTAGTGGCCGCCGTCGGGCCAGATAGCCCATCTCGCCATGATATCCCGCCGCAAGCCACGCATCGAACTGCTCGCTGGTATCAGCAGGCCCCAGCGCCGCGATGCCGCACAGATCGAAGCCGAGGCCATAGACCGTAGCCTTGATGCGGTGCTCTAGCGTGTGGTGCTCTAGCGTACGGTCTTCTAGCGTGTCGCCCATCGTGCGTACCGCTCGAGGTCCTGCGCCGGCGGTACCGCGTCGGCATCACCATACGCGGTATACATACGCCAGCGCAGATACTCGCGATCAGGAATCGGCAGCCACGATCCGCGCGCGCGAAAGCGCCAGCCGACGCGCAGGAGCGCGAGGGCCAAGCGCGGGTTGAGCGCCGCGCGGAGCGTCAGTGTGCCGATGAGTCGGGACCACGACATGTCCCGTAATCTCGCTTGGGCATCCAGTCCAATGACAGGACGTCGAGCGGATCGACCGAGGTATGATCGTACCGCACGATCCAGTGGAGATGCGGTCCGGTCACGCGCCCGGTCTGGCCGACGCGGCCGATGATCTGCCCGCGCTCGACGGTATCGCCGATCGCCACGTTCGTCGCGCTCTGGTGGAAGTAGCCGGACACGAGCCCGGCGCCGTGCGCGATGTAGACGACCGTGCCCGCGAGGTAGAAGTCGGCGACCAGCGCGACGACGCCGCGGTTCGTGGCGCGGATCGGGTCGCCGACCAGGCCGTGGAAGTCGGTGCCGGTGTGGCGCGAGGTCAGGGTGCCGTTGAACTTGCGCCCGCTCGCGAATCCGCTCGTGATGCGACTCTCGCGCGGCTTGATGAACGGCGCGCGCCAGAGAGGCGGCATCGCCAGCGAGATCTCGCCGACCGTGCGAGCGAGCTCGCCTTCGCCCTCAGTCCGTCGCGTGATGTTCGATGTCGGCCGCCGGCTGAACTTGGCCGCGACTTTCAGTTTTTCCGGCTTGGCGGCACTCGCGACGACACTGGGCGGTGGAGCGGCTACGCTGATTGCCGTATCCCGTCCTGGAACGTGGATATGGACGGTCGACACATCGAGTGGGACGGCGGCCAGGGCTACCAAGGTCCCGGCACTGTCTCTACGAAATATCACCGGCTCATCCGCGACTCGACCCCAGAGGGATTGTGCCGTGTCATTCGTGAGCGTCATCTCGATGAGCGTACCAGGCGCCGGCTGCGCCGGTCGCCACGCTAGTACCCTCGTGGGCGACGCCACAGGCGAGACGGTCGTGTCGTTGGTGCAGAGCGCATGCGGCTTCATGCTGACGGCCGCGCGGCTGTGCACGACCGTCGCGAGTGCCAGCGCGACGCCGTCAGGCGAGCGCGACTCGATCACCCACCGTCCATCGCCGACGGAATCGAACCGAAACCGCCCGCTGGAATCGGCGACGCTGTGCAGGCCCAACTGAGGGATGCTGAGCTTTGCGCCCGCCGGTGCATGGCCCGTGATTTGTGCGGCCAGCGAGGCCGCCGCGGAATTGAAGGCCAAAAGCGCGAGGGGTAGACTACGGCGCATGCCGAAAAAGCGGGCCAAACAATCCGGCGTGCCTCGCACCGCGACGGGCAAGCAACTCGACCTCGACGCCTTGCGAACAGTCGAGCGCGCCGCGATCCAAGGCGTGCGCGAACGCACGGAAGAAGGCCACCTGCTCGCGGGCCGCACGCCGCCCTCGCAGCTCCGCGATGCCAGCCGCCGCTCGGGCGCGGTCCGCGTCGTCGAGGAATCCATTCGCGATCGGCCCCCGATCACCGAAGACGAAAAGCTGCTCCAGGTCGCCGGGCCGCAAGTGGATTTCACGCGCACC
>DASRDS010000394.1:0-13684 GCA_035652495.1 Gemmatimonadaceae bacterium
GTGCTGTGGGAGTACGGCCCGTCCACCGCGGCTGAGGTGCAGATGCGCCTCGCCGACCGGCTCGCATATACGACTGTTCTGACGGTGCTCCGTGTGCTGGAGGCAAAACGCCACGTCACGCACACCGTTGAAGGCAAAGCACATCGCTTCGCCCCCACGGTAAGCCGCCGCGCGGCGGCGACGTCCAGCATTCGCTATCTCAAGCAAAAGCTCTTTCGCGGCTCGGCCGCGATGATGCTGACGCATGTCGTCGAGGACGAGCTCGATGACCCGGCGACGCTGCAGCGCATGCGTCGAGTCCTGAACGAGCGACTCAAGGTAGCGTCGGTCGGGTAACGCGTTACGAAAAAAAGGAGCGGGGCATCCTATGGCATATGACCCGCTCCCACGTCAGCTGGTTCTTTCTCGCGTGCGCGACCGCCGCGCAGGCGCAACCCACGCACCTGACCGCCAACGCCGTCGTCCCAAAGGCGACGAGCGCCGCCGACGCCGCGTACCTCGCGTCGATGGGCCAGATGCGGAGCGACCTCCGCAATCTCGTCACGGCGCAAGAGCTCTATCAAACCGGCAACCAGAAATTCGCCGGCAATATCGAGCTGCTCCCCACGTTCCATCCCACGATGGGCGCGAAAGTCGATATCGTCTCCGTGGAATCGAACGGTTGGGCCGCTGTCGAGACACTGCCGGTAGGCGCGGGTGTCGGCCGCTCGTGCGTCATCTGGGTCGGATCGATCGACAAAACCGACCGCCCGTCGACCGAGTCCGAGCGCAAGACGTTCCCCGAGGCGGAAGTCGCCTGTGACGGCGATGGCCTGAGCCAGCGCGCCGAGTGGGCGGCGGCCGCGCAGAGCTACATGGCGTTCGCGCTCAAGAAGCTCGCGAAGAGCGAGGAGAAATACTTCGCCCTCAACGGTCGCTACACGCAGGATCCGACCAAGCTCGAGACGTTCGCCTGGGACCCCGGCGTGTCCGTCGCGATCGTGTCCGCGACCGAGTCCGGATGGGCCGCACGGGCCACATTCGCCCTCTTTCCCGGCAAGAGCTGCGTCATGTGGCGCGGAGAGCTCGACGCCTCCGGACTGGGCCGCACCGTCGACCGCGACCAGGTGTCCTGCGACGAGATGTAATTGTAACAGCCTCGACTATAAGTGACGAGCTAGGGAGTATTTTGGGTGCCTAATAGGAGGCACCCATGTGCGCACGCGTACGCGGTCTGGTGGCGATAGTCCTGACAGCAGCCGCGTGCGGCCATGACAGCACGTCCCCGCCCGCATTGTCGCATGCGCCGATCACTTTTCTGCGCGGCAATGGGCAGTCCGACACGATCCAGACGGTGCTCGATCAGGCCCTGGTCGTGCGCGTGGGAACGGGCCCCGACGGTCAGTCGGCCGCCAATCAGGTGGTCCGCTTCCAATCGGTGCAGGACAGCGGCACATACCGAGCGCAGATCGAGCCGCTGGCCGGCGGCACGCCAATGCCCTTCTTCGCCGAAACCACCGATGCGTCGGGCGAAGCCTCCATCGTCGTCGCCCTCGGCATCGATGCGGGCGTCGGCAAGATCATCGTGACGGTGCCGCAGCTGGGTTATGCCGACACCGCGCTCTACACCGTCCTGCCCGGACACGCGGTCAGCCTGTTGGCCGCGCCGAACGACACGGATGCCTCCCTGGGCAACACCGTCACCCTCCGCACCCGCGTCGTCGATCGCTACGGTAACGCGCGCTCGGATTCCGTCTCGCTGTCCGTGTCGAGTGGCATCGGCTCACTGCACGGCCACACGCTCACCGTGAGCAGCTATGGCCCCATTCAGGTCGTCGGATCCGCCGACGGGTTCACGGACACGACGACGGTGTACGGCGTCCCCACCGGGCTCCTGGCCGCGTCAGGCGATGCCGGAGGCATCTACACGTTCAACGTCGACGGATCGCACTACACGCAGATCTCCTCGATCTACGCGGGCACGCTCAAGTGGGCGCCGAACGGACAGAGTTTCGTGTTCGATCAGACCGTGGCCGGTCTCTATGGCGCGACGGGTCTCATGCAAACCATCCAACTGGGCGGCCAGGTCGCGACGCTCGTGAACTCGGGCGCCACCGCGATCGCGTACCCGCAGTACTCGCGCGATGGGCAGTGGATCTACTACGACATGTACAGCACCTCGCAGCCGATCTGGCGCGTGCATCCCGACGGCACGAGCGACACGACGATCTACATGATCTCGCCGGAAGGGCTCCAGTTTCCGAGTCCGTCGCCAGACGGTACCCAGCTGTCCTACATCCTGGGCGGCGAACAGGGCAACCTGAAAATTTTGACGCTGTCGACCGGCGCGGCCGTCGACCTGGGCGTCAAAGGCGTCTCCGATGTGTGGTCACCGACCGGAAACGTCATCGCGTATCTGACCACCGCGAATGCCATCGCGCTCATCCGAAGCGATGGCACGAACGGATCCATGCTGGCGCCCGGACCGTATGGAACACAGTTCGACTGGTCGCCCGATGGCAATTGGATCATCGCCCGGAACACCGCGACGACACGCCTCGAGCTGATCAACGTCACATCGCGGCTGGTGGTGCCCCTTGGCTATACCGGCACGGTCGGATCACCGACGTGGCACTAGCCAGTCCGCAACAGTAGAGTTCGCCTATGTCCGTACGAAACGTGTGCGCCGTCGCCTGGGTGCTCGCCGCCGTCGCTTGCGGCAGTCCGAGCTCGCCCCACAATAGCGGCGGGCCGCAACCGGGCGTCAGGTTCCTCGCCGGGAATCTGCAGAGCGATTCGATCCTGAGCGTCCCCAACCAAGCGCTCGTCGTGCAGATCTCGAGTCACGGCACGGTGGCGGCGGGCCAGATCGTCCAGTTCGAGGCCATCAACGCGTCGGACAGCGCGCATCCGAACTTCCCCGACTGGGTCGATGTCGCGCCGCTGACGTCGAACCAGCCGGCGTCGTTCGTCGCCGAGACGACGAATACGCAGGGCATCGTGACGGTCGATGTGTTCTTTGGCGTGCGCGCGGGCACGGCGCCGCTCTTGATCAAAGTGCCGCAACTGGGCTACGTCGACACCGCGAAATTCAACATCACCGCGGGCAACCCGGCGGGCCTCCATTCGGGCCCGGCCGACACGTCGGTCTACGTGAACGGAACGGTGCAACTGCACACGGCCGTCGTCGACCGCTACGGCAACCCGCGCACCGACCCGGTGACGTACGCGCTGCTTTCCGGACCGGGGCAGCTGTCCGGATCAACCGTGACCGTCACCGGCGTCGGGCGCGTGTCCGTCAGCGGAACGGCGCAGGGCTTGCCGCACACGCCTCCCGCGGTCGATACGACGCTCATCACGGGCGTGCCCCAGGGAACGATGGCCGCCTCGATCGACGCCGGCGGCGTCGCGACCTTCAATCTCGACGGGTCGCACTACCAGGTGATCACCACGACGGTGGCGGGAACCGTGGCCTGGAATCCCTTGGGCTCGAGTCTCGTCTTCGACCAGACGAGCGGCGGCGGGACCTTCGGCGGGGCGGATCTCTTGTACGGCGTGACGACCGCCGGACAGACCTCGGTGCTCGACAACTCGGGCGGATCGATCGATGCGTGGCCGGCCTACTCGCACGATGGCATGTGGATCTACTACACGAAGATCACGAACAGCCCGGATATCTGGCGCGTCCATCCGGACGGCACGGGTGACGCCATCGTGATGCAGACGGGATCGAATCCCTCGCAGTTCCCGAGTCCCTCGCCCGACGGGACCTCGCTCGTGTACGTGGTACCGGGAGGCGCGCAGGTCGAGATCCTCAACCTGTCCACCGGCGTCTCGACGGAGCTCGGGACCATCCTCGCCAATGCGACGGCGTGGTCGCCGACCGGGACCCTCATTGCGTGGAACGCGAACGGGCAGATCTCGGTCATCAAGCCGGATGGCACGGGGAACACCGTCCTGACCGCACCAAATTACGAGTTCCAGATGGGGTGGTCCCCAGACGGCAACTGGATCGCCGCACGCAACCTGACGACCCGCAAGATCGACTTGATCAACGTCGCCAACCCGCAGATCATCCTCCCACTCGGCTACACCGGCTCACTCGGCTCGCCATCATGGCACTAACAAGAGGCGGCGGCCCGGGATTCGCCTCATAGATCGGATCATGCCGCGAATCGTGCTCATCTGCAGCGCCCTCGCCTTGGCAATCGCGGCGTGCCACAGTAGCACCGGACCGTCTGGCTCGACCCTCCTCATCACGTCCGGCAATAACCAGAAGAGCCTTCCCGACTCGGTCGTGCGTCTCGCGGTCACCGTCCGGTTAGAGGGGACACGACAGAAGTCGGGCCGGGGCATCCTGTTCGCGCCAACGGCCGATACGACGTATGTGCATCATCCGCTCGCTAGGGGCAACTGTTCGATCCTCGTCGAGCGCACCGATAGCGTGGGCGGCCAACGATGCTCGGCCGTCGACTCGACCGACGGCGGTGGGCAGGCGTTCATCATCATGACCGCGGGGCCCACGCCCGGGGTCGCGCATCTGATAGTAACGCTGCTGCACCCGTTACAGTCGGATACTGTGACTCTGACGATAACGCCCTGATTTAGATTACGGGCCTATGGCATCGACCATCGAGCCCCCAAAACCCGCTACATCCTCGATCGAGCAGCTGGCGATCGACACCGTCCGCACCCTCGCCATTGACGCCGTTCAAAAGGCGGACAGCGGACACCCAGGCGCACCGCTGGCGCTGGCGCCGCTGGCGTACGTGCTGTGGACCCGACACATGAAATACGACGCGGCCGATCCGGATTGGCCGGACCGCGATCGATTCGTGCTGTCGAACGGGCATGCGTCGATGCTGTTGTACGCGGTGCTATATCTGACCGGATACGGGCTCACGATCGATGACCTGAAGCAGTTCCGGCAGTGGCACTCGAAGACGCCGGGACACCCGGAGCACGGCGACACGGTCGGCGTCGAGACGACGACGGGACCGCTGGGCCAGGGCGTGGCGAACGCGGTGGGTTTCGCGGTGGCGGAAGCGCATCTGGCCGGGGAGTTCAATCGGCCGGGCCAGACCATCGTCGACCATCACACGTACTTCATCGCGGGCGATGGCTGCATGATGGAGGGCATCTCGCACGAGGCGGCCTCGTTCGCGGGACACTTCAAGCTCGGGAAGCTGATCGGGTTCTACGACGACAACCACATCACCATCGACGGGCAGACGGAGCTCACCTACAGCGACGACGCGGCCCAGCGGTACGAGGCGTACGGCTGGCACGTGCAGCGCGTCGCAGACGTAAACGATCTGGACGCGGTCGATGCCGCGATCGTGAAGGCAAAGGCCGTCACCGATAAGCCATCGCTGATCATCTGCCGAACCCATATCGGCTACGGATCGCCGAACAGGATGGACACGCCAAAAGCCCACGGCGAAGCGCTCGGCGAGTCCGAAGTGGAGCTTACCAAAGAAAACCTCGGCTGGCCGTACAAAGAGCCGTTCTCCGTGCCGCAGGAAGCGCTGGATCACTGGCGGGCCGCCGGACGGCGCGGCGCGGCGGCGCGCCAGCAATGGGAGAAGGCGCGCGCGGCGTACGCGACGGCGCTGCCCGACCTCGCGGCCGAATATGAGCGGCGGTTGGCTGGGAAGCTTCGGCCGGACTGGGATAAGAACTTCCCGGTGTTCACGAAGGAGAACGCGAACGTCGCCACGCGCGCTTCGTCGTCGACCGTGCTCAATGCGTTCGACGCACAGGTGCCGGAGCTCTTTGGCGGCGCGGCCGATTTGAATCCGTCGACGCTGACGTTCTTGAAGGACAGCGGCACGTTCGAGCCAGGCAGCTATCAGGGCCGCAACATCCATTTCGGCATCCGCGAGCACGGCATGGGCGCGATCCTGAACGCGATCGCGCTGCACGGCGGACTCATGCCGTATGGCTCGACGTTCTTCATCTTCTCCGATTACATGCGGCCGGCGATCCGGCTCGCGGCCGTCATGAAGCAGCACGTGATCTGGGTCTTCACGCACGACTCGATCGGACTCGGCGAGGATGGTCCGACGCACCAGCCGATCGAACAGCTGTCGACCATGCGCGCGATTCCGAATGCGACGCTGATTCGGCCGGCGGATGCGAACGAGGTGGAGGAGGCATGGCGTGTCGCGATCACGCACCGCGGCGGGCCCGTGTCGCTCGTGCTGACGCGGCAGAAGCTCCCGCTGCTCCCGGGATCAGGCGCGGGCCTGGCAAAGGGTGCGTACGTGTTGGCGGACGCGGACGGCGGCACGCCGCAGGTCGTGCTGTTGTCGTCGGGCTCCGAAGTGTCGCTGGCCATGGACGCGAGAACGGCGCTGGCCGCGAAGGGTGTGAAGGCGCGTGTCGTGAGCATGCCGAGTCACGAGCTGTTCGCGCAGCAGCCGGCGAGTTATCGCGACAACGTGCTGCCGCCGGGCATTCCACGGGTGGCTGTCGAAGCCGGGCATCCCATGTCGTGGTACCGCTGGGTCGGCGACCGCGGGGTCGTCATCGGGCTCGAGCGGTTCGGGGCTTCGGCGCCTGGACCGGTCGTGTTTAAGGAGCTGGGGATCACGGCGGCAAGAGTTACCGATGCGGCGTTAAAGCTGCTGGGTGTCTCATAATGCAGCGGCACTTTGCAGAATGAGGGGATAAAAATTGCCGGGCGGCGGGCCCGGCAATTCTAACCTCTTCAGCGGCAATAATTTACGACTTGCGTTAACGGCGGAACACCGATTGCTTTATCTCAGGCCGAGTCCCTGGCCCCGAGAGGTCATCGTGTCGAGTCGCCGAGATGGTTTTACGCTGATCGAGTTGTTGATCGTGGTGGTCATCATCGGCATTCTTGCCGCGATCGCCATACCGAAGTTCGCCGCTTCCAAGCAGAAGGCGTACGTCACGTCCATGCGCGCCGATCTCAGGAACCTCGAGACGGCCGAGGAAGCGTTCTTCTTCGACAACCAGACGTACGCGGATCCGAACGTGTTGATCTCGAATGCGTCGTACCACCTGTCGGCCGGGAACTCGGTGGTCACCAGCACGATCTTGAGCTCGGGCTGGACGGCCTCGCTCCAGAACAGCTACGTGCTGCCGACGTATTCGCCGCACATCTGCGCCGTGTGGGTTGGTGGCGCGACGAAGCCGTTCGCGAACGACTCTATCGAGGGAGCGCCCGGCTGTCAGTAAGGGCGATGACCGGCAGCTCGCGAACGAGCGACGCTGAGGCCACCACGATCGAGTTGTCGCCGACACCGGCCCGCCAGACCACGGTCTGGATGCCGGTGTCGTTCTTTTCGTAGTCGTTCTTCAAATCACAAGGCGACACGCTGCGCACGCGGCCCGACGTTGGCGAGAGCACGAGGACCGAGTCGCGCACGACGAACGTCCCGCGGTGATACTCGTACCGTGCCACCGCGCACCCCCCCGTCCCGGTGCGCGTGACACGGCCGCTCTCGAACTGCCCATCGGCAGTCAACGTGAGATACTGCCCCGGAGAGCGCACCTCGGCAAATTCCAAGGTCTCTGGATCGTAAAAGCCCGCCGACTGCACGCCGCCGCCGTCGAGACGCCAGGATCCCACAATGGGGGCGGGCGTCGGTGTGGTTTGTATAAGTGCACCGGGCGCGCAGGCTGCGCTGCACAGCGCCAGGGAAAGAAGAGGAACGACGCGTTTCATGGCACGGAAGATGAACCACCTGCTCACCTGGTGATTTATATCACAGCATGAGCACCACGATCCCGATCTGGTGGAATGGCAGGCGCACGCGCGTCCCATGGTATCCGCCGCTCGGCGAGGATACCTACGCCGACGTGTGCGTCGTCGGCTTGGGACTCGCCGGCGTCACGACCGCATATCTCCTCGCGCGCGAGGGGAAGACCGTCGTCGGCATCGACGATGGTGGCATAGCGGGCGGCGAGACCGGCCGCACGACCGCGCATATCACGGCCGTGCTCGATGATCGGTACTACGCGCTCGAGCGCCTACACGGCCTGCACGCGGCGCGGCTCGCGGCCGAGAGCCACGTCGCGGCGATCGACAAGATCGAGGCGATCGCCAGCGCCGAGGACATCCAGTGCGAGTTCGAGCGCGTCGACGGCTACCTCTCAGGCCCCGCCGACATCCTCGACCGCGAGCTGGCCGCGTGTCACCGCGCCGGCCTGACGAACGTCGAGCGCATCGGCGATAGGCTCAAGTTTCCGCGCCAGGCGCAGTTCGACCCCGTCGAGTATGTCGAGACGCTGGCGCGGGCCGTGGTGCGGGATGGTGGCCGGCTCTTTGGCGGCACGCATGCCGTCGAGATGACGGGCGGGACGACGGGGCGCGTGGTCACGGACAAGGGGCACACGATCACCGCCGGCGCGGTCGTCGTCGCGACCGGGTCGCCGGTGAACGACGTCGTCACGATGCACACGAAGCAGGCCGCGTATCGCACGTATGTCATCGCGATGCCGACTACCGAGCCGATCGAACCCGCGCTGTACTGGGATAGCGAGACGCCGTACCACTACGCGCGGACGCGAGGCAACATGCTCATCGTCGGCGGTGGCGATCACAAGACCGGCCAGGCGGACGATGCCGCCGAGCGCTACGCGGCGATCGAGCAGTGGGCACGCGCGAAATTTCCCGGCACGGGGCCCGTGCAATACCGCTGGTCAGGTCAGATCTTGGAACCCGTCGACGGGCTCGCGTTCATCGGCGCGAATCCTGGCGTCGTGCCGAACATCTACGTGGCGACCGGCGACTCGGGAAACGGCATGACGTACGGGACGATCGCCGGCATGCTCCTGACCGACCTGATCGCGTGCCGCGACAATCCGTGGACAAAGCTGTACGACCCTGCGCGACTTACGGTGAAGTCCGGGGTCGAATACGCCAGGGAGAATCTGAACGTCGCCGGTCAGTACGCACGCTGGATCACACCTGGTCAGGTGGCGACGGTCGCGCACATCGCCAAGGGTGAGGGCGCGGTCATCAGGCGTGGCATTACCAAGATCGCCGCGTATCGCGACGAGCAGGGGAAGATGCACGAGTGCTCCGCCGTCTGTCCGCACCTCTTCTGCATCGTCGATTGGAATTCGACCGAGAAGACGTGGGACTGCCCCTGCCACGGGTCACGGTTCGACCCGTATGGCAAAGTGATTAACGGGCCAGCGGTGACGCATCTCGAGCCCCTATCGTGACGGTGACCTCGTGAGTCTTCCCGTCATCGACGAGCGGAATCTCCGTCGGCTCGTCGCCGCGCGAGACGTGATCCGGATTCTGCACGACGATGTGATACGTGGCCGAGCCATAGCGATAGGTAAGCTCGAACCCATCCCAGTCCGAGGGAATGACGGGATCGAGTCGTAGCGTCGTCCCGCGCTTCTTGAAGCCGAGGATGCCTTCGAGCCCCACTCGATAGGCCCACGCGGCGGAGCCGGTGTACCAGGTCCAACCACCGCGCCCCAGATGTCCCTCGGCCGTATAGACGTCGGCCGCGATCACGTACGGCTCGACCTTGTACGTCTCGATTGGATGCGTGAAGGGATTGATCATCTCGTACAACTTGTACGCGGTATCACCGTCCCCGAGCATCGCCCGCGCCAGGACATACCAGGTCGCGGCATGCGTATACTGGGCGCCGTTCTCGCGAACGCCGGGAACATAGCCCTTGATGTACCCCGGATCATGGTCGGTGTGATCGAACGCCGGCGTCAGCAACATGATCAACCGCGCATCTTCGCGAACGAGATGCGCATACGCTGAGTTGCAGGCCGTGCGCGCGTGCTCCGTCTCGCCGGCGCCCGAGATCACCGACCAGCTCTGCGCGATCGAGTCGATCTGACACTCGTCGTTCGAGTGGCTGCCGAGCGGGGTGCCATCGTCGAAGTAGGCGCGGCGATACCACTCGCCGTCCCATGATTCTTTTTCGATCGCGGCCGCGTACGCGTCCGCCTTGGAGCGCAGCTCGTTCGCGGTCGTGCTGTCGCCCCTCGCATCGCAATGCGCCGCGAACCGCCGCATGGTCGCGATGAGGAACCAGGCGAGCCACACGCTCACGCCCTTCCCGCCGACCCCGATGCGGTTCATACCGTCGTTCCAGTCGCCGATGCCCATGAGCGGCAGCCCATGCTGGCCGACCGTCGCGGCCCGTCGAAGCGCGCGGACGCAGTGCTCATAGACCGTCGCCGACTCGTTCGACACATCGGGCCGGTCGTACAGCTCATTTTCGCCCGGCTCGAGCGCCCGCATGGTCAGGAACGGCACATTCTCATCGAGCACGCTCGTGTCGCCCGTGACCGCGAGATAATGGTCGACGACGAACGGCAGCCACGCGAGATCGTCGGAGAATCGCGTACGGACACCGCGGCCACTATGCGGGTGCCACCAGTGCTGAACGTCCCCTTCGACGAACTGGCGGCCGGCGCTCCGCACGATGTGGTCGCGCGCCATCGTCGGCTCGCAATACACGAACGCCATCGAATCCTGCAGCTGATCGCGGAATCCGTACGCGCCGCTCGACTGATAGAGCGCCGTGCGCGCGAGGAACCGGCAGGCGAGCGCCTGATACAGGAACCAGCCATTCAGCACCGCATCGCACGCGCGATCCGGGGTCTTCACCTGGATCGTCGTGAGCCGCCGCCTCCAATCGGCGCTGAACGCGTCCATCGCCGCCATGGCGTCGGCCGGCTGCCGGTACTTGGTGATCAGGTTCCGGCACTCGCCCTCGCTGTTCGCGGCGCCGAGGAGGGCCACGACTTCGCGCGTCTCGCCGGGGCTGATCACGATCGAGCACTGGAGGGCCGCGCACGGATCGTAGAGCGGCCCGCACGCCTCGGACAGCGCCGACCGCTCGAGTCCCGCCGGCTCGGCCAACGTCCCGTTCCGCCCCAGGAACTCGCGCCGGTCGCCGGTGAAGCTCGTGACCGGCAGGCTCAACGCCGTGAACGCGACCTTCCCCGCGAAATCCTGGTCGTAGCCGTTCTGCGCGAAGATCGCCTCGGAGTCGCGGTCGAACATCGTGCGCACTTGATGCTGCGTGTGCTCGCGGATGACGCCGAGACACCAGTCGGCGTAGTGCGTGACGGTGACGCGCCGGGGCGTGGCCGTGTCGTTCGTGATCGCGAGCTTGGCGATCTTCACGACGTGGTGCTCGGGCATGCCGAGCGTCAGGACGGTCGTGAGGCCCGCGTGGCTGTGCTGGAACTCGGTGCGGCCCGGCTCGTGGCGAATGAGATACGGCGTCTGATGCCGCACCGGATCCGGCGTCGCCGCCCAGACCTCGCCGGTCTCGTCGTCCCGAATGTACAGGATGTCCGTCGGCTCGTCGGCCACCGGATCGTTGAGCCACGGCGTGAGGCGGAAGAAGAAGCTGTTGTCCGACCAGACGTACCCGCCGCCGTTCTCCGAGATCAAGAATCCGCCGTTCTCGTTCGCGATCACGTTCGTCCACGGCGCCGGCGTCGTCGCGCCGTCGACCAGGCGAATCTGATACGAGCCGTCGGCCGCCAGGCCACCGAGCCCATTGTCGAACTCGACCTCCGGCGCGGAGCGCAGCAGCGCATCGCCGCGCGCGCTGTCGCCGGACCGCACCGCGGCGGCCGCGAGTACGCCGGCGCTCACGATGCCACCGCCGGATTGCGTGGTCGGCTCGAAGACTGGTGGATACTCCGGCTCGCTCTCGGGGAGCTGCAGGATCTCGCCAAGCCGTAGCCCGTCGCAGACAACGTGTACGCGCGCGGTCGCGCGCAGAACCGCCAGATCGTCGGGTGGAATGAGATCGCGGCGACGCAGCATCACGCCGCCTGGCTTATCGATAAGGGCCGCTTCGGTCGACGCCAGCACCGTCGCCTGCAGCTCGTCCTGCAAATCTTGTTGGTACGACGGCGGGTTCGTATTCAATATCACCAAATCCACCGTCATACCTTTGCGCCGCCAATACTGATGCGCTTGCAACAATTCTTTTACGGTCGCTACACCGGCCGCCTGGTCGACAGCAGCCAGCAAAATGGGCCAGTCGCCGCTGATACCATGCGCCCAGAGCGCATCGATGCCGCGACGAAGTCGCAGCAGCTCTTTCGCGGGCGCACGGACAGCGCGGTCAGAGAAGAACAGGTAGCCGGCCAGCTCCTGATACAGTGCGGCATCAGCGGGCGTGATCGACAACTCGCGCAGCTCGACCTGCGCATGCATCCATGAGAGATCCAGCGCGCGTTGAGCGCTGTACGGATCGTGGTAGCGGTCCGCCAACTCCAGCGCGCGGTCGCGGGTCGGTGCGACCAGCGTGGTAAAGGCCACGCGCGCCTGTTGCCCGGCGCCGACGCGAACGCAGACGCGGATCGAGTAGATCGGATCCAGGACGGCGCCCGTCGTGCCCGACAGCGGGCCGCCGGCCGTCATCGCCTCCGGATTTCGGACGGTGCGGTTGCGGCCGACGAACCGCGCGCGATCCGTCTCGCACGTGGGCCGGCCGACGATCTCCGGCCCGGTGGCAACGACATGGGCGCACCAGAGGGTGCGCTCGTCGGCTGAGCGAGGCCGTCGGGTGGCGAGAATGGCGCAGTGCGGGGCGACGAACTCGGTCTCGACGAACAGATTCTGGAACGCCGGATGCGTCCGATCCGCGTCCGGCGGCGCCAGCGAGATCTCCGCGTACGTCGTGAGCTCGATGTCGCGCGCCGTCGTCCCGTTGTTCGTGATCGTGATGCGCCGTACCTCGGCCGCATCATCGGGGACGACGGTGACCTCGAGCCGTGTGTCGATATCGCCATCCCGCCGCGAGAACGTCGCGCGGTCCGACGCGAACGTCGAGCGGAACCACTCGGGTTGCGCATCGTCGCCCATCGGCTGATACGCGGCGGGCCACACGCGGCCGTTCGACGTGTCGTGCAGGTAGCACCACTGCCCGTATCGATCGAGCGTGCTATCGTTGCGCCAGCGGGTGACCTGGTAGTTCTCGAAGCGCGAGTAGCCGCTGCCGGCGTTCGAGATCATGAGCGTGTACGGCGCATGACCGAGCAGTGTGACGCGCGGCTCGGGCGTGTTCGGCGTGTCGAGCGTGCGGGCCGTGGGTTTGTCCGACCCGCGGCGGCGGGCCGCCAACTCATCGCCCTCGTCCGTCTGCGCTTCGGTCAGCATGAAGCGGCGCGGGATGCGCTCGAACAGGACCAGCTCGGCCGATTTGACGAGCGGGTCCGAGTGAAACCGCTGGGGCCAGATGTCGGAGTGGATCGCATTGTTCAGCGACACCAGGCTCATGCCGATATGGTGCGCCATGTAGCAGCCGACGAGCGCGTGGTTCGAGCCGACTGTCGGTCGGGTATAGTCCACCGCGTCGCGGAACCCGAATAATCCCAGCGCGCCCTCTTTTTCCAGCGTCGCGAGGTTTTTCATCGCCGGGTGCGGCTCGACCATGAGCGCCAGCAGCGTCGCGTACGGGGCGACAACGAGATCCTTACTCAGGCCGCGTTTAAGCGCGAGATCAGGTACGCCGAACCCGCGATACTGATAGGTCTGATGCCGGTCGCGCGCGTTGTACGCGGACTCCGACACACCCCAGGGCACATTACGCTCGGCGCCATACGCGATCTGACGACGAACCGCCCCGGTATACGTCTGATCCAGCAGCGTGAACGGGAACGACTCCATGATGAGCGCCGGCATGAGATACTCGAACATGCTGCCGCTCCACGAGATCAGCGCCGT
>DASRDS010000395.1:0-2632 GCA_035652495.1 Gemmatimonadaceae bacterium
GAACCTCCGTCGGGCGATCTCGTTTTACAAAGACCTCCTGGGATTCGTACAGATCGCGCCCGGCGTACTCGCCGCCACTGACCATGGTCCAGCGCTCCTCACCCTGACAGAGCTGCCGGGCGCGACCAAGCCCGGTCGCACCACCGGCCTCTATCACTTCGCGATCCGCGTCCCGGACGCCCGTGCGCTAGGCCAGCTGCTCGCGCGGCTGCTGGCGGCGGACTATCCGCTTCAGGGCGCAAGCGATCATCCGACGAATAAGGCGATCTACCTGGCCGATCCTGATGGAAATGGGATCGAGCTCACGATCGATAATCCCAGAACTGAGTGGTTTGGCCCCGACGGCCAGATGCGCATGGAGTCGCCGCCGCTCGACGGCCAAGCGCTCATCGAGGCCGCCGGGCCCGCGCCGTGGCCAGGGCTAGACGCGACCGCGGACATCGGACACATTCACCTCCATGTCGCGGACCTCGAGCGCTCGATCGCATTCTATCGCGACGTCGTCGGGATGGACGTGAAGGTCGCGATGCCCCGGCTCCGCGCGGCGTTTCTGGCGTTCGGCGACTATCACCACCATCTGGGACTCAATACCTGGAACGGCGCCGGGGCCCAGCGACCGGCCGCCGATGCCGTTGGCCTGCTCTCGTTCACGATTCAGACACCGGACGCTGGCGAAGCCGACCGCGAGCTGGTCGACCCGGACGGCAATCGCGTGCTCGTCACCACGGGCGTCGCCCAGGGAGCACGGTAGCCTCTCGACATGCAGGAACGCCGTAGCGGCTGGATGCTCGGGGTCGTCTGGCTGATCGCCGTCGCGTACGTCTTCCATCATATCCGCGACAACTTCTACGACGTCGACGAGGGCATGCTCGCGCACATCGCCGATCGCGTGATGCACGGCCAGCTCCCGCAGCGCGACTTCATCGATCCGTACACCGGCGCGCTCGGCATGCTGTACGCCGTGGCATTTCGAGTCGTCGGCGAAACCTTCATGGCCACGCGATGGGTGCTGCTGGCCGCGACCGCGTGCTGGGTGCCGGTGTTCTATGCCCTCGCCCGACGGATCGCACGGCCGCTCGCCGCCGGGCTGGCCGTGATCCTCGCCATCGCGTGGAGCGTCCCGCAACATCCGCGCGGCATGCCGTCGTGGTATGCGCTGTTTCTGGCCACCGCCGGCGCGGCCGCCCTCCTCCGGTACACCGACACGAAACGCCGCCGCTGGCTCGTGGCGGCGGGCGTCGCCGCGGGCACCTCCTGCATCATCAAGATCGTCGGCCTCTATTTCATTGCCGCGGCCTGGCTCTTTTTCATCTATCAGGAACAGGACTCGGACCGCATCAGTGACGCCCCGGCCGCGGCGAATTGGTACACGATTCTGATCGGGCTAGGCGTCATCGGCTATGCGGTGGCGGTGGCGTGGCTGGTGCGCAGTCAGGGTGTTCGAGCCCTGGTGCACTATGCCCTGCCCAACGCCGCGGCGGCCGCGCTGCTCGTCGCACGCGAGCGATCGGCCACGTATGCGCCGCCAACCCGTCGACTCATTGCGCTGGTCGACCTGATAGGGCCGTTCGTAGCGGGTCTCGCGCTCCCGGTCCTGGCCTTTCTCGTACCGTACATCGCGTCCGGGTCCGTGCACGCGCTCCTCGTCGCCGTCTTCGTCGAGCCGATGCGCCGGTTCAGCGTCATCGCGTATCCACCTCCGCCCGCCCTCAGCGTCCTCATGGCGGTGCCGGTCGTTGTCGCCCTCGGCCTCGTCGGGCGCCAGTCAGCTCGGGCCTGGACGGTGTCCGTGGTCGCCGTCGCGCTGGTCGCCGCCTCCGGCGCGTACATCGGCGCCGATCCCAACTTCAACACGCCGCCGCACATCCTGGCGACGATGCTCCGCCAGGCCTGCTATGGGCTCATCCCGGTGCTGGTCATCATTGCCGCCGTGATGCTCCGGAGACGGCGCGGCCAACCGACGCTCGCGCTGTTCACCTTCGTGCTTGCCTCCGGAACGCTCATCCAGTTTCCCACGGCACTCGATCAATATTTTCTGTACGTCGCACCCCTCGTCGTCCTGGTCGCACTGGCGCTTGTCGTCGATCGGACGACCCAGCAACCGCGGCCGCGGGGGATCGCCGCCGGTGTCGCGGCCCTGTTCCTCGTCTGGGCAGTGGGACGCACCGAATTCTCGCCGGTCTATCACCGGCGCACGGCACGACTGAATGTTCCCCGCGGCGGACCGCTGGTCGAATGGTTCATGGTCCCGATGTACCAGAAGCTCGTGGCCTTGGTCGATGCGCACGCGCGCGGTCGTTACATCTACGCCGGGCCGGATAGTCCACATGTCTACTTCTTGACGGGAAAGCAAAATCCGACGCCGACGATCTACGAGGTGTTCGACGATCGGCCCGATCCCACCGACTCCGTTTTGAGGCAGATCGATACACTCGGCGTCACCGCCGTCGTCATCAATCGGCACCGGAACGTCTCGGGGCCGATGGACCAGCGGCTCGAGGCCGCGTTGACGGCTCGATTCGCGAACGTCGATAGCGCCGGCGCCTACCTCGTGCGCTGGCGTTAGCACGCGTCGACCGCCGATATGACCGCGACCCTCTAGCCCTAACCTCGCACGGCCACTACTGTTGGG
>DASRDS010000396.1:0-13273 GCA_035652495.1 Gemmatimonadaceae bacterium
CTTTGGCTTGGGCGTCACCAGGTCGAAACGCCGAGCCTCAGGGTTCCGCTTTCGGATCCTCGACGACAGTTGTCATGTACGGCGCGAGCACGTCAGGGAATTCTTCTGCGATGTGGAAATCAGTGGAGGCGAGTCGTTTCAGCGTCTGACGTTTGTCGGCGTCAGACCCTCCGAGCGCATAGGCGCGCGCCACGACTCGGTACAATCCCAGTGCCTCGTCGAGCATGCACCAGATGTTCACGCATACTTCCTGGCGTGTCAGGACATGTAGGCGCGAGCGACGAAACACTCGACATGGACGAACGAAAGGACGACGACCTCGCCACCTTATGGTCCCTGCCGACCGGTGCCAGTTGCATCATCCGGACTCGGGGAACCAATTGGCACCTCCGAGTCGATCAGAATGGCGTGACGACGCGCGAGACCACGGTGCCGAACAGCCGCACCGCCATCGCGCTCGCTGGCGATTGGCAACGGGAGTTTGAGCAAGCAGAATTGCACCGACGCGCCTCGGCGCCAACCAAGTAAGGCCGAAACCGTACCAGCCGCTATTGATTGTCGGCCGTAGTGTGGCTCACCGCCGACTCAGTTCGATGAGCAGCAACGCGCCTAAGTAAATTCCAGTCGTCACAACTGTCGCCCAGAACACCCAGCGAGCGACGCTGGTGCGCCGCGAGAATATTTTCTTGATGCCGCCGAGAATGAGACCCGCTACAGGTCCCTGAGAGAGTCCACCTAGCCAACTCGCGACACTATTTCCGCCCGACAGGCCGCCTAGCGTGTTGGCCTGAATCAGCATCGACACCGCTGCCAGACCAAATGCGGCGATCAGGTAGCGTCGCGGCGTCCAACCTGCGGTCGTGGTCGGCATGTGCGATAGTCCTAGATGGCGAAGAAACAGAGGCGCGCGAAGCGCGAGGATGCCCCGCTTCGCTCAGTAGTCTATCGCCCTCAATCAAACTGGACGACTATGCGTGGCTCTCGCCGGACTGCGGTCCGTGCGTGTGGCCAAATAGTGCGAGCGAGACGGCCTCCCGAAGCGCCTTCGCCGACGCCGGTTTGTCGAGGAACGACTCGCTTTCCCACAGCAGCAGTCGAGACTCGAAGAGCCGATCCGAATAGCCGGTGAGATACAGCACTTTGAGATCAGGCTGGTCGCGCCGGAGGCGCCGCGCGAGTTCGTCGCCAGGCACGTTGGGCATGACGAGGTCGGTCAGCAGCAAAGCGAACGGTCCCTCTCCCGTCGCGAGTGTGAGTGCGGTTTCAGGATTGGAAGCGGCCACGGTTTCGTACCCGTCGTCGCGCAAGACGCGCTGGACGAAATGAAGAATCGGTTCTTCATCGTCAACGATCAGGATCCGAATTGGCCGTCGCGCGGCACACACGGCGCCGCATCATAGCGACGCCGTGCGGCCGAAGTTATCAGGGTTTGTCGAATGGTGGTCAAGAAGTTGGCCGATGGGCCAGATCAACGGCTTTGACTCTCGCGCCAGCCCGTGCGCAGGTATTCCTGCCGGAAGCTTTCGGCGACGTACCGCGCGCCGTCTGCAGTGACGCAGCGCGTCGACACCAGGATTTCCCCGCCCTCGATCAGCTGCACGTCGACGCCGGCACCGGGCCACTCGTCATCGCGAAACTCGCACACCAGCACGCGATCGCCGTTATGCAGTTCCCATTGCTTGAACCCTGGTGTCGGCTGTCGTGGCGCTTCGGGCTTGCGCGTTGGTGAGTAGAACGGTTCGTCGCTCACGCGCTGATCCTAGCGCAGGGCGTGACAGCCGAGGGGACAAACGCTTGTCTCGCAATGCTCGGACGCGTACGACCAGAGACGATCGGCGATACAATGCCGGACGGTGGGCGCTCCGTCCGCCGACGTTCAAACGCCGAACCCGCGATTGTGAGGGTGGATGCAAGCGACTCTTCGCGGGACGATGATCGTCGCGGCGGTGAGCCTGTCCGCCGCGTGCGGCGGTCCGCAGCCGACCGCGCCGGGAGCGATGACCCAGCCCTCGCTTGGCGCGCCCTCCCCAACGCCGCCCACGGCGAAGTTTCCTCCGCTGTCGGGTGCCTCGCGGACGTTCGTCTTCGATCATTCGGCGACAACGTACCAAGTGAGCGAGTACACAGCGCACTCGCGCATGGTGCTTTACGACGACGGCGCGTTCGTCCTCCAGTACCTCACGTTGAGCACCAACAACAGTTACGCCGGCGGATACACAGAATCCAATGGCACGATGACCTTTCAGTGGGAAGGCTGGAATATCCAGGGACCGTGGGGCGCCACCGGCACGCTAGCGGGTGATTCTTTGACGATTCGGTACAACGAGATCATGCAATATACCGACTTCGAGGACGCGGTTTACGTGCGGATGCCCTGAGCCCATGACGCAGCGGACGATGGCGGATGTCTTCGCCGCTCGCTCGTGACCAGTCCCATCGCGATCCCGCCCGACCCTCTGTCCGCCAGTTCCGGCGGGAAATTATGCCGAGGGGCCCCCATTCCCGGATCGAGCAGCAGGTCGTACTTGAAAAAGTCCCTCCGGCCGCCGTGTGCAACGCCTGACGACCTTCGTCGTGCGACTCGTGTTCACGGACGCGTCGATCCCGCGCTAGCGACCCGCGTCCGCCAAAGCTGGTGCCCTCGTCAGATGGTGATCGTCAATGTGGGTGCGACGAACGCGGTCGGATACGACGCCAGCGGGCGGCTTGCCGGGCCGCGCAGCACGGCGCCAGCCGTCGAGAACTCGGACAAATGACAGGGGCACACGTACGTTCCGCTTTGGTATCCGGTGATCGTGCATGTCTGGTGCGTGCAGATGGCGTTCAAGGCGGTGAATGCCGCTTGTCCTGTGCGCGCAACCAAGAGCGCGCCGCCCGACGTGTTGACCAGCGCCGCATTGCCGACGGTGTTCAGCGGCGATGAGGCATCGATGTTGACCGTGACGGTCGATCCATTCAACGTTCCAGAGACGGTCGACAGTTGCGGCGCATCACTACCGCTCGTCGAACTGCCGGAACACGCGGGTATGCATGAAGCCGCCGAGATGATAGTAAGAGCGTGACAGAATTCGCGTCGATTGGGCATGCTGACGAGCGAGCAACGCTCATGCCCACCACCATCGCTCGGCGACGCGTGCGACTGTCATCGGCCGCGGACGCCCGAGAACTCCAAAACGGACGCTCGATCAGTGCACATTCACTCCACGTTAATGCTCGCCGCGACTTGCGACCGCCTTGCTCGTTGATGTGTGAAGAGGGGATCGGGGATCCGTTTTGTCGAAGACGATCGCTACCGACCGGTGATCGCGGCAGGTCTTCTGGAGCGCGAAGTGATAGGGTTGACGGTGTGATTGACGGTGGAGATGCGCGCTGGCGCATTCGGTCCCGACGTGATTGCGCTCGATGTGCCTTTCGACGAACCAGGGGAAAGTGTTCCTGGACATTCGCTCTGCATCGGGTTCATCCCGTGCCGATGTGGCCGGCCCCTCACGCGCGGGATAGCGCCGCACGGCACCGACGATATGGTGGATGGTGCGGATTGGCGGGAACTCCGCGTGCGCTTACGGTAGGGGAAAAGAGATGTCGCCAGCGGCCGTTCGATGAATACCTCGCTACGGCGCGGCGATCGCCGCCGTCAGCCGAACTCGCACCCCCGATCTAAACGCCTCATCATTCGCCAGCGCGAGTGGCCACGCCGCCGGCCACGCGAGCGAGCTGTTGGTTGAACGCACGACGCAGGTTGACCGACCTCGTGGTGCGACTCCCAACCCTCCGAGTTCGATGACCGAAGATGAACGAGCGATGAACAGTGGACACGTCTGAGCCGTAGCGAGGACACTCACTCGCACGTGCTGAGGAGAACGGACTGGCAGTGATCGTGCTCTTCACAAAGGAAACCCATGCAGATTCAGCGTTGCGCCGTAGTCGGGATGATTGTCCTCGGGTGTGCGTCGGGTGCGCGCGCGCAAGACGCAGCGCCTGACGGCCAAGATACGCCTCGACCGAAGGCGATCGAATACAGCGAAGGGTATGAAACACGCGCGAAGATCCACAAATATGCGAGCTTTGCGACGTTGCCCTTGATCGGCACCGAAGCGATACTCGGTGAGAAGCTCTACAACGATCCGTCTGGCCTGCAGAGCACCTATAAAGGCGCACACATCGCTGTCGGCACGGCGATCACCGGGCTGTTCGCGGTTAACACCGTTACCGGTGTGTGGAACCTCGTCGAAGGGTGGCACGACCCGAACCACAAGGCGCTGCGACTCATTCACGGCTTCACGATGCTCGGCGCCGACGTCGGGTTTCTCGCAGCATACGGCACCGGTCCCGGCGGTCACAATCTCGTCAACTTCGATTCGCAGAAGAGCACGCACCGCACCGTCGTGTTCACCACCATGGGCGTCGCGACCGCCTCGTATCTCCTGATGCTGTTTGGGAATCGATGATCGCCCATCTGACCGAATGGAGCGAGGCGTGGGCCTCGGTATATGCGAACCATGCCGTCCTGCGGACGATCGTGGTGTTCGTGCACGTGGGCGGTCTGATGGCCGGCGGCGGCATCGCCATCGCAACCGATCGATGCGTACTCAATACGGTGCTCCACGACGAGTGGTCGGGGAAAACGCTGCTCGATGCCGTCGGCGCCAGCCACCGGATTGTCGTCGTGGCCATCACGCTCATCGTGGTGAGCGGCGTGTGCATGCTCGCCGCCGACGTCGGCACCTACCTGTACTCGCGTGTGTTCTGGCTCAAGATGGGCTTCTTCGCGCTCCTTCTTGGCAACGGTGTTCTACTAACCCGGGCGGAACGGCGGGCGCTCGCCGGGGACGCGTCGGCGTTTTCAGCGCTACGCCGCACTGCTGTTGCGAGCACGACGCTCTGGGTTCTCACGGCGCTCGCCGGCGTCGCATTACTCAATATCTGATCATGCACTGCAAGGACTGTTCATCTCGTCGTGAATTTCTTCAGCTCGTAAGCGCGCTCGGGTTCGCCGCGTTGCCGATCCTGTTCGTGGAGGGCGTGGAGGGGGCCAGTGAACAGCGGTATCCGTTTCCGGCAGCCGACAGTGTGACGATCGATCGGAAACAGCAGGTAATGATCGTCCGGAACCAGGGACATGTCTACGCATTCAACCTGTCGTGCCCGCACGAGAACACCGCGCTGAAGTGGCTCCCGAAGGACAATCGGTTCCAATGTCCGAAGCACGAATCGAAATACCAGCCGAACGGCACGTTTATGTCTGGTCGCGCCACCCGGAACATGGATCGCCTCTCGATCCGTCGCGACGGCAACGATCTCGTCGTCGACTTGTCGCACATCATCAAGTCTGATGCAGATCCTGACGGCTGGAGCGCCGCGACAATCGCGGTCTAGCGTGTCGGTCACACGGTCAACGGCGCTGGGAATGGCGGTCCTGCTCGTGCTCGCGAGACAGGCGACCGCGCAGACCGACGAGATTCAGGTGTATGACGGATCGATCGCGGCCCCGGGACAGTTCAACCTGACGCTGCACAACAACTTCACCCCGATCGGCAGCACGACACCGGCATTTCCGGGGGCACTCGTCGCCGACAGATCAGTCAACGGCGTCCCAGAGTGGGCCTACGGCGTCACCGACTGGTTCGAAGCGGGACTGTACCTCCCGTTGTATAGCATCGGGAGAGTCGGCGGCCACGATACCGCGGCGATGATCGACGGGGGCAAGGTCCGGTTGTTGTTTGTCGCACCACACGCGGATGACCGTGCGTTCTTTTACGGCGCGAACTTCGAATTCAGTGTCAATGCGAAGCACTGGGACGCTTCGCGATTTACCTCGGAAGTTCGGCCGATCATTGGGTGGCATCTTCACTCGATCGATGTGATTGCCAACCCGATCATTGATACGGCGTACGATGGTCTTGGGAACGTCGACTTCGCGCCAGCGGTGCGGGTGGCGTACAACTGGTCGAAACGCTGGGCCGCGGCGGTTGAAGAGTACGACGATTACGGACCGGTGCACCACTTTCGGCCGGTCGACGACGAATCGCATCAACTCTGGGCGGTCGTGGATCACCAAGTCGGCAGCCTCAGCGTCGAAGCTGGCGTCGGATTCGGTTGGACGACAAATTCCGACCGCCTCACGCTGAAGCTGATTCTCTCGCGCGATCTCAACCAGCGACCGACGCCATCGGCGTCGCGACCGTGACGGCCGCGGCCTTCCACCCGCGTCACGCCGTGCTGTTCGCGGTGTGTCGCATTACTGACGCTGCGCAGGGTGGGTGGGCAGCACGCTCACCGAAAGAACTCAGTCATCGTGGCCGCGCCAGCGGCATGACCGAGCGCCGGCAGTCCCCACGCCGCCTCGATTGTGGCGAGCAGGTCGTAGTGGTTGTACCCGGTGGCGACGTGCGTCTTCGGAGGCGTGCGCGGCGAGACGACGATGAGCGGAACGTGTCCGCCGCCGCCGACTGAGGTCGAACCCTCATCCACGACGATGAAGATCACCGAGTTGGCATCCCACGCCGGCGACCCCAGGATGGCCGGCACGTACTTCGCGAGCCACGCGTCGCCGGTTCCGACCGAGCAGTCGTGCATGTCGTTACAGAGATTCGGCGTAATCCAGGTGTAGTTCGCGACGGTTCCGGCGCTCAAGTCCGTCAGCAAGGGCGTCTTGGCGATGACATGCGTATCGCAGCGGATCCGTTGGTGACGATATCGGCATAGTGCACGAACGGGTTGTGCTTCTGCGCGTACGTGTTGTAGTCGATCGTCGTGCACGGCGCAGGCATCGTCTCCATGTAGGCGCGCCACGTGCGACCGGAGCGTTCGATGTCGTCGACGATGCTCGTCCCCGTGGTCGTGCAGCCCTGGCAGTCGGTCGTGAATACCGTATTGCCGCTGGTCAGCGCCATATAGTTCGGCAGGCTCGGATGCGTGATCGCGTTGTAGTTGGTCGCGAGGCCGTAGGATGAGGCCAGGGAATTGAGATAGGGCGCGGCCGTATTGCCGATGATCGAGTCGTACTCGTGATTCTCGAAAATGATCGTGAAGACGTGGGAGAAGTTCGGCAGCGTCGGCGTCGTCGACGGGCCATAGCGTACCGTCAAGGTCGGCCGCGCTGTCGCATCGACGGCGTCGGTCGAGTCGTACTCGCGGTATCCGGCCTTGCCGGTCGTGAGCGAGTCGACGTCCACGAGGGCCAGGCGTGTGTGTCGAGAGCCGGCCGATCGCACGGCCGACTGCACGAGCGCCGTCACGTCGAATGTTGCCTTCGCGCCCGGCACCTTGGGCGCCTTGCCGATCGTGGTGCGCGGGCCGAGATCGCCGCCGGCCGTCCCCCATGGCGTCGAGGCGCTCGCGACGTCCCAGGTGGCCTGGCTCGCGGTAAACGGAACCGCGATCGGATACACGCCAATTTGACGGGATGGGGCGACGTCGCCCCAGTGGATCGTGAGGGTGAGGGTCGCCGATTGAACCACAGTGCCCGGCGGAATCGTCGTCTCTGTGTCGAAATCGAGCAGCGATCGCCGCATGTAGTCGGCGTTGGCCGAGGCCCGTGTGAACAGGACGCCACCGTCGAAATTCGTCGACGCGAACGTGCCGCCTCGGATGGCGGTGTCCGCCACATGTGAGGATCCGGTCAACGTCACAGTTTGCGCACGAAGAGACGACGCGAGCGACAGGCCCATTAGAGCCCAGAGCACGATCCGATTCATTTGACCTCCGGGTTGACCTCCGCATCTCGCAAGGGGGGTGCCGCGGAACCGGCGGAAATGCCTCGGCTGAGGTGTTTGAGCCCAAGACGCTCGGAAGGTAATCTACACAACCGTGCCGTTCGCGTAGAACCCGGCTGCTATGAAACTGCGAATCATGTGTGGAGTCGTTGGGATTGCGCTGTGCCTCGGCGGATTCAAGCTCGCCGCGCAAGATCAAAACGTGTCGCGGGGGCGCTATTTGGCGGAGGAAGTGGCGCGCTGTCAGGAATGCCACACGCCGCGGACTGACAAGAACGATTTCGATCGGTCGAAGTGGATGAAGGGCGCGACGCTGTCGCAGCGCCGTCGACGCCGATTCAGGGGTGGCATCAAAGGTCGCCCGACATCACCTCGACGAGTGCCCGGCCTATCGGCCACGGTCGTCAGCGAGGAGACGGACCGAGCGCCCTACGTGCCGACCGCTGGCGCGCGGGAGCGCCACCGGGTAGCCGACCGCTCCGAGCAGCGAGGTGAATGAGCGACGTGTCCGCGTAATGATCAGCGATCGAGGGCAGCTCAGCACGGCATCGCCGAAGAAGATCGCACCTGGCGTTACTCGCGCGTGGATGGAACTAGCCATTGGTCGAGTGGCGTCCACACGGAGGAATCTGTGGCGGCGCAGGCCGTCAGCGTCGTGTTCTGGCACACGTCGACGCGATAGACTGGATGTACTTCCCACGACGACGAACGCGCGGGCGCATCGCTCGACGCGGTCCCGTTTGTGCATGGCTTGTGGCTCGCGTCGAACATCAACTCCCCCGTGAACCGCAACGGCCGAGCCAGATGCGCGTTTTGGATCAGCGTCATCTCATTCGTGCCATTCAACGTCGCGAGTGGCGTCGCGTGCGGCCGAAAATGTGGAATCACTTCGGCGGTGACCGACTCGCACTCCGCGGCGCCGAGCGATGGACCGATGGCGATGTGGAGCCTGTGCCCAACGACTCCTGCGACGGCTCCTGGCAGCAGCGAGTACGGTCGGCCAAGTCTTCGCGGGTCTTGATCATCCGCAACTCCGGATCGTCTGATGCTTCTCAAAGGCGGTATGGCCCTGAACTTCCGTCTTTTCGCCATCCTCGTAGTGTGCGGCATCGCGGCGCCTCTGGGCGCACAGGAATCAACGCTGAACCTCGCGCTGGCGCCCGACGAAGCCGGCGATCAGGTCGTCGGCAAGCCGGCCGGGCCGCCACCGACACCCGAACATACCGGCGTTGTCGCCACGCTGAAAGACCTCGTCACGGACGTGAAGAATCTTCCGTCGATGGAGAACCTGTTGTGGGTGAGCGTCGGCGGCGGCGCCGCCCTCGCGGTCCACCCCGCGGACAGCCACGTGAATCCAACGTTGATGAATCAGTCGTGGGCGCATCCAGTGTTCGTCGCTGGCGCGTATCTTGGCCAGTCCTACACGTTGCTCCCGGTCGCTGCCACCATCTACATCGTCGGCAGAGCGAAGGACAACAAGAAAGTCTCGCACATTGGGTCCGACCTGCTGCAGTCGGTCGCCATCGCCGAAGGTATGACGCAGGCACTGAAGTACACAGTGCGGCGCGAGCGGCCCGACGGGAGCGGCCCCAATTCGTTCCCGTCAGGGCATGCGGCCGATACCTTCGCATTTGCGACCGCTCTCGAGCGGCACTTCGGGTGGAAGTTGTACGGGCCCGCCTACATCTTCGCGTCGTACGTCGCCGCATCGCGGCTGCACGACAACGTCCATTACCTAAGCGACGTCGTCTTTGGCGCGAGTATCGGCATCATCGCGGGCCGCACGGTCACGCGCCCCGGCCACGAACTGCCAATCGCGGTCACAGCGGTCCCGGGTGGTGCGGCGATTGTCTACATCCGTCACGGCGAGTAACCAAGCTGTCACGACGCACGCCGCGTCCAGACACGGCGCCTGCGATCGTTCCGGCAGTGCATCGTCGCCGCAGGATCAATTAGAACCGAGTTCGCGAAAGCGCAGAATTCGAGGATTGCCGCCGCACATGAACGCGACACGCTAGCGGTTTGGGACGCCGACGAAGATGCGCGCGTGCATGACCGCGTTCCGGCTGGTTGCGGTGCGTTTGTCTCGTGCAAACCCGCTCCGCGGTAGGAGCTTGTCGGAGACTGGCGAGCTAACCAACCGCCCAGAGTGGTGACACGGACCGGCGGTTGTAGACTCACATCGATGGCCGTCTGTCCGAAATGCGGCATGTCGTTCTCCTACGCAGAGTCCCATGTGTGCGACGGGCGCGACAAGTCGAAGTTCTGGCTCGTCGTCGCGGTCGCCAGCGGTGCGCTCGCGGGCGCACCGTTCGGACGATGGTTTGCCAACTACATCGTCGGACTCGCGTGCAACCGACCAGACGCCCGCAATCTCTGTGGACTGTTTGCTGCACCGATGGCTCCGGTGTTTGTCATCGCCGGCGCGGTCGTGGGCGCGTCAATCATGACCGTCGCGCTCACGATTATTCTGGCGAGGCGAGCGCGGTAACGCTCGGGGCATTTACTCTGTCGGTGAGAATCGTCCGAGCCGTTCCTCACCAGACATCCAGCCGAAGACAAAAAACGCGACAGCCGGAAATCGCCGATCAGCAGATACCGCGTCAACGTTCAGTATCCTTTGGCTTTGGTCGGAAAGATCGCGACGATCTCACCGCCGAAACCGGCCACGGCTCTACTCCGGTCGCGAGTCGATAGACGAAAGTGGGTGCTCGATGAGCGAGTTGAAGAAGCAGATCATCATCGGTTTCGTCACGATGCTGTTTGGTGGCATCAGCGCAGAACGGCGATGTATGTGACGCAGAGCCAAAACATCGCCACGCTTACCGAACGCATGCGAGCGTTTGAGAGTCGGCTTGACGATTTCAAGGCGTTGAGCGACACCACGGCGAAGTTGACGGTCGCCGCGACGAATGCGACACACGATTTGGCTGAGCAGCAGAAAACTTTAGCGGAAACGACAAGTAAGCTGTCCGACTCAGTTCACCAACTGAATAGTCTCAATTCCATGCCAGCGGCACTGCAAGATGTCAAAGAGATGCTGCGCGCCCAAGGGTGAGACCGTGAACGGCCGTTTTGCCGATGTGAATACCCGCATTGCCGATTTGAAAGACACATTGCTGAAGACGCTGCTCGCGCCAGAGCGAAAGACCAGCTCCGGACCGCCTGCTCAATAATTGGCGAATGCCCAAATGCTAGCCGTGCGGATGCGTCTTCAACGACGAAGACTACAACGACGCTCGGAAGATCCGTGACCACGAGCTCCGTTCGATAGCTGCGATTGAACCGCTCGATGTACGCGTTCTGATTCGCCGATCCGAAGGCGGGGGTCACGCGGCGCTTGCGGCAACAGATCGGGGTGGACTGTCAATCGATGCCAACGTCGTATGCGGCGATCCGCCACGGCGTCAGTTGCGGGAAAGCCCGGCGAGCCGAGCACGCGTTCCTGCGCAACTGGGATGGCCAGCGTCTGCGGCGCCGTCCCCAGTATCTCGGCGCCGACCAGATTCACCGCGGCAAGGACCTGTGGACCTACAAGACCCGCGACGGCGTCGCCAACTTTCTCTGGGGGTGGCTCGAGGCGTTGCGGTGGCAGCGGCTTCCGGAGATGGAGCGGCTCGGCGACACGTTACTCAACGACATCGACGGCATCGCCGCCTACTGCGATCATCCGGTCTGCTTCGGTGTCGTCGAGTCATTGAACACGACGATCAAAGCCGTGCTCCGGCGCGCGCGGGGCATGCGCGACGACGCGATGCTGCTCCTGAAACTGAAGTGGGCCACCGCTCACCCGATCCGGTCCGCTCGCGATCTGGCCCGCTTTCTCAGCCCCAGGGGCTGTACTCAAATCCGCGAATTTCAGCAGTACTACAACGAGCATCGCACCCACGCCGGACGGGCAGGCCGCCCGCCGGCGCCAAGGCCGGACACGGCCGGCGCTCGGGCGAGTCTCTTGGCGTATCGGTGACAGTCGCACTGTCGTGGCCTGTATCACACGCCGAGGGCCGCGTGACCGCGCTCGCCGCGCAGCGCGCTCACTCAAGCGATCGACGAATTCGCCATTCACAGGATGGCAGGGCTGGCAGCAGGTCGCGACGGTAACTATTTCGGGCGTGCTTCAATGATGGAAATCGTCGCGGTCTCAAGGATTCTCGTGACTCGGAAGTCCGCGTGCGACAGTAACGCTTCGTACTCCGCGCGTGTCCGCTCGCGGCCGCCAGGTCCGACCATCATCATGAGATCGAGGGCTTTCGCCCAGTGCGGACCGGCGGTGTCAGGCACGATGTTTTCCAGCAAGAGCAACACCGACGAGGCGGACGCCGCCTGCCGAATCGCGCGCAGAATCGCGATCGCCTTTGATTCTTCCCAATCGTGGATCACCTCCATGATGAGGTACGCGTCGGCCGCCGGCAGAGGGTCGACGAAGAAATCACCGCGCTGTAGGCGCAGGCGGTCGGACGCGATGACTTGCGCCTCGCTCACCACCTGAGGTCGATCGAACAGAATGCCGGTCACACCGGGGTTCGCCTCGACGACCGCGTGAATCAAATGGCCGCGACCGCCCCCGATGTCGGCCACCGTGCGAAAACCCGAGAAGTCGTAACTCGCGAGGACGGATGCCACTTGGCCGTGTGCCCTGGCCGTCATCGCGTCGTTAAACAACACACTTTCCTCGGGGTGGGACGCGAAATACCCAAACACACCGCTGGGATCAATCTTGTTGATCGCGGGACTGCCGGTGCATACCGCATACTCGAGCTCGCGGAATCCGTTCCAGCACATTGGCGAACCCACGAATCGAACGAACGGCCGAAGCGTCTGAGGGTGATCCGACCGCAGCATGAGCGATGCTGGCGTGTGTCCAACCATGTGCCCGTCGTGAGTGAAGATCCCGTAGGCCGCCAGCAATCGCACGACTCGGGACAGCGCTGCCGCGTCGGCGCCAGATTCGCGTGCGACCGCCTGTACGTCACGCGGCGCGTCGCCGATCGCATCGGCAACACCGAGTGTGGCGACGACGTGCAGGCTGCGGGAGAGCCAATAGGCGGTCGCGGTTCCGATGAGGGTTTCAACTGGAGTCATCCGATGGCCTCCTGATGATCGACGTAGCGCGAAGTCTAATCGCAACCACGACCGTTACCATTAACTTTGTTCGCAGCGGACAGTTTACGTCTCGGACGCAACTTACAGCCTATGTCCGATCGCTCGGACGCCGTCTTCGGGTAAGATGATCGTCTCGGAGACTCGATGGCCAAACACTCGTCAGATATCCTCGAACTCGCTCGCAAAGGCGCGCGGCACCGACTCGAAGAACTGCAGGCGGAGATCGCTGCCCTCGCCAAAGACTTTCCTCATCTCGCCGAAGAGGCTGGGACCGCCCTTGGCACTGCGGTAGGCAAGACGGAAGCGCAAGTACGACGCAGTGTGCGCCGTGGTCGGACGATGTCGGCCGCAGCTCGTAAGGCCGTCAGCGAACGGATGAAAAAGTATTGGGCCGCCCGACGGGCTGGTCGGAAGAAGTAGACGGCTCCATCGATCAAGCACGGGTGCGACTCGAA
>DASRDS010000397.1:0-7249 GCA_035652495.1 Gemmatimonadaceae bacterium
GCGAAGGTGCCGAAGCGCAAAACATCCCGCAAATCGTCTCGCAAGTCATCGCGTCGGTCACGCACATCGTCATAGGGATCGATAGTCTTTCCACTCTCGCTCGACGAACTTGGCCATGGTCTTGGCCGCCGCGTGCAGCCAGTCCGACGGGCGTCGATGCAGATCGGCCAGCACGGCCTTGATCCGTGTTCGACTGCCCAGGTGCACGTTGGCGGCCTCGATCCCCATCGCGTGGACCAGACGCAGCTCGTCCCGCGCCTCGAGGGTCTCGAGGTAGATGGGGTTCGAGTCCGGCGACAGTCGCCGGAGGATCCAGCGACCCACCACGCGCTGAAACGGGTCATGCGAGCGCACGGCGTGCCGTAGGGCTCGCGCATAATACGGCTGCTGACGGCCTCGCCGGCCGAATGCGTACACGCATGCCGACGGGATCAGCGCCTTCACCTCGCGGGCGATCGCACCGCCGTCGTGCCGCGCGATGAGCGTGAAACGCGGTTGGCCTAGACTGCCCAGGCCAGCCTCACGACGAACGATCCGCGCGTGTTCGAGTGGTCGAGGGGCGAGTGCCCTCAGGGCGCGGCGCGCGCTGGTCGGCACGCTCCGAACGGCTGGCCTCTCCTCGAGTTTCTGCCAGAAGGAGCGCGGTGGCTTGATGACGTCAATGCCGAGTTTCTCGAGGTGCTCGTGCGACTCGGCGAACACGATCGGTCGGCCGCCGGCGCGGAGCGTCGACTCATAGCCGTCGAGGATCGCGTCGCAGGCCGGCCGAAGCCTGAGGTCGACGAGGCCCGCGTCGCGAGCGATCTTCGCGCTCGTCGCCAGGCGAACGAGGTCGTTCGTGTAGGGGAGGGGATACGAGTCGTCGAAATCGTCGACCCCCCACGCGAGCCGCCCTTCGCTGTCGCGCCAGGTGCCGAAGCTGTCCGCGTGCAGGTCGCCGACCGCGACGAGACGTGGTGCGTCGGCGACCTCCGGAACGGCCTCGGCGAAGCACTGGGCCCAACGGTAAAACGTGCCACGCAGAAACGCGTAGAGATCGTCACGCATCCGCGCGTGCTTGTCGTGCAGCTCCGAGCCGACGACTTGAATCTCACGACGGAGCCAGCGCTCGTATCCCTCCGTCGCTTCGCCGATGTCCACCGGGCTACGGTTTCTTGTGCGTCTTCTTGAGCGTGTCCGTAGTCACATCGACTTTCTCTTTCTTTTGCACCACCGTCGTGTCTGTAGCGTGGACCGGCGTCACGGCTGTGTCCGTCACTGTTTTCTCGGTGCTGTGGGACTCGCCGGGGTTGCACGCGGCGGCCACGAGCATGAGCCCGCAAACTGGAAGAAGAAGTGTTTTCATAGCGAGCACAAAAGCACGACCCGTGCCGGAACGAGCCTGGCCCGCTCTGTGCCACGTCCCGCGTCGTGCGCCTGTCGATACCCGCATTGGCGATCGCGCTCCTGGTCGGATCACACACCTCGCGTTCCTCGCTCCAGGTCGTCGCCCAATTCGGCGATCATCAGGTGACGGGCGTCGCGGTCAGTCCCACGCGACGGATCTTCGTGAGCTTTCCGCACTGGTTGAGCGATACCGGCGTGTCGGTCGCCGAGGTGATGCCGGACGGATCGCTGCGACCGTATCCGAACGCCGAGTGGAATCGGTGGCGACCCGGCGACAGCGCCGGGGTCGCCGATCACTTCGTCTGCGTACAAAGTGTGTATGTCGACCCGCGCGGGTATCTCTGGATCCTCGACCCCGCGGCACCGGGCGCCGACCAGCGGCAGGTCATCCCGCATGGGCCCAAGCTGCTCGAGGTCGATCTGCGCACGAATCATGTGATGCGTGTGTATCGATTCGACGAGAAGATCGCGCCGGCGAGGAGCTACTTGAACGATGTGCGTGTCGACCATCAGGGCACGTATGCGTATTTGACGGAATCCGGGCTTGGCGCGCTCATCGTGCTCGACCTGGCCGGCGGCGCCGCGCGGCGTGTGCTCGAGGGGCATCCGTCGACCCAGGCGGATACGACGCGGCCGCTCACCATCGACCGCCGCACGGTGGTCGGGCCCGACGGTAGTGTCCCGCGCATCAATGCCGACGGGATCGCGCTCTCGCCGGATGATCAGTACCTCTATTACCAGGCGTTGATCGGCCGCACGCGCTATCGCGTGCCGACGGCGGAGCTCCGCAATCGGGCGCTCCTGCCGGCGGCGCTCGCGGCTCATGTTCAGACCGTCGGGCCGACGACCATCTCCGATGGATACTGGATGACGCCCGGGGGTCAGCTCTACTTCGGGTCGATCGAGGACAACGAAGTGTTGCGCCAGGACTCGACCGGTCGGCCGGTGGTCGTCGCGCACGACGATCGTCTGCAGTGGCCGGACAGCTTCGCCGAGGGTCCGGACAGCGCGATCTACGTGACCGCGTCGCAGATCCAGCACATGCCCGGATACAATCGCGGCAAGAGCACGCGGACCCAACCGTACACGCTATTCCGTTTTAAACCGCAGGGTTAAACCGCAGGAGTGAGTTATGGAGTACACATCGCCGAGTCCGCTTGCCGTCGTTACCGGCGCATCGAGCGGGATAGGTCGGGAATTGGCCCGGCAGTTCGCGCAGCACGGGTTCGATCTCTTCATCGCATCGGAAGACGCCGGCATCGCGGCGACTGCTGATGAGCTGCGCGCGATCGGGACGCAGGTCGATAGTGCCCAGATCGATCTCACGACGTACGACGGAGTCGAAGAGTTGTGCCGGCGCGTGCGGTCCCTCGATCGACCCGTCGACGCCCTCGCACTGAACGCCGGGATCGGCGTGATCGGCGAGTTTCTCGACAACGATCTCGACGCCGAGCTCGAGATGATCGACCTCAACGTGAAGTCGACGGTACATGCGGCGAAGCGGCTCATTCCGGACATGGTTGCTCGGCGACAGGGCCGCGTGCTCATTACATCATCGATCGCGGCCGAAACGCCGGGGCCGTATGAGGCAGTGTATCATGGGACCAAGGCGTTCGAGCAGTCATTCGCGATCGCGTTGCGCCACGAGCTCAAGGACACGGGTGTCACCGTGACGGCGCTTCAGCCTGGGCCGACGGAGACGAACTTCTTTCATCGTGCCGGTGGCGACGATACGAAGATCGGCGTATCCGAGAAGGATGATCCCGCGGTCGTCGCGCGCGAGGGGTACGAGGCGTTGATGGCTGGGCACGACTACGTCGTCGCCGGATCGTTCAAGAACAAGGCGGAGGTCGCCATGTCTCACGTCGTGCCGGATACGGCTGGCGCGGCCCAGGTGGCCAAGCAGACGAAACCTGGCTCGGCCTAGGAAAGGGAGTAGGCGCCGTGGGTCGTGCTGACGCCGCGATTACGACGGCGTCAGCACGACTTTCGTACAATGATCCTGTTTATCACGGAAAATACGATAGGCGTGCGGCGCCTCGCGCAGCGGGAGCCGGTGGGAGATGATCTTCGTGGGGTCCAGATCGCCACTCATGATCCGATCCATCAGCGGCTTCATGTATCGCAACATGTGAGTTTGTCCACCGCGAATCGTCAGACTCTTCCCGAATACCGCCCCCATGGGAAAGAGCCCGATGTACCCGGTGTACACGCCGGGAACTGAAACCGTGCCGCCCTTCCCGCAAGCCTGTATCGCCTGACGCAAGACATTCGCGCGGTCGAGCTGGATCCTGGTCGTTTGCTTCACCTTGTCGAGCATCGCCATCACGTCGGTCCCGTGCGACTCCATGCCGACGGCGTCGATGCAGTGGTCAGGCCCACGGCCGCCGGTCAGCTGCTTCAGCGCCTCGACGACGTCCTCGACTTCGCTATAATCGATCGTCTCGGCGTGACTCACGTCGCGCGCCATGGCCAGTCGTTCAGGAACCCGATCGATCGCGATGACGCGATCGGCGCCGAGGAGGTAGGCGCTTTGGATCGCGAACTGGCCGACCGGCCCGCATCCCCATATGGCCACGACATCGCCGGGCCGAATGCCGCACTGCTCGGCGGCCTGATAGCCTGTCGGCAGGATGTCGGTGAGGAAAATGACCTGCTCGTCGCGCAGACCGTCCGGGACTTTGACCGGACCGACATCGGCGAACGGCACGCGAGCGAACTGGGCCTGCCCGCCCGCATACCCGCCGTACAGGTGCGAATACCCGAACAGCGCGGCCCCGGAGAACCCGTATGCCGCCTCGACGACCGACGCATTTTCGTTTGAGTTGTCGCACATGGCCCAGAGGCCTCGGCGGCAGCTCTCGCATCGGCCGCAATAGATGCCGAACGGGACGACGACGCGATCGCCGACCGCGAGGTTCTTGACCCCGGGTCCAACGTCCACAATCTCTCCCATGAACTCGTGGCCCAGAATATCGCCGGGCTTGAGTCCGGCGATGTAGCCGTCGTACATGTGGAGATCCGATCCGCAGATCGCGGTTGTCGTGATGCGAACGATCGCGTCGCGCGGATTCAGGATCGTGGGCTCCGGGACATCTTCCACGCGAACGTCTTCTTTCCCGTACCAGCAGAGCGCGTCCATCTCACCTCCCGTGTGGCTGCCCGTCGATCGTCGGCAGCTCGCCCGTTTCCATCTTGCGCTTGAACCGGCGCAGATCTTCGCGCACCTGAATGTCGGGCTCTTCGCCAAACAGCTTGGCGACCGTCGCGCCCGGTCGGCCGAATGGCGGGTCATAGGTGAGCCGCACGTGCACCTCGGTCCCACGGTTCGCCGGCGCCTCTTGGAATCGCACCGAGCCGGCATTCGGCACCGCCGCGTGCGGCAGTGACCGCCAACTGATCCGTTGTCCCGGCGTATCATCGACGATCTCGGCTTCCCACGACACACGGGTGCCGCCCGGTGCATGCGCCACCCAGCGCGAGCGCGTCGGCGAGATCTCGGTGACGGACTCGAGGTGGCGCATGATCTCGGGCAAATGCGACAGTTGCCGCCAGTACGAGTACAGCTCGTCCGCCGGCGCATCGATTGTCACGCTGCGCTCGACATAGATCATACGTTGGCCATCGACCGGCGTCGCTCCCTCGGCGATCGCGCCGACAATGATCGAGCCTCCAACGGCCGTGAGTAGCGCGCCGGTGCGATCACGGCGGCGCATGCCATAGACGGCGAGGGTGCCCCCGCCGATCATCCTGGCCCATCGATTTACTGCTCGCGCATCCATAGGCATGCTCAGTGAGCACGCGATGTGCCATGATCCGCTTCCGTGAATCTCCGGGAGATCAGATGCGATCAACGGGCAGGGCCGTGTCGCGGTCGTTGAAGGGAGCCGTCGCGGGCGCGGGCGCGACGTGGGCTATGGGGAAGTTGACCTCGTATCTCTATGAGAACGAGCCCAAGCGCGCACGCGCCATGGAAGACCGGGCGCGCAACGGTGGGACATCATATGGCACGGCCGCCGATAAGTTGGCGCATATCGCCGGTGTCAAACTCACCAAGAAAGAGCGCCAGCAATTTGGCGAAGTCTTACACTGGGCCATCGGCGTCGGAGCCGGCGCGGTGTACAGCGAGCTGCGCAAGCGGATGCCAAGCCGCCTTGCGCGCGGCATCCTATTTGGCACGGCCCTGTGGCTGCTTACGGATGAGGGCGCGACCTATGTGTTTGGCCTTACTCCAGGGCCCGGCAAATTCCCGTGGCAGACGCACGCGCGTGGCCTCGCCGGCCACCTCGTGTTCGGGATCGTGGCCGACGCCGCGTTATCCGTCCTCTAGCGCTACATGTTGCGCCGGTACTGACCACCGACGGCGAACAGCGCGTTGCTGATCTCGCCGAGCGTGCACACCTTGGTCGTCTCCATGAGCTCGGCGAACACGTTGCCGTTGTGCAGCGCGGTCTGACGCAGGCGCTCGAGCGCTTGCGGACCGCGCTCACCGTTTCGCGCATGAACGGCCGCGACGGTGGCGATCTGCGCCTCCTTCTCTTCCGTCGTCGAGCGAATGACCTCTTTGGGGAGTACGGTGGGTGATCCCTCGGAGGAGAGGAACGTGTTCACGCCGATCACCGGCAGGTCGCCCCGGTGCTTGAGCGTCTCGTAGTACAGCGACTCTTCCTGGATCTTGCCACGCTGGTACATCGTCTCCATGGCGCCCAAGACCCCACCGCGCTCGCTGATCCGGTCGAACTCTTGCAGGACGGCTTCCTCGACGAGGTGTGTCAGCCGCTCGACGATGAACGAGCCCTGGAGCGGGTTCTGGTTCTTCGCCAGGCCGAACTCGCGATTGATGATCAGCTGAATCGCCATCGCGCGACGCACGCTCTCTTCCGTCGGCGTGGTGATCGCCTCGTCGTACGCGTTCGTGTGCAGCGAGTTGCAGTTGTCGAAGATCGCGTACAGCGCCTGCAGCGTCGTGCGGATATCGTTGAACGAGATCTCCTGCGCGTGCAGTGAGCGTCCGCTCGTCTGCACATGGTACTTGAGCATCTGGGAGCGCGCGGCCGCGCCGTACTTGAGCTTGAGCGCCTTGGCCCAGATGCGCCGGGCCACGCGGCCGATCACCGCGTACTCGGGATCGGTACCGTTCGAAAAGAAGAACGACAGGTTCGGGGCGAAGCTGTCGATGGGCAGGCCGCGCGACAGGTAGTACTCGACGTAGGTGAACCCGTTCGCCAACGTGAACGCCAGCTGCGTGATCGGCGTCGCGCCCGCCTCGGCGATATGATAGCCCGAGATCGAGACCGAGTAGAAGTTGCGGACGTTGTTCTTTGTGAAGTACTCCTGGACGTCGCCCATGAGCTTGAGCGAGAACTCCGTCGAGAAGATGCAGGTGTTCTGTGCCTGATCTTCTTTCAGAATATCCGCCTGCACGGTGCCGCGGACCTGCGAGATCGTCTCCGCTTTGATCCGGTCGTACACGTCGCGCGGCAGTACCATGTCGCCGGTGACGCCGAGGAGCATGAGGCCAAGACCATCGTTGCCCGGAGGCAGCGGGCCGGCGTAGCGGGGGCGGGGTTGGCCGAGTGCGGCGAAGTGGGCATCGATCGTGGCTTCGACCTGGCCGACGAGGCCGTTCGCCACGATGTACTTCTCGCACTGCTGGTCGATCGCCGCGTTCATGAAGAACCCGGTGAGCATCGGCGCCGGGCCGTTGATCGTCATCGACACCGAGGTCTTCGGATCGGCGAGATCGAAGCCCGAGTAGAGCTTCTTCGCGTCGTCGAGGCAGCAGATCGACACGCCGGAGTTGCCGATCTTGCCGTAGATGTCCGGGCGCCGGGCGGGGTCGTTGCCGTACAGCGTGACCGAG
>DASRDS010000398.1:0-5880 GCA_035652495.1 Gemmatimonadaceae bacterium
GTCGTAGATCGCCTGCCAGTTGTTCCCGTGCATCTTGGCGTCGTAGAAAAACTCCCGCTCCGTCCGCCACGCATCATGAAAGATCTCCGCCCACTCGGCCTTCGGATCGACCACCATTGCCAGTTGGTCGACATCGAGCACACCATCGCCCACCTTCGCCGGTTGGTCAGCCGCCACGATCCCCCACATCTTGCCATCCGCGTGGTAGAGCAACTTCTTGCTGTCGCTCGACACCACATACGACTGGATGCCCTCGATCACCGACGTGGGCTTCTTTTCGGCCAACGAGTAACGCCACAGATGCTGGGCTTCGGCACCCTCGGCGTAGTAGAACGTGCCGGGCGTGCTCGCGCTCACGCGAGTGTACTCGCCTGGCGGCAGCGGCACCGCGACGATGCGGTGCTCGATGCCGTCGAGATCGACACGGGCGGCGCCTGCCTTTGCCGAGTCCGCCGACGCGGGCTCGTCCTTCGGCATCGGCGCGAATGGCGAGGCGTCGCTCGCGCTCAAGACGATGAGATAGGGGCTGCGCCGAACCTTCTGCTCAATCGAGCTCATATCGAGCCACCCGGCCGCGAGCGCGAAATTCGTACTGGCCAGGAAGTAGAGATACTTGCCGCTGGCGTCGAACGCGGGAGAAATCGCGTCGGCCATCCGGTCCGTCACCTGCGTCGCCTTGCCCGTGGCGAACGAGTACAAGAAGATCGCGCGCATGTGACTGTCGAGCGACTTCGAGTACGCGACCCAGCGCGAATCCGGCGACCAGGTCGCCTCGAACTCCCGGCCCGGGTCATCGTACGTGTCGGTATCGATGCGCGTGAAGTGGCCGGTGCCGACGTCGAAGCTCCAGAGGTTCGTCTCGTTGTCCCGCAGCAACAGGTGCTTCGCATCCGGCGCCCACACGGGCGTTGAGAAAAACGCCGACGAGGGCAACGCGATCGCGCGCGGTGGCGTCGCGCCCGTCTGATCGCCGATCATCAGTTGGTACTCGTCACCGGGATCCGAAAACCAGGCGATATGGACGCCGTCGGGCGACCAGGCCGGACTGCGATCATGTGCGCCGGAGCTCTGCGTCAGGTTCCGGTACTCGCCATCCGACGTCAACGTGAAGATGTCGCCGCGCGCCTCGAACGCGGCGCGGACGCCGGTCGGCGACAGCGTCGCGTTGTCCGCGATCAGGTTGCTGACTTTGCGGAGTTGAGAGGCGGCCCAGGGGAAGTCACCATGCACGCGAATATCGAGATCGCGTGGCGTAGCCGCCGCGCCGGACTTGAGATCAACGAGGTGGATCGTGCCGGCCTGCTCGTAGACGATGGCGTCGGACGTCGCCGTCGCGTTCTTGATGTCGAAATCATGGTGATGCGTGAGTTGCGTGAGCTGCTTCGTGTCCGTGTTGTACGCGACGAGGTTCACCGTGTTGTCGCGGTCAGATAGGAAGTAGACGGTGTTGCCGATCCACATCGGGTTCGTGTTGTTGCTGCCTGCACCCGGGGGCAACTTCTCCTCGGAATAGTCGGCGAGGTTCATGATGCGGATCGCCTGCGTGCGGCCACCCCGATACCGCCGCCACTGACTGACCTCGGGCTCTGCCCACTCCGCGAACAACGCGACGCCAAGCTCCTGGTAGGCGATGCGCTTCCCATCCGGCGAGAGGCTGCCAGCGTAGACGCGCGGCATGGGCAGCATCTGCGGCATATCGCCGTCGACACTCACCGTCCACAACCGGAAATAGGAGCCGGCGCCGGGCGTCGGCAGCGTCCCACGGCTCGAGGCGAAGACGATCCGCTTGCCATCCGGCGTCCAACCGCGCACGGCGTCAACGCCGGGGTGGTAGGTGAGCCGCTTTGGCTCACCGCCACCCGTCGGGATGACGTAGACATCCGTGTTGCCCGCGACGGTCGCGGTATAGGCGATCTGGGAACCGTCCGGCGAGAAGTAGGGATCGGTCTCCAAGGAGGGCGTGGCCGTCAGTCGACGGGCGTCGCCGCCCGCGCGCGGGACCACCCAGAGGTCGCCGCCATACTCGAAGGCCACCAGGTCGTGACTGACGCTGGGATGGCGAAGGAGGCGCGTGCCTTGGGCAATCGCCGAGGTCACGCTCAGCGTCAGCATGAGGAGGGCGCACACGAACGACCGGACGGGCATTACGGATCTCCAGCGGGCGGTGGGGAGAATGCTGTATACAGGATGTATACGGAAACCGCAAGAGGCCGGTTTCACCCCCCGAACGTCAGCTACGCGGCGTAGTACGCTTCGACGCCCCAGCGCACGACTTCACTGAGGAGCGAGCTCGGACCGGCGGGATGCGGCCATTCGGCGTCCGCTTCGATCACGAGTTGCTCGAGCAGGACAATCACTTTTTCGGGAGGCACGGCGTTCGACCGTTCGACACGAGCGAGCGCGGCGACCGCATCCCGCAACTGCTCCAGCAGCCGGAGCGTCTCGACGATGATATGCTCCGCCTGACGGACTCGGGCGTGTGACGTGCTGAGGGTCTCGCGCGCTCGGACGCTGTGGGCTCGCGACTGCGCGATCGCCACCACCGCTCGCTGAACCGACTCCCGCGGACTGGGCGCTACCGGCGTGTTATCGTGACGAATGCTACAATGAATATTGCCGCGTTCCGCCCGTCAAGGAAACTCGACCGTCGGCGTCACGCGTCCAGCACGTAGCCAACCCGCGGAATCACCCGAATCGAGAGGCCGGTCACCCGCCGGAGATCGACCATGATGCCGCGCAAACTCGTGGCGCGCACGCGGGACCAGCGACACGCTTCAACCAACCGCGCGTGCGACACGACGCCGCCCCGTTCGCGGGCCAGCGCGAGCAACACGTCGAATTTCGCGGCCGCCAGCGTTACGAGCTGACCCGCGATCACAACCGAGCGCGCCGCCGCATCGATCGTGACGTTACCCACTTCAATAACCCGAGGGTTCGACCGGCGCGTCGCCGCCGGCCGGCGCAGGAGCGCATCGACCCGCGCGTTGAGCTCGGCCCGCCCACATGATCGACTCGCGCAACTGTGCGCTCCACCCGCGAACGCGCGCAGCATGGCCTCGGCATCATGACTCGGCGCCAGCGCGAGCACCGTCACCAGGAGCGACTCGTCCGCGACCGCGCGCAACGCATGCGCCGCGCCAGGGACCTCGAGGTCGAGGAGCATGAGCTCCCGCCCTTCGCTCCGAATGCGATGCATCGCATCATACTCGTCACGAGCGACGATGCTGGCGATCCCATTCGCATCGAGCGCTGATGCGAGCGAAGGCGCCAACTCCGATGTCGCCAGAATGACCGCCGATGCCGGCATCAATCTCCGGGCGACGCGATCAGATAGCCGACCGACGGCACCGTCCGAATGATCCGCGGCCGACGATGATCGACCTCGATCTTCTGCCGTAGCCAGGCGATATGCATGTCCAGCGTGCGCCCGTTGGGCACCTCGCGCTCGGGCCACACCCGTGCCAAGAGCTCGCGCCGCTCCATGGCCCGCCGTGGGCTCGCGAGCAAGGCGAGCAACAAGCCGTATTCTTTTGGGCTGAGCCGCACCGGCACGCCATCGCGGGTCGCCTGATGCGACCGGGGACACACGACGAGCCGCCCGATCCGAATCGGCGCCGCCTGCCAGTCCTCGCGCCCATACGCGCGCCGCAATAACGCGAGCGCGCGCGCACTCACCTCGGCCGCGCCATACGGCGGGCCCACGCAATCATCGGCGCCGGCGTCGAACGCGGCGACGACATGCGACTCGCCGTCGGCGCACACCGCCAGCACCGGAATCGTCGATCCCGCGCCGCGCAGCTCCGTCACGAGCTGCATCGCGACGTCGGAGTGCCGAACGTCGACGATGAGAAGCGCGGGAGGCGTGCGGTCCACGACCTGCCGCGCGTGCTCCACGGTGCGCACGGCCGATACCGCAAAGCCACACGTCGCCAGCGCCGCCGCTATCGAGTAACCCTGTGCTCCATCCTCGAACACAACCACTCGCGCCATGTCAATGAGTGGCGCACAAGGCGTCAACGGTTGCAAACGTTCTAGCGCGTGAGCGTGGCGCCCGCGCTCGAATGCAACGCCCGCCAGGTTGCGACGCAGCGACGGACGATGCCGTCGCGAACGGAGCGGCACTCATGTTGCGCAACGTGCCGTGCCGTTACCTAGGGGGTTGTCATGCGTTGGGTCGGAAAGTGGCGCAATCAGTACGGCTCGCTGGTCGATATCACCGATGATGCCGACCACCGAATCACGGGAACATTCTCGACCGCGTTACGCGAGAGTGGGTTCTTCGGCCACACGATTCCCGTGGTCGGCGTGCATGAGGGCGACTGCGTCAGCTTCACGTTCGCGCACCACGGACCGAACGGCGACCTATCTGCTCGTTCACCGGACTCCTGCGCGACGGCAATATCTTCATGATGTGGCACGCGGTGACCGACAACACGGGCGGTTGGGCGCACGCGGTGCAGACGAACATGGATACCTTCGCGCGCGTGCTCTAGCGCGGGAGCGTAATCAACGGCCGCCGGCCCCGACGGAGTCGCGTCGCGAGTGTGCCAGCCGTGACGTTGAAGTCACCGCGCCCCGCGGCCAGTCGCTGCGACAGATCACTGAGCTGACCAACCGCCACCACAAACGCCGCGACCTCGGCCGGAACATCGTCTGTGCGAGGAACGATTACCGCCTCGTCACGCGGCGCGCCCCTCAACGCATCGAACGCCCGACGCGCCGCGGCCGTGAGGCCGTGACGCTCGGCCAAGCGAGCCAAGCGCATGTATGCGTCACGCGCGGTGTCGGGCTCGTTGAACGCCATCAAGCCATCGCCCAGCTCCTCGAGGTAGATCGCGAGCAAGCGTGCGGGGAGCGGGGTGCGCTCGAGCGTCGTGCGATGCTGCTCGAAGGAGTCGCGATGATTGTCGGCGGCGGCCAGCGCCAGCAAGTTGATGCACGCCGCCCAACGAACGCTACGCTCGCGCGCCGTGAGAAAGACGGTCTGGCACGCGCTGCGAGCGTGATCGTAGAGGCCCATGCGATAGAACACGACACCGATGTCGGCCAGCAATCGGTTCTGCGCCTCGCGCGCGGCTGGATCGCCCGTGCGGAGCCAGAGCGAAACGGCCTGCATCGCGCGCTCATGAAAGCGAAGGGCATCGACGAACTGACGACGCTCCCGCGCGGCGTTCCCACGCTCGTGCGCGGCGCGCGCGATGAGGCATGGGTCGCCGAGTGCCTCCGCGCTGACGAGCGCCGCCGTGGTCCACGACTCCGCGTCGTCGACATTGCCCCGCATGCACGCCAAGCTCGCCCGCGCGATCTTGAGGTTGAGCCCGGCCCGCGTCTCGCCATAGCGCATCGCCCACACCATGCCGAGCTCGAACTCCGTGTCGGCGCCCGTGAAGTCGCCGGACTCGCGCAGGCAGTAGCCGAGTCGCAGGTGCGCCGTCGCGAGATCGAAGCCCTGGCACGACGCGGCGCAGTCGACAATGCGACGATAGACCGCGATCGCGAGATCGAAGGCACCACTCTTGTGCAGCCGCTGCGCATACGCGACCATCGCGATCAGCGTGCTCTCGGTGGGCACGAACCCTTGCAGCGTGTCGACGACACCTGAGAGCGCCATGCGCATGAGCGGCGACGGCACGAGCGCCACCGCGCGACGCAACGCGTCCATGCGGCGAACACCCGGACGCCGGCGTGGGCGACGCGGCGCGATGCAGTCCTCGGCGGACTCGAGGACCATGCGGCCCGCGAGCACCGTGTGCCACGCTGGACTCCCCCGATGCGCGCGCTTGAGCGCGTCGGTGAAGAGCGCGTAAGGATCGAACGTGGCGTCCATGGAGCCGGAGACTAGTAAGTCCCGGCGCCCGATGATGCACCGCCGCCGAGCGC
>DASRDS010000399.1:0-1188 GCA_035652495.1 Gemmatimonadaceae bacterium
GAGAGCGCGCCGGGGCAGCTGCCGATCGTGACGATCGCGGGCGACGAGTCCGAGGTGGTCGCGACCGTCGCGTCGAATATCGCCGTCGCCTCCGTTTATGACTCGCGCAATACGCTGCTCGTGGACGCCGAGCATGCGGCGGCGCCAGCGACCCACATCGTCGGCGCGCGCATCGCACCCGGCGTCGCCGACGTCCTCGGGGGTCTCGTCGCGTGGTCCGACGCGATCGTCACGGTCGTCATCGGCCGCGACCGCCGCCTCGACGTCATCCCGGCGGGCAGCGCTCAGATACCAGCCAGCGCGCCACCCGCAAGCGCCGGCCATTCTCTGCGCGACGATCTCGCTCGCCTCGCGCGCCGGTATGACCTCATGATCGTCGTCGCGCCCGAGGGCTTGTCGCAGGTTGGGCCAGCGAGCGTGCTGCCCGGGTTATCGGTCGTGCTCTGCGCGCGCATCGCGTTCACGCCACTCGAGCGGCTGGTGTCCTCGGTCTCGAGTCTGGTCAACTCCGATGTGCGATTAGTCGGACTCGTACTATGGGACTCCGACTCGGCGCCCATCGTACCGCGGCGTTAGGGTTGGCGACGGAGCGCATCCGAGTGTGCGGTTATGACTCGGGATTTCGGCGGGGGGGCGCCGACGAGGCAGGGGCGTGTGTGCGAGTAGCCGACCGCTTCGCGTGCGTTCTAAAGTAACTCGTTTGGGTTAACTGCTAACGACTTTACGCGGTCTAGTGTGTCGATTTCCGACACCGGTTTGTCATCGCGAATTCTTACAATGCGCGGAAATCTTAGCGCGTAGCCCGCCGCGTGACGTTTTGATGGCTGCACGATGTCAAAGGTCACCTCGAGCACGATTTCTGGCCGCACGACGTGGTAGCCGCCGTGCTTTGAGATAGTCAACGACTCGAACGTCTTCGTCAATGTGGCGATTTCAGCGTCGGTCAGGCCGTTGTACGCCTTGCCAACGTCCAACAATGTCGCATCGCTCTCTGATTTGCGCACGGCGAACGTGTAATCAGACAAGACGTCGCGACGTCGTCCGTGCCCACGTTCGACAGCGGTAACAACGACGTCCAACGTATTCTCGGCGCGCTTGAGTTTTATCCACGTCTTGCCGCGCCGACCAGGCGTGTATGTCGACGCCAGGTCTTTCATGACAAGCCCTTCGTTGCCCGCCTCGCGCGCT
>DASRDS010000400.1:0-7285 GCA_035652495.1 Gemmatimonadaceae bacterium
CGAAGGGGTCACGCCGGTGGTCAGCAGTTCCTTGACGGCCCCGGCCGGCAGGAACTTGCGAGCGAATTGCGTAAGGAACCCGCCGACCACGAATCCGCACGCGAGGACGATGGCGTGGAACGCGGGCCGGTGGCGGGACGAGCCGCCTGTCGTGCGCGGTGGCATTAGCGTGAGCGCTCCGTCACGTAGCTGATCGTGTCGGCGAGCACGGCGCGGACGGGAGTGTCTGGCAGCTCGCCCAATGCGGCCTCGGCTTGCAACGCGTAGTCGGCGCCACGCCGGCGCGCGTACTCCAATCCGCCCGCGTCGGCGACCAGCCGTACGACATCATGGATCTCGGCGTCGCCCGGCGACTCGTTCGCGAACAGCGCTTCCACGCGCGCCCGCGACTCTCGAGACATCGCTCGCAGCGCGGCAATCAGCGGCAGCGTCATTTTCCGCTCGCGCAGATCGAGGCCGCTCGGTTTGCCCGTCACCGACTGCTCAGCGGTGTAGTCGAGCAGGTCATCCGCTATCTGGAACGCCATGCCAAGCTTGAGGCCATAGCGCGCCATCTGCTGGCGATACTCTGGCGCGCCGGCGAGCGCACCGAGCTCGCAGGCGGCCCGGAACAATGACGCGGTCTTCGCTTCGATCCACCGCTCATAGTCATCTTCGGTGACTGCTAGGGCATCACCACGCGTGAGCTGGGTTAGCTCGCCCCGGGTCATCTCATCGGACGCATCGGTGATAATGCGCAGCGCCTCGACATTGCCGAGACGGGCCAATTCTTTGAGCGCGCGCAGATATAAGAAGTCGCCAGCGATGACCGAGATCTGATGGCCGAGCAACGAATTCAATGTCGGCATGCCACGCCGCAAAACAGAATGATCGACGGCGTCGTCATGGACCAACGTCGCGACGTGGATCAGCTCCAAAATGGCGGCGAGGGTCGTGGCGCTGCTCGACGGATGCTCATCGATCGCGTTGGCCAAGAGAACGAGCGTGGGCCGGAGGAGCTTGCCCTTCATCCCCATCAAATGCCCGCTCACGGCCGATATCAAAGGCGAGTCATCGTCGACAATCCGGCGTAGCTCGACTTCGACCTCACGCAGCTCATTGCGGACCGTCGATTGGATTTCGCTGAGGGTCGGCCGAAGGCCGCGTCCGGTCACCGCGTCACCTTCTCCAGTCGCGTGAGCCGGTCGGCCACATCGCGGAATTGAATGTCCACTGCGAACACCCGCTGATAGAACCTAAGCGCATCGGCATTCGCCCGCAGGGCTTCGGAGCAGTAGCCGAGGAGATACAGAACGCCGACCAACTGATCGTCGCCAATGCCCGGCTCGTTCAGGGCGCGACCCAGAATCGTCGCCGCCACTTGGAACTGCTGCTTCTCCAGGAAGCACTGGCCGAGGGCTTCGTAGGTGCGCACGCGGCCATCAGTTCCCCGGAGCGCTTTCTGGAACTCGGAAATGGCCTCATCGACCAGGCCCATTTCCTTATAGGCGACGCCCAGGTCGTAATGGCTCTCGTGGTCTTCCTCGTCGACGTTGTCGGCGACACCCTGCTTGAACTTGCGCAGCATGTCCGCGAAGTCGGCTTCTTCGTCGCCCGACGGCGCTTCCTCGTCGACGACCATCCGCGTCGACTTGGGCGCCTGATCTTCCGAGAGCCAGTCGCTCAGGTTCACGAAATCGTCGCTGGCGGTCTGGGTCGGCTGCGGGCGGACCGCACGGACGGCGCTCGGCGTCGGCTGGGGACGCGGCGGCGGCTCGAACGTGCTGAGCGCGGCCTGCGCCCGCGGATCATCCGGGGCGAGCTCCAACACCCGTTGGTAGACGGCGCGGGCCTTGTCCGCATGACCGGCGCGGAACAGCGAGTCCGCCAGTTCCAGATACGCTTCGGCCAGCCGCGGCTTGTCGGCGGCCCGGAACGCATACTCGACGCGCTTCTGATGATGGCGGACGGAGTTCGGGTTGAGCCGAATGATCTCGTCAGCGACCGAGCGCGCGCCATCCAGGTCGTGCGATCGCTCGAGACCGAGCATCACGACCTCCAGCTCCTGCAGGCCTTCGTCGCGATCGCCGTCCTCGAGCAGCGCCTCGGCTAGCCGCTGGCGGATCACCCAATTCGTTGGCTCCGCGGCCGCGCGCTCACGCAGGGTGTCGACCTCGCGCGCGAGCGGCGTGTGCGAATGGTGGTGCACCGCGGGCGCCGGCTCGGGGCTCACATCGAGCAACGGAAGGTCGGTCGGCGCTTCGTCGGCGGGCGGGACCTCCGCGTCCGGCGACATCCACGCCGGCAGATCCACATCGTCGGCTTCGGCCGGCTCCGAGGCGAGCGAGTCCGCGCCGGTCGTGAGCGCCAGATCCGAATCCGTCGCCGAGCGGCCGTCCAAGTCGCTCGTATCCACTTCCGGCGTGAAGTCGACCTGCAACGGCGGCGGCTTGGGCGGCGCGCCGTTCGTCGCCGGCTTTCGGACCTTCGGCAGCGGCAGATCGCTCTCGGGGATGATGAGATCCATCTCTCCGGTCAGCGACAGCGGGCTGCGGCCCGGCGGATCGAGCGATGGCAGTTGGCCAGGCAGCGACAAATCGTGCGAGGTGAGTCGCGGCGCCGGATGATCCGCCGAGGACTCGGGGAGATCGAGCTCGGCGAACTCGCTACCCGTGAGCGGCTCCAGTTCCGGCAACGTCTCCGCCGGGAATGCCGCGTCGATATCCGGGTCGAGCACGGTCTGCTCGAAGCCCGCGATCTGACCCGACGCGCGCTCGGCGGGCGCCGAGAACTCTTCCATCGTCTCGAGGCCCTCGGCGGTCTCGAGGCTCTCCGCGCCTTCGGCGAGATCCAGCGGCTCGAACGCTTCGAGAGGCTCGAGCTCCGGCTCCGGCGCTGCCTCCCCTTCGTCCAACGGCGGAAGCGGGAGGAGATCGTCCTCGACTTCCGGCTCGACATCGAGCGACGGCAGATCGTCGAGCACGTCCGGTTCCGGTTCGGGCTGGGGCTGCGGGAGCTTGACGGTCTTGCGCGATTGCTCGGGGCGGGCCGCCTTGGGCGGCGGAGGCGGCGGCTCGGACGCGCGCGAGTCCGAGAGATCGATGAACACGAGATCGCTCGACTTCTGACGCGAGATTCCGCCGCCCTCTTTTGGCTCCACCTCCGGGTCGATCGCCTTCATGCGATCGACGGTGGCGCGCGCTTCGGCGCCCCGGCCTTCAGCGACGAACTTTTCGTAGAGATGCTGGAGCTGCTCGATCGCTTCGCCTTTCCGATCCTTCTTCGATAACTGCTCGGCCAACATCAGCCGGATGTCATCCTGATCGGGGCAGAGATCGGCGAATTCCTTGAGCGCGCGGAATGCTTCGTCGAGCTGACCGCCCTTCTGCATGCGGTCCGCGTACTCGAGAAAATTTTGCTTGGCGTCGGAGATGAAGCCTTTCTTCGCGCTGATTTTCCCGAGCTTGTAGTAGATCGAATTGCGGCCCGGGGACTGGCGAAGAATTTTGTTGCAGAGCGCGATCGCGTTGTTGAAGAAGCCGCTCTCGGCATAGAGATCGACGGCTTTCTCGTAGTAGTTGACCGCGTCACCCACGCTGCCCTGGCGCATGAGCAGATCGCCGACGCGATTGTACAGCGCGACATCGGCTTCGTCATCCTCGCCGTCGGATTCGTCGAGGATCTGGATGTAAATCTGCAGCGCCTTGTCGAACTGCTTTTTCTGCTCGAACTCGGCAGCTTTTTTCTTGAGTTTGAGAGCGTTCGACATGGGTTAATGGATAGACTACCTAACCTAGGCTTAAGTCAAAACAGGAACAAGCTTTCCGCCGACCCAGGACGCCCGGCAGCGGCGGTCCCCGTACCAGTACGGCAGCTCGCGTACGTCGTCGATCTCATAGAGCGCGAGATCGGCCGCGTAGCCCGGGGCGATCTGACCGATGGTGTCGGCGAGGCCGAGTGCGGCCGCGCCGTTTATAGTGCTCGCGATCACACTTTCAGCGACGGTCAGTCGGAGTTGGCTCACGGCGAGGGTCAAAATCAACGGTAAGTTCGGCGTCGGCGACGTTCCCGGATTGAAATCGGTCGCCAGCGCGACGCTGACCCCAGCCTCGATCAGAGCGCGCGCCGGCGCTTGTGATCTCCGTCCCAAAAACAGCATCGTGCCCGGTAGCAGGGTGGCCACCGTCTTCGACGCCGCCAGCGCGGCAACGCCGGCCTCCGAGATCGCCGCCAGATGGTCGGCGGACGTCGCCCCGAGCTGCGCCGCGAGCTCGGCCCCGCCCGAGGGTTCCAGCTCGTCGGCGTGAAGCTTGAGCGCCAGACCGGATTCCCTCGCCGCCGTGAGAATCGTGCGACTCTCGGCAACGGTGAAGACGCCCGGCTCGCAGAAGACATCGGCGAACCGCGCGAGACGTTCTCGCACCACGAGCGGGAGCATTTCGTGGACGAGTAGGTCCACGTATTTGTTACGGGCCGACCGGTACTCGAGCGGGACCTCATGGGCTCCGAGCCACGTTGGAACCAGTCGTATCGGTAACGCCGCCGAGAGCCTGGCGATCACCCGTAACTCTTTGAGCTCATCCTCCACGGTGAGCCCATAGCCGGATTTGACCTCGACCGTGGTCGTGCCATAGGCCGCCAATCGCCGCAACCGAGCCGCGGCCAGTGCGAACAACTCGTCCTCAGACCTCGTTCGCAGGTCTCGCACCGACGAATGGATGCCACCACCGCGCTGGGCGATCTCCATATACGAGAGCCCCGATGCGCGCAGCTCTTGCTCATCCGCTCTCGGTCGGCCGAAGATCGCATGGGTATGCGAGTCCACAAAACCCGGCAGCAGCACACCCCTCTGGCAATCGACTCTCTCGGCGTCCGGGAACTGACGCTCGAGGTCATCTTGCGCGCCCACCGCTGATACTCGCCCGTCTCGCACCACTACGCCGGCATCAGTCAGCACGCCAAGCGCACGCATCTCGGCGCCACGTCGCGCGCGTGGAGGGCCGGCGCAGGTGACGACCTGTGAAGTATTGATAAAAAGAGTTGTCACGCGATCACGTCGAGCACGCGGGACAGACCAACGGGCGCTTGCGCTTCACCCCGGCAAGCATAGAAGCAAGCGTTGCAGTCGATCGGCTGATACCCCGCGTATTCAGTCCAGTGGCCATCCGTCGGAAAATCAGGACAGCGCTTCACGCGGCCGGTGGGGTCGATGTGAATCGTGCGCATCCCCGATTGGCATGGGTCACGCAACTCACCACGAACGTAGCGTGGGATCTGCGCGAGGTAGTAATCAGAGCTCGTGATCACCCCTCTGCGTCGCCGCTTATATGCCAATAACTGTGCAATGATGTCGTCAAGCCGAGAATTCGTTCCGAGCACAGGGTCGGCATTGCCGTTTTTCAACGATGTATAAGTACTAAAATTGACCCCGCACCCGAGCTCGGCGGCCCGATGAACGATAGGCAGCAGTTGATCGAGGTTGTCGTTCCGGATAACAGTGTTAAACCGAATGCTATCGATACCGGCCGCCAGAAGCCGAGGAATCGTAGAGAGAATCTTGTCCGTAAGCCCAGGTATGCCACGCTCGACGTCATGCCGCCCGTCGAGAAAATCCAACGAGATGTTGAACTGATTGATCCCAGCATCCCACAAAGACTTCGCGCGGTCCACGGTCAGCAGCCCGCCGTGCGTCAAAATCGTGGTGTATTTGACGCGAACGGCTCGAGTCACCGCCCGCACCAAATCCTCGAGATCACGCCGCAACAACGGCTCGCCGCCGGTAAACGTGATCATCAACGGATTGAAAAACCGCGCGGCGTCCGCGAACGATCGAAGCTCGGTGTCGCGAGTGGCCGCCGGTGTCTGCCAGTAGTCACAAAACCCGCACCGCGCATTACACCGGAGCGTAACCTCGAAGTTCACGAGAATCGGGCGCTTCCGCACGCTCAACCAGGCGTGCTTCGCCAGGAACACCGGAACATCCCACGGCGCGAACCGCGACGACAGCACCCGCCGTTACGCCATCGGAAGGTCGATCCGCTGCTCGGCCGCCGTGCGCTGGGCGATCTCGTACCCCGCGTCCGCATGCCGCGCGACACCGATGCCGGGATCGTTCGTCAGCACGCGCCGCAGCCGCTCGGCCATCTGCGGCGTGCCATCAGCCACGATCACCTGCCCGGCATGCAGCGAGTTGCCGATACCCACGCCGCCGCCGTGGTGGAACGAAACCCAGGACGCACCGCTCGCGACGTTGAGCAGCGCATTCAAGATCGCCCAGTCGGCGATCGCGTCACTGCCGTCCCTCATCCCCTCTGTCTCTCGAAACGGCGACGCCACGCTCCCGGTATCGAGATGATCGCGGCCAATGACGATCGGGGCCGAAATCTCGCCTTTGGCCACGAGATCATTCATAGCGACGCCGAACTTTGCGCGATCGCCCTGCCCGAGCCAGCAAATTCTCGCCGGCAGACCTTGGAACTGAATGCGCTCTCTCGCCAAGGTGAGCCAACGCTCGAGATGCGTATCCTCTGGAAACAGCTCCAACGCCAGCGCATCGGTGCGATAGATGTCTTTGGGATCGCCCGAAAGGGCCACCCAACGAAACGGCCCTTTGCCTTCGCAGAACAATGGCCGAATGTACTCAGGGACAAATCCCGGAATGTTGAACGCGTCCTTGACCCCGGCGTCGAACGCGACCGTTCGCACATTGTTGCCATAGTCGAACGAAATCGCGCCGCGACGTTGCATCTCCAGCATCGCTTTCACGTGTTCGACAGCCGATGCGGTAGAACGGCGAACGTACTCCTTGGGGTTTGATGCGCGAAGCGCCAAAGCGTCTTCAAGCGACATATCAGCGGGCACATACCCGTTCAACATGTCGTGCGCCGATGTCTGATCCGTCAGCACGTCAGGCGTGATGCCGCGACGAACCAACTCGGGCAGCACGGTCGCACAATTCCCAACAAGACCGACCGAGAGCGCGACCCCACGACGGCGCGCGTCGTCGATCCACCGCAGCGCTTCGTCGAGATCCGCCGAACGGCGATCGCAATACCGTGTCGCGATCCGCTTATCGATCCGCGCGGGGTCGACCTCGACCGCGAGGATCGCCGCCCCCTGCATCGTCGCCGCGAGCGGCTGGGCGCCACCCATGCCGCCCAGCCCGCCGGTCAGAACGAAGCGCCCGGCGAGCGTGCCGCCGAAATGACGAGCAGCGACGGCGCCGAACGTCTCGTACGTGCCCTGCACAATGCCCTGCGAGCCGATGTAGATCCACGAGCCAGCCGTCATCTGGCCGTACATCGTG
>DASRDS010000401.1:0-10172 GCA_035652495.1 Gemmatimonadaceae bacterium
TCGCTCGGCGCCCGGCACGACCATCGCGTATCGCGCTCCCGCCTGTCGCCAGTCGCGGGCGAGTGTCTCGCGCCATACCGCAAACCGCCGTGTGTACTCGGCGCGCACTGACGGCGGCATTGGGCGGCGGACGTCGGGAGCTTCGGGGTCGGTCAGGAGCCGCTGCTTCGGATCAGGAACGAGCTCCAGGGCATCGACCACGTGAATCGCATGGAGCTCGCCGCCACCCGCGCGGAACGTTTTCCGACGGCGAGCAGCGCCTCCGCATCGCCCAGGAAATCGGAGATGACGACGAGCCGGGCGCTCTGTCGCGCCGCGTCGCGCATTGCGCCAACGAGCGGGGTCGCGCCAGTCGGCGACAGATCGAGGGCGTGCATCATCTCATCGACCACCGTGCGCCGGGAGCGCGGCACGATGACCCGGCGGCCAATGACCATGCCGACCGGGTCGCCTTGTTGGCGCGCGCACTCGGCGAGGCCGATCGCGACCTGAGACGCACCGATCCATTTCGACTGAAACGCCATCGACGCGCTGGCGTCCACGATCAGCATGGTCGGATAGATCGCCCGTGCCTCGGCCAGGCGGATGTAGACCCGATCGGTGCGCGCGAGGAGTCTCCAGTCGATCCGCCGAGGGTCGTCGCCTTGGCGATAGGGACGATGCTCGACCACTTCGGCGCTCGTGCCCCGGACTCTCGAGGCATGTGGGCCGGGCACCGCGCTGCGGACGCGCTGGCCCGCCGGCCATCGCATGCCGCGCACCGCGTCGCGGACCGCCGCGAACGCGGTCATGGCTGATGGGGTCACGGTTACTTCAACGTCAGGCCGCTCGCCGGCGGTGGCACGTGTTTGAGCAGCGCATCGACGACGTGTTCCGTCGTCACGCCTTCCGCCTCGGCCGCGAAGTTGACGAGCACGCGATGACGCAGCACCGGATGGGCGACGCGTTGAATGTCCGCTGGCGAGACCGCGTAGCGACCGTTGAGCAGTGCGTGGGCCTTGGCGCCGAGGATCAGGGCCTGGCCGGCGCGCGGGCCCGCGCCCCAGCGGACGTGCTGCTTGACGATGGGCGGAGCGCCGTCACCGTCGGGGCGCGTGGCGCGCACGAGCGTCGCGGCGTAGTCGAGGGCGACTTCGGCGGCGGGGAGCTCGCGGGCCGCGCGCTGAAGGGCGATGGTGGTGTCGCCATCCATGACGGGCGTCAGCCTGGTGTTGTCGATTGACGTCGTGCTGCGGAGGATACCCACCTCTTCATCCTTGGTCGGGTAGCCGATGCGGATGTCGAAGAGGAAGCGATCGAGCTGGGCTTCCGGAAGGGGGTAGGTGCCTTCCTGTTCGATCGGGTTCTGCGTCGCAAGGACGAAAAATGGCGTCGGCAGCGTCATGGTTTCGCCGGCGGCGGTGACATGTCGTTCCTGCATCGCCTCGAGCAGGGCCGCTTGGGTACGGGGCGGAGTACGATTGATCTCGTCGGCGAGGACGATATTGGCGAAGATCGGCCCGCGGACAAAGCGGAACGCCCGCTTGCCGGTGGTCGAGTCTTCGTCGAGTATCTCGGTGCCGGTGATGTCGGACGGGACGAGGTCCGGGGTGAACTGAATCCGCCGGAACTCCAGGCGCACAGCCTCGGCGATCGAGCGAATGAGCAGCGTCTTGGCGAGACCTGGGACGCCTACGAGGAGCGCGTGGCCCCCAGCGAGCATCGCCATCAGGACCTCATCGACGACCGCTTCCTGGCCGACAATCCGCTTGGCGACTTCCGCACGCAGCCGCGAGGCTACCTGCAACAGTTCGTCCCGCGACTGCTTGGCTTGAATTACCTGCGTCAGTTGCGCTCTCTCGGTGTCTTATTCCAATAAGACACACGAGGACGCGAGATCACCCATTACTGGCGGTGATCGTGGGCCATATCCTGACGGCGTTCAGAAGGAGACCCGGGTATCGGCGCCGTGGTTCCCCACCTTAGATGGCGATGTTTGCCGAGAGAAACGGATATCGCGACGCCGGTCCCGTATCCGCATCCGGGCCGCGCTAACGGAGGGCGTAGAGATTGCCGTCGGCGCTCCCGACGTACATCACCCCCGTTCGCCAACACCGGCGAGGCGATGATCGCGCCCAGCTCGTAATCAAATACCCTGATGTACCCGTACTGGCCGGGATCTTCGACCACGAGTGAATGGCCGTGGGTCCACAGCGTCGTGAGGTCTTGCCATGTGCGATGATTATTTGACGCTCTTTCCGTAAAAGTTATAACCATACACTTCGTCGACGACGAGCGACCGCACGTGGCTAGCCGTGCGCACGAACTTCAAGCGCGCTTCGTCGAACCCGAACGTGTCACCGCCCAAGTACTCGAGGGGATGAGACTCGCCGTTCGCCGGTCGGTAGACGAGTGCGTGGCCGGCGCTGTCGAGCACGACGCTGACTGTGCGGCGTCCGCCGCGCGCCATGCCCGAATACGCCCCGGCGTAATCCGCGAGTTGTCCCTTGAATACCGCGGCGGAGGGAGGACGTGCGCCGAGCGCGAGGTCGACGATCGACCGGGCGATACTCTCGGGACTCACTGGACCAGCGCTGTTGACGAGCACCACGACGATGAGACTGTCGTCGGGAAAATACTGGACCGTGCTCAAGAATCCGGGAATACCACCGCCATGGCTGATACGTCGGTGGCCGTCGAGGGAATCGATCGCCAAGCCTTTGGCGTAGCGGATCACCGCGCCATCATTGAGCGCTGCCGGCGTAATCATCTCATGATACGCGCTCGGCGAGAGCATCCGCCCGGTGTGCAATGCGCGCACCCAAGCAACGAGGTCGCCCACCGTCGAGCAGAGCGCCCCGGCGGAGTATGGCCATATCATGTCGATATACTGCGCCGGCCGGATCGTGTCCCCAACGACATCGTATCCGGACACACGGTTTTGGATCACGTCCGAGTTGCTACAGTATCGCGTGTCGCGCATGCCGGCGGGTTGGAACTCGTGTTGCGCGAGGTAGTGCGCGTAAGTCTGGCCGCTGACCTTCTCGATGATGAGGCCGAGGAGGAAGTAGGCCGAGTTGCTGTACGACATCGCGTCGCCGGGCGCGAAGTCGAAGGGCTGGCCACTGAACATCGCCACGAGCGAGTCTTTCGGGAGCGATCGCGCCATGAGACGGCCGAACGCCGGCATTTCGGTGTAGCCGTGGATGCCCGACGTGTGATCCATGAGTCGTCGGATCGTGACCCGATGACCATGCATCGGATAGGTCGGAAAGTACTTGGTCAAGTCATCATCGAGCGACAGCTTGTGCTCGTCCGCGAGTTGCAGGATCGCCGCCGAGGTGAATTGCTTCGTGACCGACCCGATCTCGTAGACGGCACGATCCGGCGTGGGCACGCTCAGCTCGAGGCTCGCCTTCCCGTAACCGCGGAGCACCAGGGTATCGCCGCCGCGCACGACGGCGATAGAGAGTCCGGCGGCGTGTCCGCCGCCAAGCGCGGCCTGCGCGATCGAATCCACGGCGGTCACGACACGCGCGCGATCGGCTTGCGCGGTGGCACCGCGGGCCGTTCCCATGAGGAGGCCAGCGCCGGCGAGTATCAGGGTCTGTGATTTCATACTCGCCATATTAGGCGACTTCGATTGAATTTGCAGCAGAGCGTCGACATGGAACGGCGGGGATCGACCCCTGACCCGGTTACAAACCAGGCGCTCCCTCAGCGACCCAACGGTCGTTCCTAAGAAATCGCCTCGCGGACCAACCTTTCGAGCCGTCCACCGAGAACGTGTCTTACCGTGGGATCCACCACCGGCAACAAGCCCACTAGTTGACGCAAGCGATCGACTGCTACATAGCGATGCCGTGACTGCCAACCCGCGGCTAGTGTCGCTGTCTCGGGCCCGACACCATGAACATAGAAGGCCGTGCTAGGGACTCGGCAGGAACGTGCGCTCCAGGAAGTTGTCGTCATGCGCTTCATTGAAGTGCACCACGAGAAGCCCTGACGCGGTACCGAGACCGGCGCCGGCGATCACATCGCTCGCCCAATGTTGATTCGTCTGAATCCTCGCGAGGCCGACGCACGTGGCGAGCGTGTAGGCGAGCGGCGCGACCCATTTGACCGCGTGCGGCCATCGGTGTGACGTCTCCGCGCTCAACACGGACGCTAGAGCGAACGCGGCATACGCGTGACCCGACGGAAAGGAAGACTCCCTCGCTGATCCGAATCCGCGCCCCCAATAGAAGTCATCGCTATCATGGATGTTGACGAACGGCCGCGCCCGGCCCACCACTCCCTTCATCATCTCGCCCGCGATGAAGCTGACCCCGATCGCTTGCGTGGCATGAAGCCCGATCGCGGCAATGTCGCGATTGTGCGTGATCCATCCTACTCCATACGCCCCGAGCGAGAGCACAACCGTGCCCGGGTCACCGAGCGCGTTGAACACGCGGGAACCGCCTCGCAGTATCGTGCTCCGCTGAACCGAAGGCTGTTGGGCTGCGACCGCGATCCGACCGTCGAACGGCCCCATCGCCGCGGCCGTGCCCATGAATGCGAGTCCAATGAGCGCGTCGCGCGATGCGGGAATCGTGTCAGTAACGGGTCGCGTCTGGGCCACGGCGGACCGGCCAACCAGTACGGTCGAGGCCACGACCCACACCATAGCCTTGAAGGACATATTCCCCGCTCGTGTTGTTCTGGCTCGTCGGAATCCCTGACGCATAATAACAAACAATATGGGTGCGCAACATCGTGTAGCATGCCAGCGAACGCGACGATATCTGCTCGATCCGTCTTCATCAACGCTGACCGGCGCGGCCGACGGCCGCGCCCGGTGCGTTCCGCCGCCTTGCCGCCCGGCGTTCCGTGTCGTATAGTGAAGTGAGTGCTCACTTCACTATGGGTAAGCAATGAAGAACCTGAAGCTCTTCGCGTCACTGCTAGCGGTGGCGAACTTCGCCGTCACGATCTGGCATCTGTATCTGGCTGATAAGCTCAATCCGGCCATCCCGTTCGCCGAGTCCGCGCGGATCGCGACCTTCGCTGGCGCACTCACGCTGGCGGGCGTGGCGCTCTGCTGGACCCGGAGGCCACGGATCGGATCGCTCCTGCTGGTCGCCGTGTTCGCGATCGGTCTCATCATCGGCAGTATCGAGCACTTCGTTGTCGGCGGTCCCAATAACGTGTTCGACGTCGGCACCAACGCTTGGGCGCTGCCCTTCAAGGTCACCGTCGCGATCCTCCTCGTCCTCGAGGTGGCGGGCCTCTCGTTTGCCGGGCGCATCCTGGTCACGCGCTCCCCACGCGCGTGAGCGCGAGCGCCACCCGCCAGAAGATCCTCGACGCGGCGCAGCATCTGCTCGAGACGGGCGGGCTCGCGCGTCTGACGACGAAGGAGCTCGCCCAGGTCGCCGGCTGCGCCGAAGGCACGTTGTTCAAGCATTTCGGCAGCAAGGAGAACCTCGTTCTCGCCGTCGTCGAGGAAAACGCGCCTCGATTCCATGCCGCCGTTTCCCACGCGCGGCGCGCCGGCCGGTCCGTGGCAGCGAACCTCAGCGAGATCGCACACGCCTGCCTGCAGTTCTCCGAGAAGCTCATTCCCCTCGGCGCATCGCTGCTCGGCGATGCGGCGCTCCTCGAGCGCCATCGAGCACTCGATCCGGGGCGCGGGCCGAAAGAGGCGTTCGCGCTGATCGCCGATTACATCGTCCAAGAGCAGCAGGCTGGCCGCATCGATGCGAGGGTCGATCCCGCGAGCATCGCCCTGCTGCTGTTCGGGCCATGCTTCCACCGCGTTTTCATTCGCCAGGTGGTCGGCAAGAATCCGCCGCCGGCGGACGATCGGAAGTTTATTGCGACTCTGGTCAGCGCCATTACCCGAGGCCTCGAGTCGACCCGCCGTGCTCAGTGATTGACCAGGGCGGCGACGAGACCGACCGCCGCGCCGCCGGCCACGAGCCAGACGGAGTTGATGCGAAACGTGAAGAGCAAAACGAGGCTCGCTGCCAGCACGCCGATCGTCACAGCATCCACCAGCGCGGCGCGTCCGAGCTGAATCGTGACCACCGCCATGAGGGCCAGCGATGCCACGGTGACGCCGTCGAGCGCGGCGCCCGCGATCGGCGAGCGGCGGAGCGCGGGAATGAGCGGACCGCTCACGGCGACATAGCAGAATGATGGCAGGAAGATCCCCACCGTGGCGACGACCGCGCCGGGCAGGCCGCCGAGGACGAAGCCGACGAACGTGGCAGTGGTAAAGACCGGGCCGGGCGTGACCTGCCCGACCGCGACAGCATCGAGAAGCTGTTGCGATGTCAGCCAGTGGAGGCGGTCGACGAGATCGCCTTGCAGAAAGACCAGCAGCACATATCCGCTGCCGAACACGATCGCGCCAACCTTGAGAAACACCAGGAAGAGTGGCCAGAGCCCGAACGGTACAGCGCTCGCGGCGGCGGCAGTCGCCACGGCCGGCACGACACACGCCGCTTTCGCGCGCGTCGCGCGCACGAGTCTCGGCAGCACGGCGAGCACCGCGCCGAAGGCGAGCACGGGTAGCACACTGACGCCGAGGGCCGCCAGCACGAGCGAGCAGATCGCCACCGCGGTCAGCCACCGCGTCTTGAGCGCGGCCGGCGCCAGGTTGCGGAGCGCCTGGACCACGATCGCGATCACCACCGGCTTCACGCCGTACAAGATGCCCGCGACGGCCGGCAGCGTGCCGTAACGACGGTACGCCCACGCGATGCCCGTCACCAGGAGAAACGCGGGCAGAATGAAGCAGACACCGGCGACGACGAGACCGACCCATCCGGCGCGGCGATATCCAATGAAGATCGCCAGCTCCGTCGAGCTCGGGCCGGGAATCACATTCGCGGCGCCGAGCAAGTCCAAGAACTCTTCACGCGTGAGCCAGCCATGGCGCCGTACGGCGTGCTCTTCCATCATCGCGATGTGCGCCGCCGGGCCGCCGAATGCGACGGTTCCGAGCATCAGAAAGAACGCGGCGAGCTCGCCGATCATGCGTATCGCAACAGCCGCATGAACCCATACTCCATATGGAGATTCTGGTGGCAGTGAAAGAGCGTGTCGCCCGGATTGTTGGCGACGAAATCCACCTCGACCAGGCCGAATCCGGGAACGACGACGGTGTCTTTGAGAATGCCAGCCGTCGACTTGCCGTTGATGCTGACCAACTCGAACGAGTGGCGGTGGAGATGCACCGGATGGACGTCATCAGTCTCATTCCGGAACGACAGGCGATACCGGTGTCCGGCGCGAATCGGAATCGGCGTACTCTTGTCGAACGGGTCGCCATTGATCGTCCAGCGATTAAAATCGTGCGAACCGCCGTTGATCTTGCCGAATACCATAGCGATGGTCTCGTCTGGACCGGGAACCGCACGCGAGGCGCCGAACATGGTGTAATCCCACGGCGCCTTCGGCGGCGCCATCCAGCGCGGCTTCCCTGTCGCGCCGGCGTATTCCACTACAATACCCATCCCGTCTCGCCTATCATCGTCGTGCGGCGTGCCGAGGATCCAGATGCCGGGATTGTTCATGGTCACGATGGCATCGATCCGCTCAGCGGCACCGAGCGCGAGTACGTGGACCGTCCTCGGTGTGGGGACTGGATTCCCGTCCAACGCCACGACCTCAAATTCGTGACCCGCGAGCGCGAGCTGAATGTTCTCGGTCGCGCTCGCGTTCAGAATCCGGAACATCACGCGCTCGCCTTGCTTGACTCGTATTGGCTCACCGTTGCCGAGCGACTTGCCGTTGATCGAGAATGAGCGGTAGCCGACCTCATAGCCGTTCGGCCTCGGACCGGGTGGCGAGGGCTTTGGTACCGGCCCGTGCGGCCACGTCTCTTCATCGCCACCCATCTCCTCGGCGCCAAGAAACGGCTCCCACTCATGCGTCGCCAGGAACACCTCGCGATCGAATCGCCCTGGCTCGTTCGCGGGCTCGATGTAGACGATGCCGAACTGCCCCGTGTACAATCCACGATGCAGGTCGCTTCCGGCCAGGGTGTGCGTATGCACCCATCGCGTCCCGGCCGGCTTCGGCGTGAAAGTGTAGCGACGTTGGCCACGCGGCGGAACGGGCGGTGTCCCCTCCTCTGCCGCGCCATCGATGTCCGATGGGATCAGTTGCCCATGCCAGTGCACGAGCTCCGGCGTGTCCGTATCGTTGATCAATTCCACGGTAACGGGTCGGCCCTCATGGAGCCGGATCACTGGAGCCGGAACGCTACCGTTGTATCCGATCGTGCTGATGATGTGGTGAGGCGCGAGCTCGACGAGCACCGGCGCGATGCGGATGGTCACATCGGCCGGACGTAACGGCACGGATGTCGAATCGGCGCCGGTTGGCTTCCCGGTGTTCTCATGATGGGTCGAGCATCCGCCCAGCACCAGCCCGGCACCGGATGCCAGGGTGCTGTGCAGGAACGCGCGACGAGATACGCCAGACTCAGTCATCGCGATGCCTGTCGGCGACGGGGGCGTCGCGGCTCGAACAGTTCGCCGAACAACTCCCATACCCGTTGCTTGGCCGCGGCGAGCGCGGCCACCCCGGCGGGGGTGCTCCGGTAGACGCGCCGCCTCCGCCCGCCGACCTGTTTTTCCGAGGACCGCAAATATCCTTTGCGCTCGAGTGCATGAAGGATCGGGTACAGCGTACCCGCACTGAGCCGATATCCATGCCGTCCGAGCTCATCCATCATCCCTTGGCCGAAGATGGACTCCTGGCCGGCGTGGTGGAGAATGTGCAGCCGAATGAGCCCCGCATAGAGATCGGTATCGTCCATATATCGGATTCCGCTATCGGGTTCCGATATAACATATCACATCGCGGCGCGGCGCAGTAGGGCGATGTCCAGGATCCGGACACGGCCCGGCCCCGCTGAGCCAATGACGCCACCTTCCCGCAGCGCACGCAATGCGCGCACCACCACCTCTCGTACGGTGCCCAGCTCCGCCGCCAGCGCGGACTGGGTCATGCCGAGTGTGACCACGCCGTGTGTATCGCCACCTCGCTCTGCTTGTGCCAGCAGCAATCCCGCCAGCCGTGTAGCGGCACTCTGCACGGTCACACGGTCCAACCGATCCACGAGCTCGCGCACGCGCGAGGCCAATCGTCCAAGCAGCACCCAGGCGAAAGACGGGTCGGCCGCGATCGCCGCCTCGATCGCGTCGCGCGTGAGCACCAGGCAGCGCGTCGGCACCGTCGCCATCGCGGTCGCGGGCGCCGAGCCACCACTGAAGAACGGGACTTCTCCCAGCGTCCCACCGGGCCCTTCGGTGTGAACGACGTGCTGGCGGCCCGTCCCCTCCCGGATGACACGTACCTGGCCTTCGATGACGAGCAGCATATGCTCGATCGGTCGCCCCGCGGCCCACAAGACTTCGCCGGCACCGAATCGACGAATACTGGTCCGAGCGGCCAGTGCGTCGCGCGCCGTCGCGGAGAGTTGGTCCACCAGCGGGACACGCGCGAGGAAGTCGGAGCTGATCACGAGGGTCGGTTGAGACTTTCGTCCCAGCGCCTGCGGTTGCCCAATCGTACTATGCCCTGGTCCAGCTTACCGGAGCATTCTAATGCGCGGCGCTATCGCTTGGCCAATCGGACTGATCGCCACCCTGTCCGTCGCGACCGTCGCGCGGGTCCACGCACAGCAGCCTTGCCAGGCGCAGCGTCACGACGTGACCTCGGGCAACGACACCGCGTATCGCAACATGCAGTCACGCGGCGCGCAGGCCATGGGTGTCGATCAGTACACATCTACCCACCATTTCACCGATCTTCCAGATGGCGGCACAATAGCGCTCGAGCGCAACGTGGATGATTCCGCTGGCATCGCGATGATCCGGCATCACCTGCACGTGATCGCGCGGACGTTCGGCAGCGGCGACTTCTCGACCCCGATGTTCGTGCACATGCGCAATGTGCCCGGGACGGCGACTATGGCCGCGAAACGCAACACGATCACGTACACGGTTACCGATTTGCCGCGCGGCGGCAAGGTGCGAATCACGACTCACGATCCAGAAGCGTTGGCGGCCGTGCACGAATTTCTCGCCTTCCAACGGTGCGACCACCGCTCGGACTAGTCTGGAGCCCGAATGAAGCGCCAGTTATCGCATCGCTCGTGCGATCGCTGGTCCCGAACGCCGGGGCGCGACGGCGAC
>DASRDS010000402.1:0-9378 GCA_035652495.1 Gemmatimonadaceae bacterium
CGTGATCGACCAGACGCCGGTGGCTGGATTCAGGAACGGCCCGAGAGGCGGCAGGGGCCCGAGCCGAAGCGCACCGGCCGCGATCATCGCGAGACTCACGGCGAGCGCGGCCGCGAACCGCCGCGGTCGTCGAATCATGCCCGGGAAGTTAGTCCAACGACTTCTTTATCGGCTACCCAAGGCGCTGCAGCTACTCGGTCACGAACGATAGCCGATCGACTCCATAGCGCCGAAGCATCCTAGCATGCCGGGCGTCTACTTGGGGCGCCCCAGCGAGTCCACTACGTGGTTGAGCGAGTCGACGCGCTTTCGGCGCGCATTGATATCGGCGCGCAGCTGTGCGGCGCTGTCGCGCATAGAGAGATCTTGCGTCGGTGGCGGCGGATCGGCGCTGCCGCCCGAGCGGCGCGGAATCGGCGCCGCGCCGTGCGTGTACACGGTCGCCGCCGTCGAGTCGCGCGACGCATCGGCCTCCGGATTCACATTCTGGCGTCGCCGCGATTTTGGCATTTGGGCGGGATCAAGCCCCACCGGCGCTCGATGCACCGCTGGTAGCGGATTCTCGGGCAGCGGCGCCGTACTCGTGTCGCTGGCCGAGAGCACGATGGAGTCCGCCGGAGTCGGCGCCGGCGCCTGTTGCGCCACGGTCGGCCGGAGCTGCGGCACGAACTTGAGCGCCAAGACGGCGGCGGTGGATCCGAAGATGACGCTCAGCAACACCGCAACGAGCCAGACCTGCATGCGATCGGCCTTGCTGCTCGGCACGCGAATGAACGTGTGCGTCTGCCGCACGGGCACGGCGCGCGACGTGCGCGGCGGGCCGGCGGTCGGTTGCTCTACCGCGGCCGGCGGCTTGCCGTTCACCCATCCCTGCCGGCGCTCGACGCCATCCCACTTTCGACGATCGACCCCATCCCAGTTCCCGGTCTTCGGCTCGATGGGCTTCGGCGCCGTCTTCGGTTCTAAAAAAACGACCGAGGGCCCGCTCTTGCGGGGCAGAGGTCTCGGCTGTGGAAATGGCACGGGCGACGAGGGAGGCTCTCGCACCGGCGGTGCCTTTTCCGCCGGATCGTAATTCGCGGCGAGCGTAGACAGTGAAGTCGCTGGCGTCGCCGTTCCGTCCTCCGCCGTCCCGGCCCAGGGCTCGAGCATCGCGGCCACATCGACCTGCAGCTCATGGTCGAGCACCTCATGCACCGCGCGCTCGGGTTCGAGCGCGGAGATAGCGGCTCGCGCCTGTGACCACTGCGCCCCCACAATGGCGCCACTGCACGCGCACCCAAGGCGCGTCGCCACGTCGATCACGCACCGATCCCGCTTCGCGACGTGATTCGCGACCTCGGCGATGTAATCCGCGGACTCCGGCTCCAGCACCCCTTGCCCACGCCGCTCGGCGTAGACCCAGTTCGGCGCCGGCGCCCCACCCGGCAGCGAATAAAATCGCCGCCCATCGCGCGCCACGCGCTCGTCCATGGTCGTCGACTGACTCGCCGGATTGATATTCCGCTTGGCCAGGCTCTTGAGCAGCGCCGCCGGCGACGCGTACCGATCGATCGCCGGATCCGCCGCGCCCGGACAGTCTCCGACATACGTGATATGGAGCCCCTGCAACCCGGCCCTCGCCCGGAGATACCGCGCCGCCGCCACGGGCGGCGACACAAACGGCAACAGATTCTGCCGCAGACTCCCCATCCGCCGCATCCGCTCGGCCACCCTCGGACACGAGCACAAAATCAGCGCCTCATCCCCTCGAGCCGCGATCCTCTTGAGCGCCGCCTCGGCGATGAGCTCATCCCCCCAGCTCGCGGGCACGGCGGCGCTATACCCGGCCGCCAAGCACGCATTCGCCAGCTGCACTGGCGAGGCGGGCTGTGCAGCCAGGAACGCGTCGGCACCCAGGATTACGACTGCTGGACCGTGAGGTTGTGAGCCGTTAGCCGAAGCCAAAATTGCGGAGACGTGAACGGTAAAAGGCGAGACGCTGGGCTGTCCTGACCCATCGACGACCCGCTATTACGGTAGTTACGGCACCAACAGCCGGAACGACGCAACTCACAAGCTTTTAGCACCGCTATTGCAACCGGCAATTTTTCCGGTGTTCCGGACGGTGGGAAATCGCATAACCTATTGTCCGATCACGTTTTGACCATCAACAGCAACCGGCAATTAAACCGGCACGCGCGAGGCACTCGCCGACCTCGTTCGCGTCATCAGCTCGTTCTATTCGAACCTGATCGAGGGCGAGCACACCACTCCCGCCGAAATCGAAGCGGCGATGCATGCCGACTACTCCGACGATCCCGGTCGCGCCGCGGTGCAGCGGTTAGCGACCAGCCACGTGCGAGTCGAAACGGCAGAAAATGGCCGCGGTACACAGGGATCCAAATTTGTCCGTGACCTCACCGATTTCCTGCGGCAGCTCAACCACGATCTCTACAGCGGAATACCTGAAGCGGAGCGCGTGGTGCGCGCGCCCAGTGGCCGTGAGGAAAAGATCGTCCCCGGCGAGTGGCGAGCAAGCAATGTGAAGATCGGCCATCACATACCGCTCAGGCCTGAGGCCGTGGCGGCGTTTATGCGGCGGTTCGATGAGGTATATGAGGTGAAGGCGCTCGGCAAGGCTGCCGCAGCAGGGAGCCCCCGCGGGCGCAAAAAATAAGCGGCGCCCAGAAATCCGGGCGCCGCTTATCTGCGTACTATCACTCGGTTACTGCTCGTTCCCTACGTCAAGACACTGCTTGAAGTGCGGGTTATTCGTCTCGCTGACCGGAATCGAGAACCGAATGTCGTTCCCCGGCTCGTCCTGCGGGAAATCGTTATGCGTGCCCCATTGGCCGCCGTTGTACTGGCGGAGCAACCGGCGGAGGTCGCCGAGACGCGTCCCGGTCAGCCAGAGCCAGAACTCGCGTTCGCGGAAGTGCACCTCGACGCGCATCGAGTCCGATGCGAGCGTCGTCGAATCCGCCGTCAACGCTGGCAATGGCAGCCCCGAATTCGCGCGCAGCGAATTGAGTTTGTTCGCCCACGAGGCGACCTGGCCCGCCCTGAGATCCGCCTCGGCGCTGATGAGCGTCGCTTCGGTCGAGCTGGCCAACGTGGCCGAGCTGCTCTTCGTGGGATACTTGAGCTGGAAGTAGATCGTGTCGAACCCGCTCGGCGTCGCGCCGAGTGAGCCGTTCTGGTGCCCGTCGACCCACTGAATGCGCGGGTCGTTGCTCGAAATGAAATTGAGCCCGTTGCCGCCTTTCTTGTCGACCACACCCCAGGCATCGTCGGCCTCGGAGTAGTTCCAGATGCCGTTGTACTGCCGCGCCGTATTGAGCGAATTCTCCATCTGGTAGTTGAGACCGGGGAATGTCGAATTCACCGAATCGGCAGCCGACTGCGCCTCGGCGAACTGCCCCAGGTCGAGCAGGACGCGCGCGCGGCCGAGCTGCGAGATGGCTAGAATCTCGGCGGGGGTCGTGGCGTAATTGCCCGCGATCAACGTATTCGTGTCAGCCGCGGCGAACTTGCTGGCCGAGTCGAACAACGCCAACGCGATCGTGTCCATCGCGCCCGTGGAGAGCGGATTCCCGTAGATCGGGGCGCCCGTTGTCTGGTTCAGCTCACCGAACGGCACACCCGAGCACCACATCTCGGCGAAGATGATGTAGGTGTAGCCTTCCAGGTTCAGCATTTCCGCCCGGCCGACGTCATTGGGTGCGAATTGCGCGAACGTCGCCGCGGCCTGCTCCGCCGAGTGGCGCGACGCGGACAGGTCGTTGAAGATGCCGGCCAGCTGGGTGTTCGCCGGTGTCGCCTCGCGGTTGTCGAGGTTGCGGCGGAACGTGAATTCGTCGAGGAAGGCCGCCGTGAGCTCGTCGGTGAAGATCGCCGACAAGCCGACGTTCCCCTCGTGGCCGAAGTTGGACTGGTCGCCCGCGCCGGACCAGGCGACGGTGAAGTCACTCAAGGCGCCGACGTAGAGACCGCCCAGCGATCCCGAGCCGAGGGTCGTCACGACGCCTTTCTCCTTTGGCCGCAAAGCCGCGTTCGGATTACACGCGGCGGCGACGGCCACAAGGCCTAAGCCCAGTGCAATATATTTTTTCATAGGCCGACGTTGATGCGCATGGTGAGATAGCGAACGAGCGGCTGAGTCAAGAAATCCGCCGTCGTGAAGTTCGACCCGGTCGAGACGAAGTTGATTTCCGGATCGTAGCCACTGTACTTCGTCCAGGTCGCCACATTCCGCTCGGCAAGCTGAATGTTCAGCTCCGAGAACGGCGTGCGACGGATCCATTTCTGCGGGACGAGGAATGTCACCGCCAACTCACGCCATTTCCAGAAGGCGTTGTTCTCGATGTAGCCGAAGTCGGTGCCATTTTCCGCGCCGACGTAGGCCGCCTGCGCCTGCAGCGTCGCGCGCGGATTGTACTGCGCGCTGCACAGGAACGACGCGAAGCAGCGGAACTCTTCGGTGAAGTTGAGGGTCCGGCTGCCATAGCGACGGTCGAACGTGGAGCTCACCTTGATGAACCCGAAGATCGTGAATTGCGGGGACAGCGTCCACTCGCCCTTCGGATTCGGTCCGCCGAGATACACCGGGTTCTTGCCCAGCGTGAGCTCGTTCTGCTCGATGATGCCGTCATGGTTCAGATCCTTGTACGTGTACGGGATCGCGTAGTACGTGCCGAGCGCGCGTCCCTCGCTGAACTGCTGGACGTTGTCGTTGATCGCCGCGTTGAAGAAGATCGGCGCCGGCAGGCCAAGCTTGAGCAGCTTGTTGTTGTTCTCGGATCCGTTGATGGTCATGTCGAACCGGAACGGCTTCGTGTCGATCACGACGCCGCTGATGCCGAGCTCGAACCCGTTGTTGTTGACGGTGCCCAGGTTCTGGAAGAGCTGGCAGAGTCCGACCACGTTGTTGCCGCAGACGTCCGGGGCTTCCTGGACCTGAATCAACGCGTCACTCGTGGTCTTGTTGTAGACCGTGAAGTTCACGTTGACGCGATCCTTGAAGAATCCGGCGTCCAATCCGCCTTCGATCTCACGCGAGATCTCGGGCTTGAGGCTGGAGAAGCCGAATCCACCAATGGTCAAGCCGCCTTCATCGATCCCCTGGCGGGATTGGCCGACGGGACTGCGGAATGTCTGGGCCTGCAGGAACGACGGCCGCTGCCCGGATTCGCCATAAGCGCCACGGAGGCGGAGGGAGCTCATGCCGGGGACTTTCGGGAACCAGGGCTCTTCGCCAATGACCCACGAGGCGCTGAAGTCCGGGTACCAAATGAGATCGTTCGGCTTGCCGAAGGCGCTGGACTCGTCCGCGCGGATGGCCGCCGTCAAGAACATCTTGTCGCGCCAGGCGAATTCCTGCGAGCCGAGTCCGCCGAAGGTGACGATGTCCGTGTCGGACTCCGTGGCACCAAATTGCGAGGTCGCACCGCCCAGGTTGCCCGTGCCCGGCACGATGCCAAAGCCTTGTGCCGTGATGCCGCGCCGCGCTTCGTCGACGAACTGGGTGCCGAGGGTGGTCGTCGAGTGGATGGACGGGGTCAGGTCGAACTTGAAGATCGCGCTCAAGTTCGCCGTGTAGTCGTAGAGCTGGTACGGCGCCGGCGCGGCCTCGCCCAAGCCTGACCCTTGCGAGCCCGGAAGGACACCGGCCGGAACGAACGTGCCGTCGAAGCGATCGGCATAGTCGATGCCGCCCGTCGCGACGCCGCTGAACCAACTGGTCGGGTGGTAGTTGATCGTGCCGCTTCCCGTGTAGCGGTCGATATCCGACTCGGCGTCGTTCAGGTTCGCCTTGGCCGGTGTGACGCACGCGAAGTAGCCGTGGCAGACCGGATCGTTGAACGCGGTGCCGGTCAACGCGAGGCCGATGACGCCATAGAGCGAGTTGTCGTTTTGTGGCAGCGACAGGCGGCTCTGCAGGTAGCCGACGTTCAGCGAGGCGTTCAGGACCGGCGACAGCTGCGCGCCGAAGTTGCCGCGGAGGTTCGTTCTCCGCTGGCGGTTATTGATGTAGATACCCTGTTCGTTGTAGTCATCGGCGCCGAGGAAATACGTCAGATTTTCGGTGCCGCCGGACGCCGTGATCCCATAGCTCTCGCGGTAGCCCGCGACGAACGGCGAGAGCGTGTTCATTGGACTGAACGCGATCACGCTCGACGGAATGACGTTGCAACCACCGGGCAGGCCGTGCTGGTTCAGCTCGCAGCCCTGAACGGTGTCGCCCGCGATCGGCGCGCCGTTGTTATCGAGTGCGATCCCGCTGTTGAAGAAGTTCGGCGGGTAGGTCGTGGCGGTACGCACGGAGCCATACTCCGCGTGCGAGTTCCACTTCGTGCGGCCTGGCACGCCATGCTTCGTCGTGACGAGAATGACGCCGTTCGATCCCGCGGTGCCGTAGAGCGCCGAAGCGGCCGGCCCCTTCAAGATCTGCACATCCTCGATCTCGTCCGGGTTCAGGTCATCGAAGCGCGACGGGGTCTGGCCGCCGGTGAAGAGGTTGCTGGACGCCGAGTTCGTGCTGTTGTCGACGCGGTTGCCGTCGATGACGAGCAGCGGGTCGTTGCTCAGCGACACCGAGTTGGCGCCGCGAATACGGATCTTTGACGCGCCGCCGGTGGTGCCGGACTGCTGCACGATCGAGACGCCCGGCGCGCGCGAGTTGAGCATGTCCGAGAAGTCGGCGACGGCGGGTTGCGCGATCGAGTCGGGGCTGATGTTCGCGACGGCGTTGCCGGTTTCGCGCTGGCGTTGCTGCTCGCCCGCGGCGCTCACGACGACCTGGTCGAGGGTCACGACCGAGGGCGTGAGGACGAAGTCGACGGTGTCGGTCTGACCGTCGGTGATCGTCACGGTCTTATTTTGCGATTCGAAACCGAGCCGCAACACGCGCACGACGGCGGTGCCGACCGGCAGACTCTGGATCCGGTATCGACCGTCGGATCCGGTTTGGGTACCGCGGGTCGTGCCCGCGATCATGACGGTGGCGGCCGGCACGCCGGTGGCGCTCGACTTGTCGGTCACCCGTCCGACAATGGCGCCTCGCTGCTGGGCTCCGAGTGGCGCCGCGACCAACACGGCGGATAACACAGACAGACGGAAACGTAGTCTCATGGTCGTACCTCCCTCTGATGGGTGGTCCTATGAGTGTAGTTAAGAAGGCGAATGTATGCTCTGATGCCGTTACCATGGTATAGTCGGGGATGAATGGCCATTCCAGAGGGGCAAATGTCAAGAGGGTGGGCGTCAGTGAGTGGCGGTGACGTCCGAACGTGGTTCAGAGCCCGTTACGCGGTGGTCCCGACCGGGGAGTCGATCGCCCCTGGCAGCGCGCGATTCGTCCCCAATCGGTATGCCGATTGGTGTACCATGGGGTACAATCCACCCGTGACTATGCCTGAGAAAGTCTCAGTGGATGACCGGATGATCGCGCTGCAGGTGATCGTGCCCGAGCGCGACGGCCTGCGCATTCTGAAAGAGCTTGGCGCAGCCGGCGACACCACCCGCTCGCTGGTCTCCCCCATGCCAATGAGCCGCGAACAGTTCAGTGACATCGTCGTCGATCCGATGACGCGCACCGTCTCTCGCGGTGATCGGCCCGTTGCGTTGAGTCCGAAGCTCTTTGACCTGTTGATGGCGCTGCTCCGGCGGCGTGGCGCTGTCATGTCCCGAGCTGAGCTGCTCGTGGAGGTGTGGCATCGGCAGGATCCGCGTGGGACGCGGACCGTCGATACCCACGTCTTCGAGTTGCGCAAGCGGCTCGAGGTCAATCCGGCCGAGCCGCGGCATATCTTGACGGTCTCGAAAGTCGGATATCGCCTGCAAGTCTGATCGGCCGGGCCAGGCGCGGCTAGTTTGACGGCGTGGTTCGCCGAACCATTGCCGCTCTCATGCTTTGCGCCGCCGTCTGTGGGGCGCAATCGCCCTGCGCCCAAAGTGGGCGCGTGGCGCTCGTGCTGTCCGGTGGTGGCGCGAGAGCTCTGGCGCACATTGGCGTCTTGGAAGTCCTGGATAGCCTGCGCATACGCCCTGATCTGGTCGTCGGCACGTCTATGGGCGCGATCGTGGGCGCCCTGTACGCGAGCGGATACAGCGGCCGACAGATCGACTCGATCGCCCGCGCGTTGCACCTGACGCAGCTTCTTCGGTCGCAGCCTTCGCGCATTCCGGTCTCGCTGACCGGCATTCACCCGATCGTCGAGGTCGTTCAGGGTCCCCGGGGATTCACGCTCGAGACGCTCGCGCGACGCCAAGGATCTATCAACGCATTGCTCTCGTCAATCTTGTTACGCGGCGATCTCCTGGCGCGCGGACGGTTCGATTCTCTGCCGATTCCGTTCATCGCGGTTGCAACCGATCTCGACAATCGGCAACCCGTGATCCTCGATCGCGGCGATCTCGCGCAGGCGGTCCGCGCGAGTTACTCCGTGCCGATCGTGTTCAATCCCGTGCGCATGCAGGGACATGTGCTCGTGGACGGTGGCATAGCGGCCAACGTACCGGTGAGGGTCGCCCGGCGTTCCGGCGCGTCGCGCGTCATCGTGTCCGATCTGACGCGCAGTGATTCGACCGTCAATCCCGATTCACCGCTCGATCTGAGCGGGCGACTCATCGACTTTTTGTTCGAACAACCAGCCGACTCGCTCGGCCCGGACGACATCAGCATCACGTCGCAGGTCGCGAACGTCGGCAGTCTCGCGTTCGCGCCGACCGATCTCGATCGTGCGATCGCCGTTGGCCGCAAAACCGCTTCACGCATTCTTGAGCCGATCGCGGCGTGTCTGCCGCACGGTGACCCGGCATACGGGATCGTTGTCCCGAACCTTCTTACGCGAGTCACGGGTCACGAAGCGCTCGTACTCGAGCAATCGCTCGATCTGACGCCCGGTCACCGGTTCGATGAGACGGTGTTGGCCAAGCGCTTGTCTCAGGTCACCGCATCAGAGCGATATGATGCCGTATGGCTCAACCCTTCTGGCCATGGCGACTCGGTCGCGTTCGATGCCATCGTCGATCGAGGACCAAGACGCAGGGCGGCGATTGGACTGGCGTATGACGAAGATGTCGGTGGGCGACTGTGGCTCGGGTCGTACGGTCACCCACTGACCACCTACGACTTGACCGCTGGCGCGTTCGTCCAAGCTGGCGCGCTCCGCGAGATGGCGCAGATCGGACTGCGTGGAGCCGGTGGACTCGTCACGCCCGCATTCACCGCGACGTTTCAACAGGACGAAATTCGCGCGTACAGCGCGACGCAACAGATCCTCGGCGAAACGAAGACGAACGACGGATCGATCGTCGTGGGCATCGAGAACGATATGCCGGAAGGGTGGTCGATCGCCGGCGGCCTGCTCGCGCGCGTCTGGTCCGCGCCAGGTC
>DASRDS010000403.1:0-5125 GCA_035652495.1 Gemmatimonadaceae bacterium
GGGGCGCGCGGGCCACGGAGAGCGCGAGGACTGTCCCAGCGAGGATGAGCGCGGGGATGATAGCGCGACCTTCGCGCAGCTTCTCGTCGCCGAACTCGCGGCGCAGTGCGGCAAGGGGTGAGATCGAGCCGAGCGCGAGCAGCGGTCGGAGCGCGAACCACAGCGCGACCCACAGGCCGAGCGCGAGCCCGAATCCGATCGCGCCAGGCACGAGGTGCGGGTCGACGTCTACGGGCAGGAAGTCGCGAATCGCTAGCGGAAGGCCGAACTGGAGTCCGACACCGAGCAGCGCGCCCGCGGCCGCGCCGACTAGCCCCATCGCTGCCGCCTGGCCGACATAAATCAGCAGGATCTGTCGACTCGTCGCGCCCAGGCATCGGAGAATCGCGACGGTTTCAACTTTGCGTCGGACGAATGCGCGAACGCCGGATGCGACACCGATGCCACCGAGTAGGAGTGAGACTAACGCTACGACTCCTAGGAAATTGCGGAGTCGTTTGACTGCGTCGGTCAGCCCGGTATCGGTATCGGTCGCCGCTTGTATACGCACATGGAGCGTATCTAAACGGCCCCTGAGTTTCGTTTCGAAAGCAGGAGAAGCGGTGATACCGAGCACGGTCTTGTACTCGGCTCGGCTACCGAACGTCAAAAGTTGCGTGAGCGCCAGATCAGCCTCGGGGATGAACACCCGAGGACCAATTGCCGCAGCGATAGCCGCGTCGCCCGGTACGGTTCGCAGAGTGCCCGCGATAACGAAGCGGCCGTAGCCGAGCGCCAACGTGTCGCCCACGTGACCATCGAGCGCGACGAGAAGCGCGGGATCGACGACCGCTGATTCTTGTGAGCGCAGCGTGGCCCAAGCGCTCGACGGATCAGTCAGCACCGCTCCGTAGAGCGGAAAATTCGACGTGATGGCGCGGACCTGAACCAATCGCGTCTGACCCGTGCGCCGGTCGACCGCCATGGACGCAAAGCTCGTCACGCGAGCTTCGCGCGCGCCCTTATCGCGAAGGGAGTCGATGATCGCGTGGGCCGCGGGCGGCAGCGGGCCACGCGACGTCAGCGACAGGTCACCGCCCAGCAGCGAGCGCGATTGCTCGCGAACGGACTGGGTCACGTTCGCGGCAAAGGAATCAATCGCGACCAACGCCGCCACGCCGAACGCGATCGATCCCATGTACAGGAAAAGCCGGCGACGAGTCGTCCGGCTCTCCCGCCACGCGATGCGGACGAGACTCATGGCACGACGCGGCCGTCGGCCAGGCGAATCATCCGCTGCGCGCGACCCGCCAGGCCGAGATCGTGCGTCACCAGCACGATCGTCGAGCCCGATTCTCCGTTCAACGATTCGAGCAGCTCGACGATGCGGAGGCCGGTCGATGCGTCGAGGTTGCCGGTGGGCTCATCGGCGAACAGGATGCGCGGTTGGTTCGCGAATGCCCGCGCGATCGCCACGCGCTGTTGTTCGCCGCCCGAGAGCTGGGCCGGAAAATGCCCCACGCGATCGCCTAAGCCGACGCGGCCCAGCACGTCACGGGCGCGTTCGGCCGCCTGCGACTCACGCGCGCCACGGAGCTCGAGCGGCACGCTGACATTTTCCAACGCCGTCAACGTGGGAATCAGTTGGAAACTCTGGAAGACGAACCCGACTTTTTCGCCACGGAGCTTCGCGCGGCGATCTTCGTCCAGCGTGGCCAGGTCGTCGCCATCAAGGATCACGGATCCGCTCGACGGGGTATCGAGGCCCGCCAGCAGGCCGAGGAGCGTCGTCTTTCCGCTGCCGGACGGGCCGACGATGGAAACGAAGGTCCCCTGCGGGATCTCGAACGAAACGGCATCGAGGACCGTGAGGGTTTTCGTGCCACTCTGGTATTCTTTGGTTAATGAACGGGCGGCGAGCATGAGACGAACGGTCGCGTTTATGATGGTCCTGACGGCGTGTTCGCGAGAGCGATCACCGTCGGTCCAAACTACATCGGTGCGCAGCGACACGACGGCGCGACACACCATCTTGATGGTTGGCACGAGTCTCACCGCGGGACTGGGCCTCGATCCCGACGATGCATGGCCCGCACTCATCCAGGCGAAAATCGACTCGGCCGGCCTGGCGTATCATGTCGTGAACGCCGGGCTGTCCGGCGAGACGTCGGCTGGAGCGCTGCGTCGCATTGACTGGCTGCTGCGCGGCCCAGTCGATGTGTTTGTCCTGGAGACCGGCGCGAATGATGGCCTTCGGGGTCTGGATACGGATTCGCTGCGGGCGAATATCGAAGCCATCTTGGCGAAGGTGCACGCCGAGCGGCCTTCCGCTAAGCTGGCGTTGATTCAGATGGAGGCTCCGCCGAATCTCGGCCCGGCGTACACGCGGGAATTCCATGACGTGTACCCCGCCAGTGCGAAGGCCGAGGGAGCGACGTTGTTGCCGTTTCTGCTCGACAGTGTTGCCGGGCATCCAGCGCTGAATCAGGCCGACGGTATGCATCCGAACGTCGCCGGCGCGCGGATCGCCGCTCGGACGGAGTGGCGGGCGCTTCAGCCGCTCTTGCGCCTACCAATTCCGGCCGATTCCCGATAGTTTTGTGGGCTATGGCTTTCTCAGCAACTCAGATCCGGCGCGGCATGGTCCTCGTGTTCGAGGGCGATCCGGTGCGGGTGATCGAATTCCGACACCACACCCCGGGGAACTTGCGCGCCATGGTGCAGGCGAAGCTCAAGAACTTGAGGACGGGATCGACGTTCGAGCATCGATTCCGCGCGGCGGATTCCGTCGAGCGGGCGTCGATGGAGACGCACGATCTCGAGTTCATGTACCAGGGTGGCGATACGTACCACTTCATGAACACCGAGAACTACGATCAGCTCGAGATGGATGAGGAGTCGCTCGGCGATTCCGCGCAGTGGATGCAGCCGGGCATGCGGATTCAGGCCGAGTACTACAATGGGCGGCCGATCGGCATTCAGCTGCCCAACTCGTTGACGCTCGAGATCACGGAGACGGCGCCGGTCATGAAGAGCGCGACCAAGACGGCATCGACGAAGCCCGCCAAGCTCGAGAACGGCGTCACGATCAACGTGCCGGAGTTCGTGAAGACTGGGGAGAAGGTTCGGGTGAATCCTCAGACGGGGGAATACGTAGACAGGGCCTAGCGCTCCATGGTGGCTGTAGCTCAATTGGTTAGAGCACCGGACTGTGGCTCCGGGGGTTGTGGGTTCAATTCCCATCAGCCACCCTTTAGGCGCGTAGCTCAATTGGTAGAGCACTGGTCTCCAAAACCAGCGGCTGGGGGTTCAAGTCCCTCCGCGCCTGTGGGGCAAGAACAGAAACGGCGGTATCGTCTAGGGGACTAGGACGGAGCCCTCTCAAGGCTCAAACACGGGTTCGAATCCCGTTACCGCTATCAGCCCGGCCCCATGGTCTATCGGTTAGGACGTCACCCTTTCAAGGTGGAGAGACGGGTTCGACTCCCGTTGGGGCTATAAAGGAAGGGACTGTAGCTCAGCTGGTTAGAGTGCCGGTCTGTCACACCGGAGGTCGCGGGTTCGAGCCCCGTCAGTCCCGTAGTTCGTCAGTAGAGAAAAAGTTTTGCCCTGGTGGTGAAATTGGTAGACACGCCATCTTGAGGGGGTGGTGCCGCAAGGCGTCGCGGTTCGAGTCCGCGCCAGGGCATGCCGGCGTAGCTCAGTGGTAGAGCACTCGATTCGTAATCGAAAGGTCCTCGGTTCAATCCCGAGCGCCGGCTTTTCCGAACTATTGTGTACGCAACAAGTAGATGCGGGCGCCTGGCAAGGTCACCACGGCGCCCGTTGGCGTTAATACCCGGACGGAGAACGCCCCGGTCGGCGCCGGATTGACCATCTGCAGATAGAACCCGGTGTTCGCCTGCACATTGTCGGCGACCCCCGCCGCCCCCGCCGCGAACGGTGTCTGCGACAGTTGGAACGTACCGCTGATCGCGGTCCCGATATCCTGCCAGTTGTAACTCGTGAACGTGTAATGCGGCGCCACGCCCGCGACGCCAAACCCCGTCGCGTAGTTCGCCACGAGCCAGCCCTTGATCAGCGAGTCCAGCGGCGTCCCCGTCGCGCTCACGAGGTTGTAGATGCCAGTCGCCGGTCCGGCCGCGAGCGCGTGCGAGAGCGTCGCCGGCGACCCGTTCGCATACTGATCGAACGTATAGCGCAGCAAACTCCACGCGGCGCCGCGCGCGGCGGCCGATGTATCGGCGGTCGTATCCGCGCCGCCAACCGCCTGCGGTGCCGCCAGCCAATTCGAGTAGTAGCGCGAGACGTTCCCTTGGAAATACGTCGTGTACGCGTTGGCGCTCGACCCATTCGTCAAATCCGTGTACGCCAGTCGCTGCATGTCGGTATAGCCATCGGCGGCACGACCGACGAAATCCTCGGCCGCGTGCGCCAACCCCTCATCAAGCCACGGCTCCTCGAACGCGTCCGAGTTCGTGCGAATATGATTGCCGGCGTTGATGAGATGCTCGAGCACATGCGCGATCGCCCCAGCCGGCGCATTCGGCGCGAGATACAAAATCTCGGCCTGATTGCTCGCCTTGCAGGTGCTCGTGGGAAAGAGATCGCCGCGGAAGAAGAACCCGCCGACGATGGCGGCATCGCCGGTGGTCAGCGTCGAGACCTGCGACGTGTAGTAGAGAATCACTCGGCCATTCCCGTCGATGTCGGACGGGGAACCGAAGTGCACGATGTCGACCGGATAGACGGTCGCGTCGACATTCGCGGCGATCGTGGCGAAGTCCGACGATGTGAGACCGTCGCCCGACGCGGCATCGTCTTGTGCGACGATCGTGTGCGTACCAACGGCCATCACGTGGCCGTTGGTGACTACGGCGCTATCGCATCCGTTGATCGGCACGTTGTACGTGACCGCATCGCCAACCACCGCGTGCTCGACACCCTGAACGCTCGCTTCGCGAGCGGATTTTCTGGGGGCGGAGAACCGATGCGCGAGTGAGGGACGAATTCGAGAGTACCCGCCAAAGCCAAGTGGAGCACTGTCGCCGAGCGACTGCGTCAGTTGAAACGAAAACGGCGTGTTGAGAGACCCGGTGACCTCGGAGACGATCATCACGTAGCTCGCCGCCGCCGGATTCGACGC
>DASRDS010000404.1:0-41337 GCA_035652495.1 Gemmatimonadaceae bacterium
CGGATGACTTTACACCTCCTCGACGTCCTCATCATCGCCGCGTATGTCGCGACGACGGTCGTCATCGGCTTCTGGATCTCGACCAAGGCGTCGAGGAGCATCCGGAGTTACTTCCTCGGTGGCAATCGCATTCCGTGGTACGTGCTCGGCGTCTCCGACGCCTCGGGCATGTTCGACATCAGCGGGACCATGTGGTTGGTCTCCCTGTTATTCGTCTACGGCCTCAAGAGCATCTGGGTTCCGTGGCTCTGGCCGGTCTTCAATCAGATCGTGCTGATGGTCTTTCTGTCCACGTGGCTGCGCCGGTCGGGTGTCATGACCGGCGCCGAGTGGATCCGGTTTCGGTTTGGCGATGGGCGGGGAGCGCGGTTGGCGCACATGATCGTGGTCGTGTTCGCCCTGCTCAACGTGATCGGATTCCTGGCCTACGCGTATATCGGGATCGGCAAGTTCGCGTCCACGTTCTTACCATGGCAGCTCTCGTCCGATCCCGCGACGAACGTCAAGCTCTGGGGCTGTCTCGTGATTACGATCACGACGCTCTACGTCGTCAAAGGCGGCATGTTCAGCGTCGTGTCGACGGAGCTGCTGCAATTCACTTTGCTGACCGTCGCGAGCATCGCGGTTGGCGTGTTGGTGATGCGGCAGGTCTCGCCCGCGATGCTCGATCCGATGATTCCGCATGGTTGGCGCAGTCCGTTCTTCGGCTGGCATCTGGACCTCGACTGGTCGCACATCATGCCCGCCGTCGGCCAGCGGATCGCCAGCGATGGGTGGTCCCTGTTTGGTGCCTTTTTCATGATGATGTTGTTCAAGGGTTTGCTGCAAGCCGCCGCCGGTCCCGCTCCGAATTACGACATGCAGCGCATTCTGTCCACGCGGAGTCCGAGCGAGGCCGCGAAGATGAACGCGTTCGTCAACGTCGTCCTCATCGTGCCGCGGTACATGCTCGTCACCGGGTTGACGGTGCTCGCGCTGGTATTTTTCAGCCGCAAACCGGTCGACTTCGATCTGGTGCTGCCGTTGGCCATGCGGAGTTTTATTCCGACCGGGCTCCTCGGCTTGTTGATCGCGGCGCTCTTGGCCGCATTCATGTCGAATTACGCGGCCACGGTCAACGCGGCGCCCGCGTATATCGTCAATGACATCTACAAGCGCTACGTCAATCCGGGCGCGGATCAGCGCACGTTGGTGCGCATGAGCTACGTGACGTCGATTCTCGTCGTGATCATCGGGACCGCGACCGGTCTCTTCGTGGCCTCGCTGAACGGCATCGTGCAGTGGATCGTGTCGGCGCTCTATGGCGGCTACACGGCCTCCAATCTGCTCAAATGGTATTGGTGGCGCTTCAATAGCTACGGCTACTTTTGGGGCATGCTCGCCGGCATCGTCGCGGCGATGTTGGGGGCGTTGGTCCAGAATGTCGCGCCGATTTACATCTTCCCCGGCATTCTCGCCGCCTCCTTGATTGGCGCGATTGCCGGTACGCTGATGACGCCGCCGGACGATCCCGAGGTCCTGGACCGGTTCTATCTGCGCGTGCGACCGTGGGGGTTCTGGGGTCCTGTTCACGATCGCGTCATGCTGAGACACCCAGGGGTCGTGGCGAACACGAATTTTCGCCGTGACATGTTCAACGTTGTTGTCGGCATCGTGTGGCAGACCTCGCTGACCGCGACGGGAATCTTCCTGGTGCTTCGCGACTGGCATGCGCTCGCCGTCAGCGGGTCACTGATTATGGTAAGTGCCGTCATTCTCAAGTTCACATGGTACGACCGGATCGAAGACTTCCCGGCCGACCCGCAACCCATCGTCGTCGACGAGCCAGAGATGGCGGCGGTGGCCACATGAGAGCGTTCGATGCACGCGTGCGCGCACTGTCCAGTGCGTATGAAGCGCTCGTCACTCGGCCGAACCAACGCGTCGCCGGTGGCGATGGGGTGATCGACCGCTATCGCTACCCTATACTGACGGCAGCGCACACGCCGATTTTCTGGCGCTATGATCTGAAAGAGGCGACGAACCCGCAGCTGCTCGAGCGCCTCGGAATCAACGCCGTATTCAACGCCGGCGCCATCAAGCACGAGGGCCGCTACCTGATGGTCGCTCGTGTCGAGGGCGTGGACCGAAAATCATTCTTCGCGGTCGCCGAAAGCCCGAACGGTATCGATCATTGGCGTTTCTGGGATTATCCGGTATGCCTCCCCGAGACCGGCGAGCCTGATGTCAACGTCTATGACATGCGGCTCACCCGGCACGAGGACGGATGGATCTACGGCGTCTTTTGTACGGAGCGCGCCGGCCCGATCGCGCAGGCGGGCATCGCGCGGACCCATGACCTGATTTCGTGGCAGCGCTTACCCGATCTGCGAACGCATTCGAGCCAGCAACGGAACGTCGTCCTGCATCCGGAATTCATCGACGGCAAGTACGCGTTCTACACCCGTCCGCAGGATGGGTTTATTGATACGGGATCGGGCGCCGGCATTGCGTGGGGATTGGCCGACGATGTCGAGGCGGCCGTCGTCGCCGACGAACGGATCGTCGACCCGAAGGTGTACCATACTATAAAAGAAGCCAAGAACGGCTTGGGGCCGCCGCCGATTAAAACGCCGGCGGGCTGGCTGCAGCTCGCGCACGGCGTCCGCAATACGGCGGCCGGATTGCGCTACGTGCTGTACGTCTTCATGACCGACCTCGCCGAGCCCTGGCGAGTGACGCACGCGCCCGGAGGCCATCTCATCGCCCCGGAGGGCGAGGAACGGGTCGGCGATGTCTCGAATGTCGTGTTCTCGAGCGGCTGGATCGCCGATGACGACGGCACTCTCTTCATCTATTACGCGTCGTCCGACACGCGGATGCATGTCGCGACGTCGACGGTCGACCGCCTGGTCGACTACGCGATCCATACGCCGCCGGACCCGCTCCGGTCCGCGGCCAGCGTCGAGCAGCGCTACGAGTTGATTCGCCGGAATCTTCATCCATGAGCGCGCGGCCGCAGCTGTTCGCGCTTCGCTCCGAGCTCGAGCACGAGTTGACGCACGGCATCCTGCCCTATTGGATGCATCGGGCGGTCGATGCGGGGCGTGGGGGATTCGTCGGCGCGATCACCGGCGATGATCGACCCGTCCCTGACGCCCCGAAGGGCGCGATCCTGAATGCTCGAATTCTCTGGACTTTCGCCGCGGCATCTCGCGTGCTCGGCGATCCAGCGTATCGCGCGATGGCGGATCGCGCGGTGACGTTCATGCGAGCGCATCTGATCGATCCGACGCATGGCGGCGTCTATTGGACGGTCGATGCCGCGGGTGCGCCGCTCGACGACCGCAAGCACGTGTATGCGCAGGCCTTTGCGATCTATGCGCTGGCCGAGCATTATCGCGCGACCGCCGACGGTGAGAGCCGGCAGGAGGCGGTCCGGCTTTTCGAGCTCATCGAGCGTCACGCGCACGATGCGGAGCACGGGGGATACGAGGAGGCGTTCACGCGGAACTGGGTGCGGCTCGACGATGTACGCCTCTCCGATGAGGATCGGGACGAGCGAAAGAGCATGAATACGCACCTGCATCTCCTCGAGGCGTACACGAACCTCTACCGGGTGTGGCCTGATGCGCTCCTCTGGAAGCGCATCGAGGAAGTGCTGCGCCTCTTCATCGACCACATCGTGAGCGCCAGGACCGGTCACCTCGGCCTTTTCTTCGATGGCGACTGGCATGGCAAATCCAGTGTCGTCTCGTTTGGGCACGACATCGAGGCCAGTTGGCTGCTGCTCGAAGCCGCCGACGTGATCGGAGACGAGCGGTTGCGCGGCATGGTGCAGCAGGTCGCGATGCGCGTCGCGCGCGCGGTGCTGGACGAAGGCCTGGATGGGAGCGGTGGCATTTTCTACGAGCGGACCGCGAACGGGACCGTCGACACGGACAAAGAGTGGTGGCCGCAGGCGGAGGCGATCGTGGGGTTCGTGAATGCTTACCAGGAGACCGGCCGGGGGGCGTTCTTGCGAGCCGCCTGGGAGACGTGGCTCTTCACGAAGACGCACATCGTCGACCACCAGCACGGCGAATGGCATCGTCGCGTGACGCGCGACGGGGTGCCGCTGTCCGGCATGGAAAAGGCCGGGCTCTGGAAGTGCTCGTACCACAACGCGCGGGCGTGCTTGGAGATCATGTCGCGGGCTGGCGCAGCCGGAGCGGCCGAGCGAGCGGCTGGATGATGCTGACGCTGGCACTGTTGCTCGCGGTGGGCGGGCCGATTGATACGAAGGCGACGCCGGAAACGAAAACCCTGTTCGCCAGCCTGCAACGTCAGGAAGGCCAAGCGGTGCTATTCGGCCATCAGAATCCGGTCGCACCGGAACTGATGGGCGTGTATCCCGCCGTGTATGGCTGGGAAGTCGCATCCTTGTGGTGGCATCCGGATGGCACAGACTCCCTGCGACAACGAATCGTCGACGAATACCGCCAAGGCGGCGTGATCACCATGTCGTGGCACATGAACAATTTGGCCACGCATAAGAATTTTTATGATACAACCGTCGTAGCCCCGCAACTCCTACCGGGTGGTGCGCTCAACGCGGCGTACCGGGGATGGCTGGATACCGCCGCGGCGTTCTTCACGAGTCTGCGAGCGGGCGACACGCTCGTTCCCGTTGTCTTTCGCCCGTTCCATGAGATGACCGGCGGTTGGTTCTGGTGGGGCCGCCGGCACACCACGCCTGACCAATTCATCGCGCTCTGGCGCTTCACGGTCCATTATCTCCGTGACGTGAAGGGCGTTCACAACCTTCTCTATGCCTACTCGACGGATATCTTCGATTCGCCGGATGACTATCTGCGGCAGTGGCCAGGTGACGCATACGTCGACGTATTAGGGTTCGACGATTATCACAGCGTCAAGTCGCCGGACACCCGGGACGTGTTCGTGCGCCGGCTGCACGATCTCGTCGGCATGGCGGATTCGCGACACAAGATTCCGGCGCTCACGGAGACCGGCGTCGATAGTACGCCGGATCCGAATTGGTGGACAGGTACGCTGCTCAGCGCGATCACCACGGATTCGATCACGCGGCGTATTGCCTGGCTCCTCGTCTGGTCCAACAATCCGCAGCACTTCTACACGCCTCGACCAGGCGATCCGAGTGCGGCCGATTTCATTCGCTTCTACCAAAGCCCGTTGATTCGGTTTCAAGAACCACGGCCATCGGATCGTGAAGCCACACATGGAACCCGAGCGTTATTCGCTGGTCTGAAACGAATCGAGGGTAGCAAGATTCTGGTCGGACACCATGATGATCTCGCGTATGGCGTCACGTGGAAGAATGAACCGGGTCGCTCCGACGTAAAAGATGTGGCCGGTGCTTATCCCGAGCTCGTGGAGTGGGAATGCGGGAATCTAGAGAAGGGTCTGCCGGCCGATCTCGATGGCGTGACCTTTGATCAGATCCGCCAGTTCGCGCTCGAGGGGTATTCTCGCGGCGAAGTCGTCGCGCTCAGCTGGCACATGAGCAACCCGGTGACGGGTGGCAACGCATGGGATACCACGAGCGCCGTCGCCGCCATATTGCCAGGTGGTGAACGGCATCAAGAGTACACGCAGTGGCTCGACCGATTTGCGGACTATCTCGATGGCTTTCGCGTCAACGGGAAATCCATTCCGGTGATTTTCCGTCCGTTCCATGAGATGACGGGTGGATGGTTCTGGTGGGGCCGCCGGCATACGACGCCCGTCGAGTACATCGCGCTCTATCGATTCACGGTATCGTATCTGCGTGACACGAAGCACGTGCACAATGTGCTTTACGCGTACACGCCGGACGTGTTCGAGTCCACCAGCGATTATCTCCTGCAGTACCCAGGCGACGCCTATGTCGACATCATGGGCTATGACGACTACAAGACCATCAAGTCGCCGGACACGCGCAACGTGTTCGTGCAAAAGCTGCACCAGCTCGTCGAGCTTGCGGACGCGCACGGCAAGATTCCGGCGCTGACCGAGACCGGCGTGCTCGGCATGCCGGACTCCACCTGGTTCACCGGGACGCTGCTCGCGGGGCTCGAGACCGACGCCGAGACGCGGCGGATCGCGTATCTCTCATTCTGGCGTAATGCACGGCCCGATCATTTCTTCGGGCCGTGGCCAGGGAGTCCCAGCGCGCGAGACTTCGTGCGCTTTCGCCGCGATCCCTTGATCGCCTTCGAAGGCGACGTCCCGGATCTCTACCGCACGCCGTGACACCCTTGCTTGTGGCACTGGCCTCTCGTACAGGACGTTCGCCTACAGCGACCTCGAGGTCGATGGCCTCACGGTTCGCGTGAAAGTCACGAACACACCAGCGATGCGCCGTCTGGCGCGGTTCAGGGCGATCGATCTTGCCCCAGGTGCATCCCAGGGAGTTACGTTCACCCTGACCAAGGGTGACCTCGCCCCGGCATTCGAGCCAGGAGACTTCGACGTGATGGTCGGCAACCTCACTCGCACATTCACCGTCGGCCCATGAGACGCCTCATCGTCGCGCTCGTGTCGGTCGCGTGCTGGGCCGCGACGGCCCAGGCGCAGAAGACCGAGGGCCTGGCACTCACGCCACCCATGGGTTGGAACAGCTGGAACAAGTTCCACTGTAACGTGAGCGAGGCGCTGATCCGCGAGACCGCGGATGCGATGGTGTCGAGTGGGATGAAGGATGCCGGCTATCAGTACGTCAACATCGACGACTGCTGGCACGGCACGCGCGACAGTCTCGGATTCATCCGGCCGGACTCGGCGCATTTTCCATCCGGTATCAAGGCCCTCGCGGATTACATCCACTCGAAAGGCCTCAAGCTCGGCATCTATTCCGACGCGGGATCGAAGACGTGCGCGGGGCGACCCGGCAGTCGGGGCTACGAGAATCAGGACGCCGAGATGTACGCCCGGTGGGGCGTCGACTATCTCAAGTATGACTGGTGCAACACGGATTCCTTGAGCGCGGTCGGCGCGTATATGACGATGCGCGACGCGCTCTATCGGACCGGGCGGCCGATCGTGTTCAGCATCTGCGAGTGGGGAAGCAATAAGCCGTGGTTCTGGGCGCCGGCGGTCGGGCATCTCTGGCGCACCACATCAGACATCCATCCGTGCTTCGACTGTCTCACGGAACACGACCACGCGCGCGGCGTCTACGTGTCGTGGGGCGTGATGCCGATCCTGGAAAGCCAGGTGCCGTTGCGGGCCTATGCCGGTCCGGGGCATTGGAATGATCCCGACATGCTGGAGGTCGGGAACGGGATGTCGGCCAGCGAAGATCGCGCGCATTTCACGATGTGGGCCATGCTCGCCGCACCGCTCATCTCCGGCAACGATATCGGCCACATGTCATCCGAAACGGCCGCGATTCTCACCAATCGGGGCGTCATCGCGGTCGACCAGGATTCGCTCGGCATCGAGGGGTTTCGATACTCCGCGGCCGACAGCCTCGAAGTGTGGTTTAAGCCGTTGTCTCACGATGCCTGGGCAATGGTCCTCTTGAATCGTGCGCGTTCCCCACGCAGCGCTTCGTTCGACTTTCGCAAAGAAGCCGTCGCCGACTCTGTCTCGGGTCGCAAAGCGAGGTTCGGCGAGGTGACGTATCATATACGCGACCTCTGGGCGAACGCCGATCGCGGGACAACGGCGCAGCCCCTGAACGTCACCGTGCCGTCGCATGACGTAATAGCAATTCGATTGTCGCGATGATCTACCGGCGCTCAGGCCGCAGCGGTGTCGACCTGCCCGCGATCTCCCTCGGCCTGTGGCACAACTTCGGCAGCGTCGACCCCTTCGACGTGGCCCGAGCGATGGTTCTGCACGCGTTCGACATCGGCATCACGCACTTCGACCTGGCCAATAACTACGGCCCAATACCCGGTTCGGCCGAGCAGACGTTCGGCCGCATTCTGCGCGAGGATCTCGCTCAGCATCGCGATGAGATGATCATCTCGACCAAGGCCGGATATCGCATGTGGCCTGGTCCGTATGGCGATGGTGGTTCGCGAAAGTACTTGTTGTCGAGTCTCGATCAGAGCCTGCAACGCATGCGGGTCGACTATGTCGACATTTTCTACTCGCACCGTCCAGATCCGTCGACGCCAGTCGAAGAAACAATGCTCGCGTTGGACCAGGCTGTCCGCCAGGGCAAGGCGTTATACGTAGGCCTGTCGAACTACGACCCAGCGCAAACGCAAGCCGCGCTCACGATACTCCAGTCGTTGCGGACGCCGATCATCATCCATCAGCCGCGCTACAGCATGTTCGACCGTCGCATCGAAAGCGGGTTGCTCGACACACTCCGCGAGCTGGGCCTCGGCTGCATAGTCTTCTCGCCACTAGCCCAAGGCCTTCTGACGGATCGCTACCTGCACGACATCCCGCCGGACTCGCGAGCCGGGAAGCCCACCGGCTTCCTGAAACCCGAGGCGATCACCGACGCTCGCCGCACCCAAATCACCCGGCTGAACGTTATCGCCGCCGCCCGCGGCCAAAGCCTGGCGCAACTCGCGATCGCCTGGGTCCTTCGTCACCCGACGGTGACGTCGGCCCTCATCGGCGCCAGCCGCGGATCCCAGATCGACAACACCGTCGCCGCGCTCGACCGTTTGGCCTTGTCGGATAACGAGTTACGATCGATCGACGAAATCCTGTCGTAGCCTGTCGATTCCGCGAAAGGTCGTTCGTCGCGTTAGTAGACCCTACTCACGGAGACGACCATGCGGCGCACGAATGTGATTCTCTGGACGATCCAAGGCCTGCTGGCCCTCGGCTTCGTATTTGCCGGCGGAATGAAGCTCATCACCCCCGCGGCCACGCTGGCTCCAATGATTGCCCCACTGCCGCTCGGGCTCATTCGCTTCATTGGCTTGTGCGAGGTGACCGGCGCTCTGGGTCTCGTGCTTCCCGGGCTCCTTCGCATTCGGCCGAGCCTGACGCCGTTGGCCGCCGCCGGTCTCGTCATCATCATGAGCGGGGCCGTGTCTGCCTCGATCACACTGCATCGTATGGCTGACGCGGCCCCGCCCGCGGTACTCGGCATTCTGGCGATTGTCGTGATCGCCGGCCGGATGCCTAGTTCCGGGCAGGGCAGACATGCATCCCCGTGGGCTGCATGATCGCGACGAAGCGGGGGTCGCGTTTCAGGCCATCGTACGTCGGGTCGCACCCCAAACCATCCCACACCGGCTCGGCGTCGTGGCGCCGCACGCTGCGCTCGACCCATGCCAGCGCCGAGTCGGTGTTGCCGAGGGCGAGCTGGGCGTCGGCGTAGTCGAGGGCGGGCACGGTACCGTTCGAGACGCCACGCCGCATCTCGTTCACGAGATCGGTCGCGTCGTTCTGGCGTCCAGCGGCGACATACACCCACGTGGCCGCACTCCGTACACCCGGCGCCCGCCGCGCGACACGCAAGGCGCGCCCCGCCTCGATGACGGCGCTGTCTTTTTGTCCACCGAGGATCTCGGCCTCCATGAGCGCCGTATGGAGCCCGGCAAGTGTCGAGTCGAGCCCAAGGCCGTGGCGCGCGGTCGTCGCCGCCTCGCTGTAGCGGTGCGCATCGACGAGCGCGGTGCTCAACGTCTGATTGCCGAGGGGCGTGAGCGGGTCGAGATCGTACGCCATCTTCGCGTGGTCGACGGCCTGGTCGACCTGCCCGAGTCCCAGAAAGAGATCCGCGTGCCAGAGATGCACGAGCGGATTCTGAGGGTCGAGCTCGAGGCTGTGATCCAGCTCCCGCTCGGCCTCGGCCCATCGCCACTGATGAATGCGAACGTCGCCAAGCGCCAGGTGCGCCTCGGCGTTCTCGGGGTCCAGCTCGAGCGCTCTCGTCGCGCTCCGTTCGCCCATCGCGACGGCCGAATCCGCGTGCGAGCCGCCGTATCTCGATAGCAACAGATAACTCATCGCCAGCTCCGCGTGCGCCCGGGCGAATGTCGGATCCTTCGCGATGGCCTGCTGAAAGAGACTTGCCGCCCGGCGCAACGATGCCGGGCTGCCGTTCGAGAAGAAGTAGCGCCCCTGCAGAAAGAGATCGTATGCCGCGAGATTGGTGGTCCCGCGAGGCGCGAGGCCCGTTCCGCTCGCGCCGGTGTCTGACGCGGTCAACGTCGCGTTCAACGCGCCGGCGATGTTGCGGGCCAGTTCGTCTTGTACCTGGAAGACATCGGCGGCATGCCGCTCGTACGAATCGCTCCAGACCGCGAGCCCGTCCGACGTGCTTACAAGTTGCGCGGTCAGTCGAAACCGTCCGCCGATCCGCAGCACGCTGCCTTCGAGCACATCGCTCACATGCAGCTTCTGGCCGATGTCCTGCGCGCCGAGTGTGGTGCCCTTGTAGGTGAACGCGGTACTGCGGGCCGCGACCTTGAGTCCGGGCACATGTCCGAGCGCCGTCGTCAGCTCGTCCGCCATGCCCTCCGCGAAGTACTCGGCCGCTGTATCATGGCCGACGTTCGTGAACGGTAGCACGGCGACGGACTGCACCGGTCGCGGCGCGGGCGCGGGCACGGCGACCGCCGCGGGTGGCGCGGCAGGTCTCGAGGGCGAGGGCGTTGGCGTGCGCGTCGAGCGGATCACCAGTGCCGTGGCGATCATGGCGACCGTGAGGGCGACGGCGCCGCCGAGCAGCCACTGCTGGCGCGGTGTCACCGAGAATCCGGTGAGTCTTTCTCGGGGCATCGCCGGGACGCTGATCGACGCGGGTGTCGCCAGCGACTCCAATGCTGTCACGATTTCTTCGGCGCTCTGCGGACGGTCCGCGGGCCGCTTTTCCAAACAGCGCATGACGAGCGCCGCGAGCGCGACCGGCGTGGCCGGCCGACGCGTCGTCACGGGCGAGGCGGGTTCGGTCCGGTGCGCGCCGAGAATAGCCTGCGGCGATGCGCCAGTGAACGGCGGACTGCCCGCCAACATCTCGTAGGCCACCACGCCAAACGCGTAGATGTCGGCCCGACCGTCGAGATTCGGATCGGCCAGTGCTTGTTCGGGGGCCATGTACGTCGGCGTGCCGAGCGCGACGCCGATCGACGTTAGGGTCTCGCCCGACTTGGTCGATGCCGACAGCGCCTTGGCGACGCCGAAGTCGGCGACCAACGCGTGGTGCTTGCTGAGCAGAATGTTGTCGGGCTTGATGTCGCGATGCACGACGCCGTTTTCGTGCGCGTAGGCCAGCGCCAATGCCATATCGCGTAGAATCCGCACGATCTCGGCGACCGGCAGCTCGCCCGCGCGGGCCAGGCGTGCGCGCAACGACTCGCCCTCCACCATTGGCATGGTGAAGTACGGCAGGCCCGCGGCCTCTCCGGCCGCGATAACCGGGACAATGTTCGGGTGCTGCAGCCGCGCGGCGAGCATGATCTCGCGACGGAACCGCTCGGCGCTCACGCCCATCATGAGATCCGGCGCGAGCACCTTCACCACGACCCAGCGACCCAGCGTATTCTCGACGGCGGCGAAGACGCGGGACATGCCGCCGCCACCGAGCTCGCGCTCGATCGTGTACTGGGAGCCCAGCGACGCTTGGACTTCTTCTCGGAGGTCGCTCACGACAGCTGAGCCAGGGCGTCGACGAGGGCCGCGCTCGATGCGTACCGGTCAGCGGGTGAACGGGCGAGACAGGTACGGAGCACGGCGTCGAGATCCTCAGGAACGCTCGCTCGGGCGTCGCGCACGGACGGCGCGGACTCGGTCAGCTTACGTTCAAGAATAGCGTGCCCACGAGTCGGCGCAAACGGCGGCGCGCCGGCGAGTGCCTCGAAAATGACACACCCGAGACTGTACATATCACTGCTCGCATCTGGCAACCGACTGCCGGCCAGTTGCTCGGGGCTCGCGTAGGCCGGTGCGGCGATCGTGACGGCGGTCTCGGGCACATGTAACGCGCCTCCCGCCTCGCCGACGGGCGCGAGGGCGTCGATCAATGACCAACCGCTCACGACTACATGGTCTGTCGACAGTCCAATGTGCTTCGGCCTCAGGTCGCCGTGCCGCACACCGTGCTGATGCGCGACCGCGAGGATGTCCGCCAGCTCTCTGGCGAGCTCGATCGCATCCGGAACCGTGAGCTCGCGATCACGAGCGAGACGATCTCGCAGCGTCGGGCCGGCCGATGGCGGCGTCACGAAGTACGTGAAATCCTCCGTGACCATGGCGTCGAGTACCGGCAACACGCGCCGATCGCCGATCGCGCCCACGCGGCGCAGGATTCGCACAAAGTGGTCGGGATGCGCCTGAGCCATCGCTTGGGAGCTCACGACGTGCAGCGCAACGGAGACGCCCTGGTGCACCTCGGTCACCGCCAATGTCGTGAGCACGGCGCCTTTGGCCAGCGTGCGCTCGTACGCGTACCGACCATTGGACACCTCTTCGATGCGCGCGCGCAGGCGGGATTCGCCAGTCGGCGGTTCGCGGCGGGCCGCGGCGGCGGTCAGCGAGTGATGGATCGCATCCCACATCCGCGCCAACCGCGCTCGCGTGGCGGTCACCCAGCGCTCGAAATCAGGCGCGTCGGGGAGCCGGAACCCATCGAGGAACGGTCCCTGGTAGAGGGCCTCCGCTTGCTTCAGCGCGCGGTCGGCGGCCGCCTGCTCGAAGTCGACGATGTCGCTCGTCACCGCCGCGCGATTCAAGGCGAGCGTGGTACCGGCCGATGTAATGGAGTCGGGGCCCAGGGCCTGGCGCAGTTGGAACAGCGCCTGGTTCAGCGCGTGACGGGCCTGATCTTCGCCGGATTCCGGCCAGAAGTACGCGAGGAGCTTGTCGCGGCTGACACCTGCCGTCCCAGAGGCCGCGAGGACAGCCAGGATAGCGAGGCGTCGCCGCTGCGCGGCCGCGCCTGCGTATGGCGCGCCGTCACGAGTCAGGGCCAGGCCGCCGAGCGTGATCAAGCGCAACACGCGGTATAAGATACCGCGTCGCGTTGATCTCGTTCAGCACACGGGGATCGAGCAGGATATTATGGGACGCGCCCGGGATCTCGATCAGCTTCACAGGGACGTGATGCTCTTCCAAGCGGGTTGCGTAGGCGCGGCTATACGGCGGAGGGGCCAGATTGTCCGAACCGCCGACGATGACCGCGACCACGGTACTCGGGTCGACCTCCCCGGCCAGGTCCATCGGCGACAGACTGTGAACCGGCATCCACCAGATCGGCTGGTGCTGCACGTCGAACATGTGCCGTCGGAACCGGGATAGGTCGCACGGGCACGACACCAGGACCGCGGCGTCCACCAAGCGCGGGTGGCGTCCGATCAGGTTCGCGGTGATGGCGGCGCCGCCGGAATGGCCCACCAGAATGACATGACCGGGCCGGAACGCGTGCCGGAGGGTGTCGATCGCGGCCGCGACAGCGTCGACGACCTGGATCGTGTAGTTGTCGCCGACCCAGCGTCCACTGACGCCGCTCGATCGATTGCCGCTATCGTCGGTGTATCCCGGGCGCAGCATGCCGACCGCGATGACGCTGTCCGAGGCCTGAGCCAACACCCGGGCGGCGGCGTACATGTATCCGGGTCCGCCAAGGTCCCCATGGAGCACCACGATGAGGTCGGGGTCGGTGACGAGAGCCGCGCCGCGATAGACCCGAATGTGCAGGCACTCCCGGCCGCCTCGGACCCACTGATCGGAGACTCCCGAGGCGCAGTCGGACGGGTCGCTCGCCGTACGCCGCTCCTGGCCCGCGAAGTAGTACGTGACCACTCCCAGGGCATAGACCGCCAGCACTCCGGTGACCGTCCACACGAGCAACCGGAGGAGCCTCATGGGGCGTAAGCTACGAGCGGGGGCCCTTGTTCGCGATTATCCGATCGAGCTCGGCTCCGAGCTCGGTCCATGTCGCCCCGAGGCCGGCGAGGAGTTTGTCATAGGTCAGGAGCAACCCCCAACGCTCCCCCCGTTCCATGCTGCCTATCGCGGGACGATCCACCCCACTCATCCGACCGAGCTTCTCCTGGCTGATCAGGCGTCGCTGTCGAAGGGTATGGAGGGCGCGTCCGGCTTGTTGGCGTGTGAGTAGGATCCGGCGCTTTGGCACATGGTCCGGCATCAGGCACTCCGTGGAAATAGCGGTGATTTTGCCTCCTGCCTCCAATACTAACAAGGTTGAGTGCAATTGACTTCAGCACTACCGCGCCGCTTGTTCCGGAATAGCTTCGGCCCAATGCGGTTACGCATTCCGGAGTTATTCAAGGAGCGGAATCAGACCCCGTACGAGGTCGCACGGGACTCGGGCGGACGGCTCACCGAAGCCACGCTCTATCGCATCGCCCGGGAACGGGGGGCGGTCAAGTTCGTGAGCCTCGGGGTCTTGCAGGCGCTGTGCGACGTGTTGCAGGTCGAGCCGGAGGCGCTGTTCGTGTACGAGCGCCAGTCCGTCCGGCGGCCCGCCGCGAAGCGCAAAAGCGCGCGCTGAGGCAGGGAGCGCAGCGGCAGGAACGGATCCGGTCTGGAGATGAGGTGTTCTCGCATCTGGTCGGCGAGGGCCCTCGACATATGTTCGCCGGTGATCACGGTCGCGAGAGCTCGCCGCGAGCTTTCACACCTGCCATCGGTGTATGGACGTTTTCCGCTGCTCCGGCGTGGAGCATCACACATGGGTCTCGGCCGACGATGCCGCGAAGTGCTGCAATGGCTATCGTCGGGCGCAGCGCATTACGCGTGATGCCCACGGCGCGACGATCGAGTTCTACTGGCAACCGATCGATGCCCCGCCGGATCAAGCGCCGGCGGTCGAGCCAGCACGCGCCGATGACACGGCAGCGTCATTCAACCCGAAGGGCGTTGCCCATCTCGCGTTCTTCAGGCGACTGGGCGGTCTGGCGGACGATTCGCCGAAACAGCGGGCGGTTCAGGCCGGCCTCCTGACGCTTCGACTCCTCGATCGCTCGCGTCCGACGTTCCGCGAAGTCGTGCTCGTGCGCCGAGCCATCGAGGCCGTGTCGGACGAACGCACGCGCGAGGTGCTGTACAAATTGACGGACATCGTGCGCGAGTTCTCGAACGAAGACGTCGCATCGGCTCCCACGTTGCTCTTTGGCTATGGGCTGCTGCTCGAGACTCGGGCGGAATGGGCGCTCGCGATCGATGTCTATGAGACGGCCTGCCAGTACGCGGTCGAGCCGGACGACCGCCGGGGTCTGCCGCTCGTCTACGGCCGGTTGGCGTTTTGCCACCGACAACTCGGTCAGGTTGAGGAGGCGGCCGGTGCTTATAGGGAGGGGCGCTCGCTCGCGCGCGCGGCCGGCGACACGAGAGCCGAGCTTCGGCTGCGCAACGGCGAGGGTCACCTGGCGCTCCATCGCGGCCAGGTGTCGGACGCGATCGCCATCTTCGAGGCCATCATGCGAGACGCGCTCGACGGAGGGCACCGTGACGCCTTCGCGCGCGCCGCGCATGACCGGGGCCATGTGGCGCTGATGCGGGACGCGGACGAAGAGGCGGCCGCCTATTTCTCGATGGCGCTCGAGGCGTGCGTCGAAGCGGCCCAGCGTGAACGTGTGTTGCAGGATCTGGCGTGTGCACTGTCGCGGCTGGGCGCCCGCGATGCCGCGCGCGATGCGTTTCTCATCGCCGAGGCCACGGGGGTCGAGCAGGAGACCCGGGCGCAGGCCGCCATCGATCTGCTGCGGTTGGCGGCCGAGGATGGGGACGAGCTGGGGTTCGAGCATCATCGCCGGGCCGTCGGTGATCCGACGCAGCTGCCGGTCCGCCTCCAGGCCGAGCTGCACTGGCGGCTGGCGGACGGCTACGGCCTCCTCGGCCTGGGCGCTCGGGCGGTCGAGCACTACCGGATCATGGGTGAGATCGCCGGTAAGTACCGGCTCAACGAGTACGCCTACATCGCCGAGGCGAGCCGGCGCGGCCTTCGCGCGTTGACCCGGCACCCGGCGCCGGTGCCGGAGTCGTTGGCCGAAGTCGTCGATAATCTCAAGAGTCGGCGGCGGCAACTCCAACAATAGAGCGGAGGGCTATATACTGTTCGTATATGCTCGCCGACCTCGAGCAAGCCGCCGCGGTCGTTCACGCGACGTTGCCGCCGACCCCGCAAATCTCCTGGCCCCTCTTATCGGCGCGAGCGGGGTGCGACCTGTGGGTCAAGCACGAAAACCATACGCCCGTCGGGTCGTTCAAGCTACGCGGGGCGCTGGTGTACGTTGGCGGCCTGTCGCCTCGCCCGCCGGGCCTCATCGCCGCGACCCGCGGCAATTTCGGGCAAAGCATGGCGTTCGCCGCGCGGAAGGTCGGCATTCCCATGTCGATCGTCGTCCCGCACGGCAATAGCCGCGAGAAGAACGCGGCGACCCGTGCGCTGGGCGCCGAGCTGATCGAGTGCGGAAATGATTTCGAGGCGGCCTATGCGCACGCCGAGCACTTGGCGGCGGAACGCGGATTGCACATGACGCGCAGTTTTCATCCGCAACTCGTGCGAGGCGTTGCATCGGCCAGTCTGGAATTGTTTCGTGCGGTTCCGGATCTCGACACCGTGTATGTCGCGATCGGGCAGGGCTCGTGCATCTGCGGCGCCATTGCGGCGCGCGATGCGCTGGGATTGCGCACGGAGATTGTCGGCGTCGTGAGCGATCAACTGCCGGCGTATGCGCGCTCGTTCGAAGCGGGGAAGGTGGTGTCGACGCCGCCGGCCGAGACTATTGCGGATGGTGTGGCGATTCGAGCACCCGTATCTGATTCGGTAGAAATTATTCGCCGCGGTGTCACGCGAGTCGTCACCGTCTCAGAAGACGCCATTCGCGCGGCGATGCGCCACTACTTCACGGACACGCATAACGTAGCGGAAGGCGCGGGCGCGATTGGTCTGGCCGCGGTCCTGGCGGATCGTCCGAGAGTCGCGGGGAAACGCGTTGCCGTATTCTTGAGCGGCGGCAACGTCGATCGTCCGGTGTTTCGCGACGTGCTAGCGGAGGCATCATGATGAATCGTCGCGACATGTTGATGAGCCTCGGCGGCGTGGTGGCTGGTGCCGCATCTGGTCGGTGGGACTTTCCTGAGCCCGCTGGGTTCCCGCGCAAGGCCGATTTTCGGTTTGAGGGTTGGACGTACATCAACGCCGCCTACACGCATCCGATGCCGCTCGCGGCGGCGGACGCGTATCGAGGGTATCTCGAGCGTCGTTCGACCGTTGGGCACCCGGATGCGCCCCCGCGCTCGGTCGACCCGATCGCGGCGTTTGCCTCGCTGATCAACGCGAAGCCAAACGAGATCGGCTATATCCCGAACACGAGCACCGGCGAGAATCTGGTCGTCGAGGCGCTCGGCATCGCAAAGAATCAGGGCAACGTCGTCACCGACGCGCTGCACTTCGAGGGCGCGCTCGTCCACCTGGTCGAGTTGCAGAAGCGCGGCCTCGACCTGCGCATCGTGATGCCGCGCGAGGGGCGCATCGACCTCGAGGACATGGCGCGTGTCGTCGACAAGAACACGCGCTTGATCGAGGTCTCGTTCGTTTCGATGTACAACGGCTTTCAGCACGACCTGAAGGCCGTGGCCGAGCTGGCGCACGCGCATGGCGCGTACGTGTACGCGGATCTCATTCAGGGCGTCGGCGCGGTGCCGCTCGACATCCACGCGACCGGTGTGGACTTCGCGGCGACCGCGTCGTACAAGTGGCTCATGGGTGACTTCGGCCTTGCATTCTTGTATGTCCGCGAGGACCTGTTGGGCTCCGTCTTTCCCCGTCTGCATGCGAGCTACGAGTCGGCGCCGGACCTCGCGATTCACACATCGCCGCTCGACCCGCGGACGCCGACACCGTTGACGTACACATTGGGCACGGACACGGACAGTTACACGCACCTCGGGACGTTGGGCTACGGCGTCCGCGCCGCGCTCGCGGTCTCGCTGCCGTATATACAGTCGCTCGGCGTCGATGCGATCCAGCGGCATCGCCAACCGCTCCTCCAGCGTCTCCAGGCCGAGATGCCGCGTCTCGGATTCAAGGCCCAGACACCACTCGACAGTACGTCGACGATCGTCACGTTCGCGCACAAGGACGAGGCGGGAATCACGAAGAAGCTCCAGGCGGCCAAAGTGAGCGTGCGTGTCGCCGACTATTGGATGCGGATCGCGCCGTCGGTGTATAACGACATGGCGGATGTGGAACGACTGCTCGCGGCGCTCGCTTAGCCTCGTCGCTCGACTCGCGCTGTGGCTCATGATCGGCGCGAGCGTCACCCGTGGCCAAGCCGCGGCCGCGCTGCGAACGATCGACCACGCGGATTCCGATTGGATCGGCGCGATGCGGTCGCGCGACGTCGAGCGCATCGTCGAGCCGTACGACCGCGATGGGATGTTCGTCACCTCGACCGGCACGGTCATTCGCGGCCGAGATAGCATCGCCGCCTTGTATCGTCGCCGGTTGACCGCTGTCAAGCGCATCAGTGACGGCGCGATCGTGCGTGATGGTCTTCAAGCCGTGAACGACTCACTGGTGTACGAATGGGGCCACGGCGGCATGACGTTCACGGATACGTCCGGTGTTACGCACACGTCGCGTGGCCCCTATCTCACGGTCTGGCGGCGCGAAAGCGACGGTGCGTGGCGCATCATCCGGAACCTCGTGTTCTGATGGTATGAGGATTGATGGGGAGAGGGCTATGCATCTCCACATCCTCACGCTCGGCGCGATGGCCGTTTTCGGCATGTCCTTACCTCGCGAGGACGCTCCCGTGCACGCGACCGCACAGATCGTCGTTCACAACTCCCAGTCGAAACCCTACGACGAATCCGCGAGCCCGGCGCTCACGGAGCTCAACCTCAGCGAAACGTTCACGGGCGATATCGATGGCGAATCGACCGTGCGCGCCCTGCAGATCCAACGGGCGGACCATTCCGCCAATCTGGTCAGCATGCAACGGTTCACCGGGAAGCTCGGCGGCCGCGAGGGCACCTTCGTGCTCCAAGGCGCCGAAACGGTCGTGAACGGCAAGATCACGGCGAAATGGTCCGTCGTACCCGGATCGGGAACGGGCGGTCTCGCCGGCCTGCGCGGCGAAGGCGGGTTCGAGGGCGAGTTCGGAAAAGCGACGACCGGAACGCTGGACTACTGGTTCGAATAGCGGACGACCAGCGGACCGTTGAGCCCTGGCAGCGGCAGCGAGAGCGCCTCCGCCTCGACAACTTCTCGCTCGGATGATGAGAGCCGGCGCCAGGGCACGATCGCGACGTCGGCCGCCGCTCGTCGCCACACGCCGACGATCTCGCCATTCACGAGCACCGCGCCGGGCCACACGCGTGATGTCCAGAGCGCGGCTCGATGCTTGGCATTGGGGACCAGCAGCGCTCGATCGCTTCCCCACAAGAGAAAGTACGCATCGCCGCTCGGCAGCAGTCGCGCGGGCGCGGCTGGTCCTGACTCGAGCCGCATCATCGCTTCGTCCTCAGCGAGCATCCATGCGTCGCCCACGATGGTGCACACCGGCATCAGCGCTCGACCGAGCGCGTCGAACGCCGAGCGGGCCGCCCGCGGGTGAATGCCGGCCCAGCCCGCGAACGACGCGGCGGTCGTTGGGCCGAACACATGGAGATAGCGGCGTGCGAGCTCGACACGCGCGTCGAGCGGATCCGTCGTCGGCGCTGGACCCGTCCAGACGATGGCATCGTGCGCGCCGTCCCATCGCAGAAGGATCCGACCGGTGGCCGCACCGTAACGGAGCCGGTTGGGATGCACACCCATCCCATGCCCGGCCTCGTTGCTCCGCATTCTGCGCCCGTCGAGAAAGGCATGCAGTCGCGATGCGGTATCGTGGGCACGCGCGCGGCCCTTGGCATCGTCCGGCAACCGCCCAAGTGAGAATACCGCCAGATCTTTCGCGGCCACGACATACGCGCTGAACCGCGGGCCCCACACTTGAACGAGGCCCGCGTGCTCCCAGGTCCTGGGCGTGACACCCTCGACGCGTGCGTGCATGGACAGCAAGGCGGCGCGCGGCATCGAGTCCTGAAGTCCGCACCACGCCGCGCGGTGCAGTGACTTCGCGCCCACCGGCAGGCGCTCGTCGAGGGCGCCGACGCGCCGCCGATACTTAAGGATCTGGAGGCGCGACAGTTTGAGGGCTCTCGATCCCATCAGCTGGCGCGCGTCTTCTTCCGCCGCCGCTTGATCAGCATCGCATTGAGCCGGTCGATTCGATCATTCCAAAATCGCTGATACTGCCCAGTCCACTCGTGAACTTCGCGCAGGGGCTCGGGATTAGCCGTGTAGAGGCGCTCGCGCCCCTGACGACGACGCGTCACTAAGCCGGCTTCGTACAACACACCCAGGTGTTGCGAGACGGCCTGGAACGTAATGTCGAACTCAGCGGCGAGAGCACCCACTGGAAGCTCCCGGGCCGCTAACATACTCAACATCCGGCGACGATTGGGCTCCGCGATAGCGGCGTAGACGTCCATAACATTTAAGTATATACTTGAATTTATGAAGACACCACCGGTCGTTTCACCAGAAGCCTGGGAAGCCGCCAGGCAGCAACTTCTCGTCAAGGAGAAGGAGCTCACCCACACCCGCGATGCGCTCGCCGCCCAGCGTCGCCGGATGCCATGGACGGCGGTCGAGCAGCGCTACGAGTTCGACGGACCTCGAGGGAAGGTGAGTCTGCTCGATCTCTTCGAGGGCCGACGACAGCTCGTCGTCTATCGGGCATTCTTCGAACCTGGCGTATTCGGCTGGCCCGAGCACGCCTGCCGCGGCTGCTCACTCGGGGCCGATCAAGTCTCGCATCTGTCGCACCTGAATCAACGCGACACCACGCTCGTGTACGTGTCCCGCGCGCCGCAGCCGGACATCGCGCGACTCAAAGAGCGGATGGGCTGGGACATTCCCTGGTACACCATCACCGACGGCTTCGACAAAGATTTCGGCGTCGATGAATGGCACGGCCACAACGTGTTCTTCCGCGATGGCGATCAGATCTTCCGCACGTATTTCATCAACAATCGCGGTGACGAGGCCATGGGGACCGTCTGGAGCTACCTCGACCTCACGCCACTCGGCCGCCAGGAGACGTGGGAGGACTCGCCGGAGGGGTATCCGCAGACGCCACCGTACAAGTGGTGGAACTGGCACGACAATTACGATGCCGAGTCCGCGCCCAATGATAAGTGGGTGCAGGTGTCGACCGCGGGCGAAGCGGCGTTTCGAAAAAAGGCTACTTCGCCGTGATGGGAACGGTCCATACGAACGTATCCCAGCTCATGCGAAGCTCATCGGCGTTGCCGGATCCGGTCACGGCAATGTTGAAATCCTCTTGCGGTGAGGACGCCGTGGTCACCTGCATCGGCACGCGCACGAGGTCCTGAGCGGGATCGTAATCGGTCCCCCACTGTCCGTGCTGCTTATTGATAATGAGGGTCACGGTGCCGCCCTTGGCCGGCAGGGTCCAGAGGCTGTACGTCCCTGCTGGCACGGCCGCGCCGCCAATCATGGCGTCGTGTCCGAGGTCGAGCACCGTGGCTTCGTTGGCTCCGGTGCGCCACACGCGATCGTAGGGCACGACGTTGCCCAGAATATCGCGGCCGCGCTTCTTGGGACTGCCGAACGTCACCATGATCTGTTGGCCGGCGAGCGTACCGCGCTGCACCTTGTTTGGGGAAGCGGCGCCGATACCGTGACCAGCCTTGTCCGCCGCGGCATACGTCGAGGCGAGCTTCCCGGCGTCGATGTAGTCCGCGCGGCTCGTAACCGTTTTTTCGGTTGTCGCGTGTGTTGCGTCGGCTCCGGTGATCTGCCCGTTCGCGTCCACGGTGAGGTCCGTATACCCAACCCCGAAATAATCCACGGCCACCTGCGTGGGTGAGCGGCGGACGAACGTCCGGGTTCCCATGTTCGCGCTCGCCATGTCGATGGATTTCACGGCGGTCGTGTCGTTCACCTTGGACGTCACCCGCGGGAGGAACATCTCATACATGCCGAGCGACGAATAGAGGCCGTAGGATGCGCCGAATCCGGTCATGAAGAACGGGAATCCGTTTTTGTCGAGCATCTTGATGCCCATCTTCGGATCCTGCCCCGGCATCTCGAGCGTAATCTTCGCGGCCCCGTCCTCGTAGGTCGTCGATATTTTTTGAGCCTTCACGTCGGTGGTGCCGAGCGGTTTGATGTCGACGACCGTTTTCGTGGCCGATCCGTCTTTCGCCAGATCCGCGGAGTAGTGGCAGAGCACGGTGCCCGGCACGCGAACCACGATGTCGCCGTCGATATGATTGTTGGATCGCGTGAAGCTCTCGATCACGACCGTATCGCGGCCGAGCGTGGTCACAAAGGACGCGCGCTCATTCGGCGCCGTCCGCGCGGCGACGGCAGCGGCGGCGCCGGCGGCGATCAGTCCGACGAGAAATAATCTCATTCTATTGGAATACTTCCGCGCCGAGTCATAGGGTAGTACCAAGTCCCGCGGACCCAGTCATACCATGAAGGCGACGCTAGGCCGTGCCGTCGAACGTCACGACTGACTGCACGGCGTCGAGTCCTGGCTTGAGGGTCGCGCCAGGAATGGGCGCGACGGCGGTGCCGACGGCGAAGAACTCGATGGCGTTCGCGCCCCAACCCCAGTTCGACTCTTCCACGCGCGCGCCAACGATGCCGACCCCGCCGCGTTCCATCGCCTCGGCTTGCATCCGCTCGAGCGCCAGCTCGCGCGCGGCGTAGGTCGCCTCGGTGTAGATCGTCATCTCCTTGTTTCGCCCGACTTGCCGCAGCGCCTGCATGAAGGAGAGGTGGGCGATGTGATAGACGCAGGCGCCCATGGCGAGACTGACGGGCCGATAGCCGCCGCGCATGAGCTTCCACAGATCCTGGCCGCTCAAGTCGGAGGTGAAGGGGCGATTGTCTTTGGTCCGCAGGCTGCCTTGCTGCTCGCGGTGTCGGATCGCGGTGCCGATCGCCTGAAATTCGAGCACGCCTTCATCCATCGCGTACTCCTTGAACACGAGACGGACGCCGACGATGCCGTCGGCGCCGAGGAGGTCCGCCTCTTCTTCCATGCGCGTCATCGCCAGCTCGCGCGCTTCGTACATGGCTTGCGTGAGCACCGGCAGTTCCTGGCTGACGCTCCACTTCTGCCATTGGAATCCGACGTGGTAGATGGACGAGCCGAGGACGAGGCCCAGCGCCTCGAAGCCGGCTTGTTCGACGAGCAGAAACTCGTCGATGGACAAGTCGCTCGTGAAGAATTTCGGACGGTCGCCGGTCCCACGCATCGCTTTGAGGCGCGTCGCCGCCCCCGGTGGGAGATTGGCGGTGGAGCCGGGCACATAGCTGCTCACGTGTCCTCCGTTCAGTCTGAGTTCTTGGTGTTGAGCCTGGGTTTGAGCCATCGCCGGACGGCCTCGCGACCCTGCTCCGTGCGCTCGAGCTCCTCGTCGAGCGCGTGGCCGAGGGCGGTCAGAAACGGTCCCAGCTCCATCGGCTCGGTGCGAATTACGACGCCCCGCACGCGCTGGCCACGGCTGGCGTCGAGCGACTCGCCCGCGCCCCGCTTCAAGACGTAGATGTGATTGCTGACGGGCAGGTGGATCGCGGTGACGCGCCGTCCGAGCAGCGTGCGTTCCACTCGGGTGCCGGGCACCACTTCCGCGAACATCGCGACCAGATCGTCGAGCAGCGCGGCGTGATCCTCACGGCCACGTTGCGTGAGAATGGCGGCCACGCTGGCGGATTCGAATGAGGGGAGGTCGTCGGCCATGGCCCGGGGTCGAGGAGCCGAATATTACTCCGCAAATCGCAAACGGTCGAACGCCTTCTTGACGGGGCTCCCGTCCCGCGGCATCGGGACGTATCGCTTGAGTGACAGGAGGGGCCGCTCGATGAGCCGCCAGCTGACCCACGCGATGCACCAGGAGCCACCCGCCAGTAGCAGCATCTCGAGTGCAAGGCCCATCATCGGCGGCCCTGCGGCGAGGCGGGAGCCGAGCCAGTAGTCGATGCCGCCGCGGAGCGGGAGCTGCACGAGATAGATCGCGTAGCTATAGGTGCCGAAGGACACGAGCGGCCCCCACTCGAGCGTTCGCCGCAGCCAGGGCGTCGTTTCGACGCGGGCGATGCACACCGCCGTCAGGAGTGTCGTCGCGATGCTGCCGAACACGAGACCGCCGATCGTGAGTCGGTGATCCAAGCGGTGTGTAACGAACAGCCCACCGAGGACGACGATCGCCGCGATGCTGATCATGGGTGATGCGCGGGCGATCGCGTCCTTGATGCGCTGCCCGCTCCGGAGCGCGATCGCGAGCGCGGCGCCGACGGCGAGTGTGTCGGTGCGCGCTGGCGTCATTACGTAGGCGCCGAGGGCGGCGCCTTGGTGGATGAGCGCGAGGCGCATCGCGATGGCGCCGGCGATGATCGCGACGCAGAGCGCGGGCAAACGCCGCCGCGGCGTCCACGCGATGATCGCCGGCCAGACGAGATAGAACTGCTCTTCGACGGCGAGTGACCAGAGGTGGCCGGTTTCCCAGAGACCCTCGGGCCATCCGTGCCGCGCAATGAGGACATTGCTCGTGTAGCTCCAGTACCACCACGTCCCGTGCGGCATCGGCGGTCGCGCGATGAATATCGTGACCGTGAGGAAGAGATAGTACAGTGGGAAAATGCGCAGAGCGCGCCGCGCGTAGAACCGCCGGAAGTACCCTTCACTCGGCTGCGCCTCATCGCCTCGCGCATCGAGCAGAATGCCGGTGATGAGAAAGCCGGACAGCACGAAAAACATATCGACGCCGAGCCATCCGGCGTTCAACGCCGCATCGACTACGTCACCCAACCGACGCGCGGGGAGGTCTTCGCCAATGTGGCGAAGCAGGACGAGAACGATGGCGATGCCGCGTAAACCGTCGTATGCGCGGACGTGTCGGTCCGCGGCAGCGGGGCGCATTCCACCGATTCGTTGCAGGTCTCACGCCTGAGACCGCCTCTGGGCTCTACGTGACTAGGTCGAATTCCAGCAGCGTCTTACACGACGTGTGATCTGCGTCACGATCCAAGTCAGTGCGGCGAATCGCATCAGGGCGCCCCGAAACGACACGGACGGTTAGAGCGCTATCGTTTTGTTTTTCCGCGACGATGTTTACTCAGCGTGTCCGGGTCAAGAGCGCGGACCGACGTCCCAGATCACGACGTGCCGCGCTCCGCCGGACGTGATGGTGCCGAGCACGTGATGCGTGGTGTTGCTGATGGCGACCGCGGTACTCGTCTCGCCGGTTCCGCCGAGCCCCGGCAAACGCTGCGTGCCGGGGCCTGGGAACCAGACGAAGGCCCAATCGGTCGATGCATCGAGCGCCGAGTCGGAGGCGGTGCCGGTCACGTACCAGTCATCGGTGATGCCGGTGGATTGCCCGCAGACCCCCATGCGGAACTCCGGATACGTCTGACCGGCGTGGTCGAGCCACGCGACGGCTTGCCGACAGCCGCTCTCCCCGCTGTAGCCGGCGGCCCATCCGTGATGCGTAATCGCGTTGACCGCCGAGCCGTTGTGGGCCAAGCCGTCGTGGCCTTTGAGTGTGATACCCTGTTTGCTCGGCGAGATAATGAATGGTGTTCCAATCTGGTATTCCTCATCCTCGGCACCGCCGATCCAGCCATCGTCTGAGATGGAGGTATACTCGGCATTGCCCGCGCCGGTGGCGGGGCTGTGCCAGAAGAATTGAGTAGCGATTTGGAATGCGCCGTGGGCGATGCAGGTGCCGACGATCGCGCCGTAGATGTTCATACCGCTGATCGCGCACCCATTCGGCGCCACCTCGGTATCGAGCGAATCGGGCCACAAGGGGAGATCCCGAACTGATCCGTCGGGCAGCCACGCGACCGCTCGATTCGCGGCGAGATACTCGACGCTTCCCGTGCCGGCAATGACACCATGATCGTTGACAGCGTTAGCCTGCGCCCAGGCATTGTTGCCCAGCTGCAGCATCGTCACGCCCTTGGCTGCTGTCCAACGGAACGGCCGAAAGTTCGCGCTGTTTGCCACGGGGCCGCCCGTGTAGCCAACGACCTCGTCCGAGTCGTTGATCGCGGTCGGCGTCATGCCATCGAGGCCTGCCAAAACGTGCACGGTCGCATGCGCCAGCGGAAACGCTGATGCGACAGCCTCCGACATCCGCGCCGCGCGCGTCATGGATGGGCTGGTGGAGTCGCTGCACGCGGCGAGCATCGTGAGCAGTGTAACGGTTGTGATGGCTGTGACGTTCGACGACGTACTGGGCACGAGCACTCCCTCGAGAGATGACAGGAAGCGCGACTGCAATACGCGTACTCTCGCTTATGAATTCGCGGGAGATTCAGTGATTCGTTTCGGCGATCCAGTCCTTCAACGGCTTGATCCAATCCGACCGCGGCTCGAAGAACGCGCCGTGCGACTTGCCGGTCGATATCGCCACTTCTTTGAAAGAAGTGAGGTGGCTCCGTTTGGCGACCTTGGCGCAGGATCCGTATTGGTCCGACGTCTCATAGATCGACAGGAAGTTGCCACCGAAGCTCACGGGCTTGTTGGCGTCATCCACGAAGTCACTATCGGCGCAAATCGCCAGGAGCGCCGTGTTGATCCCCTCGGCCACGAGCTGACTGGATGCCATTGCCGTGATTTGCGCGCCACGAGAGAACCCGACGATCGTGATCCGGCTCGGCGGCACGCCCGCCGCGCGGAGCTGGTGGACCCACGACTCGAGCTGGCTGACGTGGGTCTCGAACGGCATGTTCTTCTTGCGCTGCACGGCGATGAGATTGAACCCGCCGCCTAAGAACAGCGCCTGTTTGAGCGCCGGGAAGTCGTACAGCCCGAACTTGGGCGAAATGGGCTTCGGGTCGTCGCCCTCCGCTATGAACCCGTGCGAAAAGATCACATAGCGCTGGCTGGCGTAGATGTTGTTGGGAAATTGCTCATACAACTGAACGGCCTGGCCGTGTACGGGAGCACTCACCATTGACACGGCCAGAGCAACCGCCGGACCAAATCTTTGCATGGTCCAAAAGCTACTTACGGGAGCAACTCCTTTGGAATGGGCTGACCCGGTCGCTCGTCGTCCCATGACGCAGCCGTGATCCACCACCGCGCGCCGTCCCAATAGAGATCGATGCTGTTCACGCCGCGGGCGGTAACCGGGCCACCGGCGATCCGACGCGTCTCGTAGGTGCTCATCACATGAGCAATGTTGCCGACGCGATCCATGGTGCGATGAATCTCGTGCTCATCGAACCCGTTCTTCACGAACCCCGCGTTCGTCGCATCGACGTACTCCTGATGCGTGAGAACGTTCACCACCGGCGTCCCGTCTTTCTTGGCGCCCGCCGAGAAGAACCGAATGCCGGGCCAATACAACGTTCGATCGCGCCCCCACTGGCGCGGCTGTCCCGCGGGGCCCGTGATGACGTCGTAGTAGGCCTTCACGATGCCGTCGATGGTCGCCACGTCTTCCGTGCGTGCCGGCTGCGTCGGCACATCGACGTGCGCGGCGGGTGCCTGGGCAATGGCGCTCGTCGCCATCGCCATCTGGGCGAGTACGAGATATGAGAGGCGCATGGTCATATACTATGCAACATGAGAAGAATTATCGCGACTGCGTTCGTTTCGATCGATGGCGTCATGCAAGCGCCTGGCGGCCAAACAGAAGACCAGAGCGGTGGCTTCGACCTCGGCGGATGGGCCGTGAAGTACTCGGACCAGACGTCCGGCGCCGCCGTCATGCGGTTGATCGGCACCGTCGCCAAGCCGAACGACGTGTTGCTCGGGCGCAAGACGTATGACATCTGGGCCGCCCATTGGCCGCAAGCGTCGGCGAGCGATCCGATCGGGCCGGTGATCACGAAGGCGAACAAGTACGTGATGACGCGCGGCACGACGACGTATGCGTGGGCCAATACCCACGCGCTGCACAGCATTGACGAGTTGAAGAAGGTCAAGGCGGGCGACGGACCTGACATTGTGCTGTGGGGCAGCTCCACCCTCCATCCGCAGCTCTGGGATGCCAACCTCATCGACCGTCTGCTACTCATGACCTTTCCGGTGCTGCTCGGAAAGGGGAAACGACTCTTCGGCGGCACCGCGCATCCCAGCTCGATGAAGCTTTTGGCGAGCGAGATGAACTCGACCGGCGTCATCATCGCGACCTACGAGGCCCCCGAAGTCCCGCGGTTCTGGAACGCGGCCATGTAAGGGCCCACTGCGCTCGATGCGCACTTGAACGCGGTTGGCATGGCGGCGGCACTCGATACGTACCTGAAGCTGGCGGGCGTGACCGGCGAATCGACTCGGAAGGGCTACGAAAGCTGGATCGAGATCGAGTCCTTCGACTTCGATGTCTCCAAATCCTCAGCATCGGCTCCCAAACTTCCGATGCCGGCGCGGGCCGAGTGACCTTCGGCACTTTCACGATCACCAAGCGCAACGACGGCTCGAGCCCAATCCTCTTCAAGAATTGCTGTTCCGGGCTCGCCTACGCGACGGCCCACATCGCCGTCATGAAAGCCGGCGGCGCGGCGCCGGTGAAATACCTGGAGTACGAGTTCGAGCTCGTCGCGGTATCGAATATCCGGTATTCGGTTCCGCAGGACTCCGTGATGCCGCTTGAGAAAGTGTCGTTCGAGTGCGGCACGCTCATTCTGACCTACACCCCGCAACGCCCGACGGCACGCCTGGCTCCGCGATCGTGGGCGGGTGGGATCGCGTGAGAAACACCAGCGCGTAGTGCGGCAGTAGCCGGCGCCTTCCTCTACGCCTTCTCGACCGTTCGAACGAGTTCCGGCAACGTCGTCGGATCGAATGCGATGGGACCGAACGACAGCTCGAGCGCTCCGGCGTCTTGCTGCCGTCTGATGAACCGGACCATCCCGCTCACGGCCATGTGGCCGGCGCGATCGGTCGAGAAAAGGCGCAGCAGAAACGCGTCGCCAAAATCAGTCTCGAGGACCGCCTGACCTTGACGTGTGTGCTCGAGTTCTCGTAGCTCAGCGACGAACTTGTCCCAGGCCTGGGGCAACACCCACTGCGTCGTATCGCCAACATACCCGTCGCACCGCACGGCGACGCTGACGAGGACATCGCCGCCAGTCGCCTCCATGGACTTCCGCGGCCAAATCCCGACGCTGACATGCTCCTCTGCGCTTCCCAATCGCATCGGCGTAGAATAATCATGGCGACGATTAGACTCACCGGGTGGCGCGAGGGGTATGCGCAAGATTTCGTTGACCAAGCCTTTCTCCCCGACCGCGCCGAGCTGAGCGCATCGCTTACGCTCAGCCTTGGAATCGTACTCGCGGGCTTCGTATGGTGGGGTTTGCGCTCCGCGCAACGAGTCGCGTGGTGGACAGCCTTCGCGCTCGCTGGCGCGTGGTCGCTCAACCACGAACGCGGTCGTTCTGAGCTATCTCTTCGCGTTAGCTCTGACGGCTGCTCAAGCGAGCGTTCTCGTCGCCCGGTTGCGAGGCACGATGCTGTCGCGAGCCTCAACGAAAAACACCTCGCATGAAATGTCAACGCACATGCGCCTGCGTTTTGTCGACTGAAAGGACCGAGTTAATTCTGACCTAGATATTGCGATCGAGAACCTCTAAGGTTTGCCGGATGCTACGGGCACGCAACCCAGCGTCAATTCGCTGGTCGACCGACGCTCTTATATTCCATTGGGCTGACCTCTACTGCGGCTCGGTGCCGCGTCTCAGGTGGCCCTAGTGGCGTGGCCGCTCTGGTGGACCTGGGACCTCGAGTTAACGCCTCACCTCGAAAAGCGCATGGAGGATCGCCAGTTTTCGGAAATCGATCTGAGGACCATGCTGCATTCAGCGGCAGCTAGCAGTCCGATGTCATTGCCGGACGGTTTATCGTCAACACAAAGCACGCCGGGCGCTCATGGGAAGTCATAGTCGAACCGGACGAAGATGAGTCCCTGCTAGTCGTGGTTACCGCGTACCCAGTCGACCGATAAGACCATGCGAGACCGCTATCTCGAGGTAACATTCCGAAAGGGCAAAGTCCTCGCCGCGTATCTGTATCTTCCCCGGCCCGCTGGCGCACGCAGCGTCCGAACGGTGGCAGCAGCTCCGGGCATACTGATCGACTTCGGTGCCGATGATGTCGTGATTGGTATTGAGATCACGTCACCCGGCGCGATAACGCTTGACGCCATCAACTCTGTTTTGGTTCAACTGGGGCAACCGGGCGTAAGCGCCGCAGAAATAGCGCCATTACGCGCGGCATGATACCGCTGAATTCAACTAGGAAGTCGATCGGCACCTGCGCTCCCGAATCCATTTCGGAGAGTAGCCATAGCCGCTTTCCGGATTGCCGGGCGGCAAGGCGTGCACGACTGAACTGACAACGCCCGGTTAGCAGCCGAACATCGCCGCCGTTCCCGGCCGCCTAGGGAGACTAAGGAGTGAACCTGTGCTATCAGCCAGTCCTGCGTTCAATGAAACAACGCGCGTGCGGCGGCCTCGGAATTGGCGCGACGCTACACCCTACACCGTGAGGCTGTGCGCGTGCAGCCACTGCGATGAAAAACAAGACCTCGCTCGATGTCAGTACATCAAGCGAGGCTTTGAGTTTTTGAGAATGGGCCTGGGTAGAGTTGAACTACCGACCTCACGCTTATCAGGCGCGTCTGACTTCCCAGGCAACTTCGGCATCGCGCCGCTTTTCACTCTGACAGCCCGGCAATCCGCTGCAATCCGGGCGACGCGATGTCGGAGGTTGCCGGTCCAATTTGACACCAATTCAGCACCAACGAACTCAACCATTGTCAAATCATAAATCGTAATTGTAGCCTCAATAGCGAATGTGTGGATCTCCAGCCCGAAAGGAGACTATTAGAACGCTGGTACCCTCTCGCTTACGGTTGCCAAAAATGAAACGTCTCGCCTTCTCGTTGGCTCTGGGCATGAGCAGTTATCCCGTCGCCGCGCAAGTCGTTGTCGCGCGTTACCAGGGTCCACTCGATACCAACGCGTCTCAATTGGTTAAGCGAGAAACCTACGACCCCGTTGATCTAGCGCTGCAATGGCGTTCTTCCTCTGAGCTCTTGATCACTCATCTAGAAGGCTACAGCTACGCCGACATGGCAGCCTCGACATGTCAAGGTACCGGTGTTTTTCGAGTGCCGGTGGATGGGCGAGGAACAGCAACGCCAGTCTCCGTCGGATTGCCAACATGCGACGCAGTCCAGAGTAGTTACGGCCTGACGATTGATCCGGAGAGCCGTTGGATCGTGTATGCCGTGCATGTGCTCCCCAACAATTCCCGGCTGGTTCGTCTCGAGCTCGGCGCGACCCGTGCGGATACGCTCTCAACGTCGTGCACAGTCTATCTCGCACGCCCAATGCTATCAGCTGACGGACGGCGTGTTGCGATGGACGGGATCTGTAATCGCACGGATGACGAAGACGGTATCTACATCATGCGCCCGGACGGTAGCGACTTTCGTCTGCTGAGTCGCCCAGGTCACTTTGGTGCTGAAGATCCGAACTGGAGTCCCGATGGAAGCCACCTCACGTTCGCAAAATTGCGTTCGGAAGGCGGCTACCGGAATGCGCAGATAGCGATTGTCGATACGAGCGGCCGCTCGACGCGCATTATTGCGACTGGGTATAGCCCGGTGTGGAGTCCTGACGGTCAGTGGATTGCGTTCCTAGAAGAAGATCCCAAGGCGCATTTCGATGAGACGATTCATCTCATTCGACCCGACGGCTCCGGCGAGCGAGTGGTGTTCGTCAACCGGGAGCACGACTCCTACTCCCGGGGCTTTGGGCCGATACCAGAGGGATTGCCTCGGGAGCCGCTCGTGTGGTCGCCCGACGGTACGGCGTTGGCGTTCTCCCGGATATACCACAACGGCACGTCGGTTTGGCGATTGGATCTCGCGTCAGGAAAAGTCAGTCCGGTGACCGTCCCGGGTGCGCCCTAGACCTAAGGTGCGTAGCTGAGGGGGAGCCAGACGCCAGAAATTTTGTTGGCGATTGGCGCAGGCAGACCGGATGTCGACCCCCCGAACCCCATTCGGTTCTCGGGGACGACATCACCACATAGTTTGGCGTCGTTCAGAGGGAAAACCGGGCGTCGGGCCCGATTCTCATGACGGAAATGTCGGCACTTGCCGGCAGAAACGGGCCCCAAACGGGCCCCCGTCGACCACTGACCACGCGACTACGCGGCCAAATCTTTGAGCATTGTTCAGCCTGAAATTCTCTCGTATGATGTGGGTCTCATGCGTTCGCTCCCAGATCCAGTGCCAGTGTCTCGTTTCTACGTTCGAGTGATTCGCTGGGCGGAATGCGTCTTCACCGTATCCGCGCTGGTCTTGTTTCTCTTCCTGCCTTTTCCGCCGCACCGCGCCGAAATGGCCGCGTCTCTTGTCCTCGGCCTGGGAATGGTCGTCGCTCGCCTCGTATGGTGGGGGTTACGCTCAGCAAGACGCATCGCATGGTGGGCAGCCTTTGCGCTCGCTGGCGCATGGTTGCTCAACTCGATCAGGATCATCGGACAGTTTTGGCAAATGGTCATATCCGGCCTCACCGGCCATTACGCAGGATATGACGCAGGGAACGCGGTCGTACTGAGCTATCTTTTCGCGTCGGTGCCGATAGTTGCTCAAGCTATCGTTCTAGTCGCTTGGCTGCGGGGCACGAGCCTGTCGACAGCCTCAACGAAGCCGGCGGCCTGATGCGCGTAGGGCTGCGCCGGCCTAGGCAGGCACCTTGTGCGCTTGCGCCTTTACGAGCTGCGCCAGCACGCGTAGCGCCGCGTTGACGCTCTCCGGGGTGTGGAACACCTCGGCGACATCGTCGTCGAGACGCACAACGTTCGTCCCTGCCGCGAACTGGGCGGCATGCTTGCCGCGTACTCCGCCCCGGAAGTCATAGTGATCCCGCATTTCGTCATCGGGGGACGTGGTCGCCTTCTTAGGTCCCTTCTTCATAAACTCTTCGCTCGTCCGGGTCGGGAGTACGGGCGCTAATTAGACGCACCACGGTCGCCTGCTCGATCTCCGTCTCCGTGTAAACTACCACCAGCAGGCGCCCCGCGCTGGAGCGGCCAATGTCAACCCAGCGGGATTCGCCAATGGAGTGTTTTGGATCCGGGATGGTCAACGACAAAGGATCGTTAAGCACGGTGGCTGCTTCCACGAAAGTGACACCGTGCTTGCGGAAGTTGTCCGAGGCTTTCGCAGCGTTCCAAACGAAATGCAAGTCCACGCGCCAATATAACGTGACAGCCTATTTCCGAAGCCCAGCTGTTGGGATCATGCGAGTCTTCGCACCGTGTCATTTTCAATTCTCTAGCGCTTGGGTTCACCGCGGATCCCGTCTCCAGTACAGCTTCGCGGAGGAGTCGGGCCGCTCGAGATTTTAGGTGGCCTGGTATCTCGCCGACCTCCGAGACTTGGGGTGCCATCGAGATCGCATCGTTGAGCCCTTCCGCCGCATCGGTGAGATCTTGTTTAATGTCTCCAGCAAGCTGCTTAGCCCACTCAATCTTAGCTTGCCTCTGGCGCGCAAGGACTGGATCAGCCAATGGCTCGAGTGTTTCGCCCTGAAGATTTGCGGTGATCCATACTAGCTCGTGGGCCCGCAGCCCTGCGTCGGTCAGGCTGCCGTAGGCGACACTTGCAAGCGTGACGGTACTCATCCCTAGCTGACCAAGCAGGTTCACGATAAGACCCCAATCGGGCGGCTGGAGATCGAGAGGCCGTAGTCCTCCGCGGCTAGCAAGGTCGACGAGATCTGCTTGAGACCATCGTGCACTCAGCCGTGAAACGCGGGCCAATTCGGCTCGAAGCGTGTTCACCGCTGCCTGAATCCGATCGTTCTTCTCGCGAGTTAATTCCTCGGAATGGGCGACGCGGTCGCGCTTCGCTTCCCTAATCTGAACGTTGCCAAACCACGCGAGCGCAATCGTGGCCACTGCCGTAACTGCCGCAGCGGCGATATTGGCCCACGTCGCAATGTCTACGGGCGCCATGGCGCCATTTTCAGCATGAGAGCCTGATCGGTATGGGGTTGTACGCTGGGAGTACGCGACCGTAGCAACTGAAAGTGACTATCAACGGTGGGCTTAAGGATCCGACCGCCAGACATTGAACAACGCATCCAGCGGTTACGGCGAACGCGGAATGCATGAGAATCCTCGTGAACACGGTCCGCTAGCGACAAACAGCAGCAAGCTGAGCAATCGACCGTCACAGTGCGAACTTGGGATTTTGGAGGACGATTTTAGAAATGTCGGTGAAGAACGCGAGTAAGTGCGCATCTTCGACTGGTGCCTGCCCAGGATGTGCGCTGTGATTGCGGTATTGGAAGCAGGTCTCTAAGCGCTCCGCTTCGTTCCCGTCGATCAACTCCAACCCTTCGGCGAGAACTACGAGGTCTGAATCGAAGATCGTCTGGAGTTCTGCTAACGTTGTGACCCCAAATTCTTTGTTCCAACGCTTGTACTTGCCGCTAGTTTGCGCCTTCAATTTGATCGATGTCTTGTTGACTTGATCCAGGCCGAGTAGCAGGAATTTGCGTTGGATTTGATCGATGGTCGCGCACCAACCCAAGACTATCGATGCACGCCGATATCCAGCGCCGGCGCAGTTGACAGCTTCAGTGAGATACTCCGACTGCTCAGGTTTCAGTCCAGGGATCAGCTTTTGTAGATCGAGGAGTGAGGTGATTTCGCCAGCAGATTGTTTCAGCGGCAGGATCAGGCGATCGTCGTACTTGTACAGAAGGCGCTTGATCGTGTCGAGATAGGATTTCTTCAGGTTGTTTGGTCTGCTGAGGACATGAAGGCGTTTCATCCCGTCAGACACATCTTTGATCACCGTACTCGGTAGCTTGAACTTGTGCTCCAATGGGCTCCGTAGCGTTTCGACCCAACGCGTAGCAATCGCATCCGCAAACTGCCTGGGCTCCTTTCGTCCGACCTGTTCGCCAGGAATATCTCTAACGGTCTTACGAAGCGCCTCGAGATCACGTCGCTGCGTGACGAGCGCGTCGATGATTTGCTGCTTCACACCTCAGCTCCGGCCAGGCGCTTTAATAAGGCACCCAATTCATTCTGTCCGTCGCTAGACAGAGTCTGAGGATCGCCTTGAGAGACAAGTCCCGCCTTAAAGTACTTAGCTGCGTTCCTAAAATTTCTTGTAAAGTTGGCTATGTCGTAGAATCCCTTGTCTTGGCAAATAGACCGTACTTCTTCCGGGTCGGTGGCAAGCGTACCTGTTGTCAACCCTGTCTTGAGAGCGAGCAGTAGTGCCCACTCCAATTGACCTTGTGCGATTTTTTTAGGCGAAGGCTCCTTTAGGAAATGCACCTCGTCGTCCTCAATGGTGACCACCGTCCACAGCTGTTGCTCTGTAACCCCCGTCTTCTGAAGAAAGACCCGAACCTGTGCGGGTAACTTCGGTTTCTGCGAACCCTGACGGGCTTTCTTCTCTGTGAGGTTTTTCTCTACGGGAGCGAATCCTTTGTCGACTGGCTGACCATTGACTGCTGGCGCGCTGACATCGTCAGCGAGCAAGTGCTGCAATAACGCCTCGAAGCACTTGTCTCTGAATCGTTCTGGAACGCTCGAGGCAATATCCGCGATGGTCTTGATCTCCTCTTTGAGCTGGCCGTAATCCATTCTTCCGCTCCGGTTCAGGGAAGCCACGGTGAGCGCGCATTACAGAAGCGGCTGTGGCGCCAGGCGCGTGTCTGTGAGCGCACTTGGAAGGGCCGCGGGCAGTAAGACTAGGCCCGTCGTTGGAATCGCTCTCGAGCGATACGAGAGTTCGGAATCTCAAAACCGGGCCTTATCGGAAGTACATGGTGAGAACATCACCCCTACGGCCTCGAAGCCCGGCAACGCTATCGTCTCACATTCTTCCGCCGCTCGGTGGCCACCTCGGGTGTACGCTCAAACAGGTCGCCTGGAGCAACGCGGAAGAAGGTACAAAGGCGGTCAATCGTATCGGCACCAATTCGCTCGAACCGACCATCCTCGCTGGCGAGCTTATAGCTCGCGTGCGGGCTGAACCCCGCTCCCGTGATCAGGTCGTACGGCTTCAGTCCGCGCTGTCGTAGTAATTCCGCCACCCGCAGTCGTACCACCCTGCGCTCTCGGTAAGGAGGAGGTATGCGCCTATCGTATAGCCGGCCTACCGGACTGAACAAGGCGCGCCGCTGGCCAAATCTCCCACCGAGTTGCTTCTTACACTATTGGCACGTAGAGTACAATATCGTATGTGCCAATACACTCAACTTCGGAGGTGCAGGGTGTCTACGACCGGAATGGCGCCCTTAGAGCGCAAGCGGGCGATTCGCGCTCTGGCTCGAACGTTGGAACGCCATCGCGATCGAATTGCTGCTGGCGAAGAATTTCAACTCTGGCTGGACAGGCACACCTACCTCGGTCGAGCCGCGCCCGATGGCGTGCGGTCCAAAGCCATCACCTGGACCGCAGCAGAGGAATGGCCCGGATCCATCGAATGGTATACCCTCGATGATTCAGTGATCGGCAGGCCCGAGCGCGGTGGCCTGTTCTACGAGATCCCGTTCGCCGACCTTGAGCGCATGCCGCTGGTCGTCGAGTCGCCCACACGTTCGCGCAGGTCCTAGCACTCGAGGTCCTAGCGTCGGCTCCCCGCGTGGCGCCCGAACCTTGTTGCGGAACGGAGCGATATCGCTTGGCGCCACGACGCCGGCCATTGCCGTTGTCATTTGCAGTGCGAGCAAGAGGATCGATAGCGGTGTCTCGTGCCTTCGGCACCTCGTCCGCTATCTGATCCTTGCTCGCCGCCATTCGCACCCGGCTTCGCCGAGGTGCTCAAGGCGGTTTGGCGCCCTTCCCGAGTCTAGGTGAATGTCCTAGCACGAGCCGCCGGGCGCTGCGCTGTCTCGGGCTCCGCGCCCGACGGCTCGGACTACGAAGCAGCAAAGGACTGGCCCAGCGCACCCACCGTCCGCGCGTATCTCTAGCGCCACCGAGGTGCGCCGTGCCACGAAACGGGTTGCCAAGGTTGGAACGGTGCCAGCACGAGCGCCACAGCGGCATACGAGCGCCCCGTTAACGCGCGTGTGCTGCCGCCGAGCAGGTCAGCACTCTCCCAGCAAACTGCGCATTGCGGCCGGTGCCCGGGTTGGCCGCAGCGCCCTGGCCCGGTCCATGGCCCGTGTCCGAGCCGGGTTATCTCCACATCAACGTGCAATCGGGTGTCCTCAATCAGCGCTCGGGCGGTGTCATCTAAGTAGGCGATTGCGCATTTGCCGTTTCCGCGGGGTTAGGTGTGTAGGGAGCTGGATGTCTATCACGCCCGCGCAGACGGATCGAACGCGATCACTACAGCTGTGACTCCTGAGAGGGCTAGACCCCTTGCGACCGAGCACCGTCTAGGAAGACAACCACTCACGAGAGACCGATGACACCTCCGACGTCAGAACTCCGCACCATCCCCAAGCTCGTCCGCTGGACCCCAACCGAGATCGCCACCGTTACCGAACGTGCTAAGGCCTGCGGTCTCACCGTCGCGCGCTTCGTCCGCGAAGCCGCCCTCGGCGCCGTACCCAAGGCCGCGCGCAATGTTGACCATAAAGCGGTGTTGCGAGAGCTGGCACGGAGCGGCAATAACCTCAACCAGCTCGCGCACGAAGCCCACGCGCGCGAGATGCTACCGGCCCAGGCGAAGCTCGACGCCGCACTCGAGCTGCACATGACTATCCTCCGACAACTCGCCGGCGAGCCGCACGAGAAGTGATCGCGTGATCGCGAAGACGAGCAGCGGCAAGAGCTTTGGCGGCCTAATGCGGTACCTCGAATTAGGACGATCAGGACGCGAGCACGACCGTGTCGACTGGATTGCGTCCCGCAACCTGTGCGACATCGACGATCCGGAGATCGCCGGTCGACTCATGGCGGCAACTGCGGAGCAGAGTCTTCGTATTCAGAAGCCCGTCTATCACCTATCGATTGCGTTCGACCCCCACGATCCGGTTAATCGGCCTCGCATGGAGCTCGTCGCCGATCGTGTGCTCGAAACCCTGGGCCTCCGCGAGCACCAGGCCCTGTTCGTCGCCCACCGCGATCGCGAGCACGCCCACGTCCATATCGTCGTCAACCGCGTGCATCCCGACACCGGCGTCGCCTGGGAACGCTGGCAGGATTATCCCAAGATCGAGCGGACACTACGAGGCATGGAACGCGAGTTGGGCCTTCGCGAAGTGCCGGGTCGCCTGTATCGAGCACTCGGCCACGAGCTACCCGAACGCGCGCTCGAAACCAGCGGCGAGCGGCACGCAAAAGAGCGGACACACGAGATGTTGTTCAAGGAGAAGGTTCGCCAGCACGTACCGGAGCTGCGTCAGGCACGGTCGTGGGAAGAACTCGCCGAACGGCTGGCGGACCGAGGGCTCAGGATCGAGCCCAAGGGGCAGGGAATTGTCATCACCGACGGCGAGTACCACGCCAGAGCCTCGCACGTGGCCCCAGACCTCTCCGTAAACCGCCTGGAACGGAAATTCGATGCGCCTTATCCAGGCAAAGCACTTAATGCACCTAGTCGAGAGATCGATCCCGCGGTTCGGAGTCTCGTGCGAGATATCCGGTCGTACGACGAAGCCACGCGTCATGAGAAGGCCTTAGGAGAAGCCGAGACGCGATCGAGCGAGGCGGCCGAGCACGCGCACCAGCTGGACCGCGCCGTACGCGACTGGCGCAACCGCGCCGACGAAGTCACCCACGCGCTTAGCCGTGTATATCAGAATCCAGAGGAGGCCCGGAGGTTACTGACGGACTTGGAGCGTGAACGCGGCAAGGACGCCATTGTGCGCGAGCTGCGCGACCACCCGGAGCAATTCGGCCATCTCCGGACGGTCGACCGCCAAGGACTACTGCTTACGCGCCGCGATCCCGGGCCAGCTCGAGCGGAGGCACCGCAGCTAGGCGCTGCGCTCGACGACTACCGCGCCTCGGAGCAAACGGTACGGTCGTATGTGCGCTCAACTGGCGAATTGACTCGCGAGTTGGTTGACACCGCGCAACGCGCAGCTGGCATCGCACGCGACCGCGCGCGGGGCAACGTCCAAGAGCTGCGAAACGCCGGCAAGGACTTGCCGGACCCAAGGGTCCTGGAGCGGACGATCGGTGATCTGGCGTCGTCGCTTTCGCCCGCGGAACTGCGACTGGTGCGCACGTTCGTCACCGACGCCCAGGCGCGGCTCATCGCCAAGTTCAAAGGTCTCACGCTCGAACTGGCACTCCGGCACGAACGCAGTCTCGGACGTTGAGACAATGGATCGTCGATCGCCGGCAGCGCCGCTGGATGAGCTGCGAATGAAGTGGCGGACCAAACGGAATGAGTTTGCCCGATTGCGCGCTAGTGTTGACGGCGCAACGCTGTGCGATGAGCTGCTCGCTGATCTGGATAGCGCGATCCGCGCCGGCGATGACGAGCTGCTAACGCTCGAAGAGGCATCACAGATATCGGGATACAGCGCAGATCATCTCGGCCGCCTTGTGCGAGAAGGCAAGATATCGAATGCAGGCCGACCAGGCGCACCGAGGATCCGGCGCGCCGCGCTGCCGCGGAAATGCCACTTGCGTGGCGATGCGATATCTCCCATCGTGCCCGGCGCACGAGAGCGGATTGTCCGGGCTGTCGTTCACTCCGAGACTGGAGAATGAGCGATGGCGCGAACAAAGAGAAAGCAAGCATGGAGTTATTCGGCTGGGCACTATGGCCGAAACCGTGTGCGTGTGTTCGAGCGAGCGGAACGTGGCGACGTGATGTTGCAGTACGTCGAACGCGACGAAAGCGGAGCACAGAGGCCCAAGCGCGTGTCGCTGGGCCAATGCACACGAGAAGTGGCCAGAGCGAAGGCAGACGAGGTCGCCGCGCGATTTCTGAGCGCGCCGGTCGAGTCAAAGCCAGAGGCGGTCACGTTGCAGGTGCTGTTTGACATCTACGGACGGGAAGTCAGCCCACAGAAGGGCGACAGCAAGCGCCGGCATGACGAGCGCTGCGCGAGGATGTTCTTGCGTTTCCTCGGAGCCGGTCGCGATCCACGTACTTTATCCCGGCGTGAGTGGGATCGGTTCATTGCCGACCGACGCCGCGGAGCGATTGCGCCAACGAAATCGGGGAAGGGTAGGGCCGTAGCCGATCGAGTGATCGGTTACGATCTCTGCTTTCTCCGTGCGGTTCTGAACTGGGCTACAATGGCCAGTGACGATCGCGGTGGCGTCCTGTTGGAACGCAACCCGCTCAAAGGACTCACGCTGCCGACTGAGGATAGCCCGGTGCGCTCGGTGCTCACCGCGGAGCAGTACGAGGCATTACGCTCAGCTGCACGCAACTTGGGCCTGAACGCGGAGCTCATGCTGACCCTAGTGCACGAGACAGGACACAGGGTCGGATCGGTGATAAAGCTCCGCTGGTCAGATATCGATATTGATCGCGGCATGATCCGGTGGCGCGCTGAGAATGACAAGATCGGATTTGCGCATGAGACTCCGTTGTCTGACGAAGCGGTCGAGTTACTATCTCGAGCGCAACGGGCGCAAGCGGCAATCGGAGACACATGGGTGTTCGCATCGCCAGCCGATGCGACAAAGCCGTGCTCCAGGCATCTGGCGCGCGACCTTTTCGAACGACTGCGCGATCGTGCGCAGCTGCCGAAAGGCCAGCGTTACGGCTGGCACTCACTCAGGCGAAAGTTTGCGAGCGAGCTGAAGGCGATACCACTAAAAGATCTCGCGCACCTGGGCGGCTGGAAGGATCCAGCTACGATCTTGAAGTGCTACCAGAAGCCCGACGAAGCGACGCAACGCGCTGCGTTAGCGCAAAGACAAACGCTGCGCGCCGGTGGCCTCGTACGTCGCTAGGCAATTTGACACCAGATTTGACACCAACAGCCTGAGCGACCAAAAAACAAAACCTCGCAAAGCGTAGTAACGCTAAGCGAGGTATTGAGTTTTGAGGAATGGGCCTGGGTAGAGTTGAACTACCGACCTCACGCTTATCAGGCGTGCGCTCTAACCACCTGAGCTACAGGCCCCGATGCCATGGGAGCAGAGAAAAGTAGCGGGGGCGCCCGTTACACGCCACCGGCGAGGATTCGCTTGATCTGCTCAATGTGATTGCGATCGTGTCCCGCCATATGCGCGGCGAGTGAGCGCACTGTGATCGGGCCGCGCTCGGCGTGATTGCCGGAGCGCTCCCACTCGGCGGCGGTGAGACGCGACAGTAGAGCGTCGTTCGCTAGGCGCAGGAGGCGGTACATGTCGAGCGCGTCGCGCGAGGTCCAGGAGGAGTAGTCGCCGAGGCGAGACCAGAGCTCTTGGTCGAAGCCTAAGAGAGGGAGGCCGTCGTGCTCGATCATCTGGCGATAGCGCC